>DDSO01000092.1 GCA_002343425.1 Brevundimonas sp. UBA2388
CAACACAGAGCCGCCGCCTCCCGAGAGGGGGGCGGCGGTTTTGCTTTGGACGCTTGATCTGAAACCGCCGGGGCGCGACCATCGTATGTCGGTCATGGCGCGGACCCTGTCGCGCTGCCGGAGTCCGTCCCCATGTCGCGTCGCGCCGTTTGCAGTCTCGTCATTCTCGCGCTCGCCGCCTGCTCGCCGGGCGACCCGGCGGAGAGCGCGCCCTCCGCTCCGCAGGCTCGGGACAGCGGCCGGCGCGAGGTCGCGGTCTTCGCCGGCGGCTGCTTCTGGTCGGTCGAAGCCAATTTTGAGCGAATGCCCGGCGTGGTCGCGGCGGTATCCGGTTTCGCCGGCGGTCAGATCGCCAACCCGACCTATGATCAGGTGGTCCGGGGCGGAACCGGCCACCTCGAGGCGGTGCAGGTGACCTTTGATCCGGCCCGCATCAGCTATCGCCAACTGGTCGACCGGTTCTGGCGAACCATCGATCCCACGGACCCCGACGGCCAGTTCTGTGATCAGGGCGCGCCCTATGCCACGGCGGTCTTCGCCACCCCCGCCCAGAAGCCGGCCGCCGAGGCCTCGCGCCGCGCGGCAGTCGCGCAGATTGGGCCGGCTCGCTTCGTCACGCCGGTTCGGGACTCGGCGCGGTTCTGGCCCGCCGAGGCCTATCATCAGGACTTCGCCCGGCTGAATCCGGTGCGCTATGGCGGCTACACCCGATTCTGCGGCCGGGCCGCCCGTTTGCGGGCGGTCTGGGGCGAATAACCGTCGAGCGAGCCCATCCAAATCGATCCGGGCGCGGAAGAAATGTCCAAGGGTTGCCCGGGGCGGCGCTCCGGAGCGAAGACATCCACAGATTCCGACCCGCTCGAGTGTGTCTCTAACGCCACCCGATCTGACTGTCATATCACTGTCACACGAATGTCGTCCCACTTTCCGATGGCACGCCTAGAGGGGGCGGGAGATTAGCCGGCTGCCGCCGGTTGCCGGGCGTGCGCGCCCTTCTTCATTCGGGGATCAATGACAATGACGAACCGCAAACGCGTGTTCTGGGCGACCACCGCCCTCTTCAGCGGCCTTCTGGTCGCCGGCGCCGCATCGGCCCAATCGTCGGGCACGGTCGCGACCGAGGCTACCGAACTGGACACCGTCGTCGTGACCGGCACGCGCGGGCCGTTCACCACCGACGGCTCGATCGTCGCCGAGACGGTCGCCAAGACCCGCTCGACCATCACCCAGGAGTTCATCTCGACCCAGAGCCCCGGTCAGACGATCCTGCAGACCCTGAACCTGGTCCCCGGCCTGAACTTCGTGAACGCCGACCCCTTCGGTAACTCGGGCGGCAACATTCGCCTGCGCGGCTTCGACGGCAACCGGGTCTCGCTGACCTTCGACGGCATCCCGCTGAACGACACCGGCAACTACGCCACCTACACCAACCAGCAGCTGGACCCGGAACTGATCGAGCGCGCGGCCGTCAACACCGGCACGACTGACGTCGACAGCCCGACCGCCTCGGCGACCGGCGGCACCATCAACTACACCACGGCGCGCCCGCTCGAGGAGATGGGTGGCCAGGTGAACGTTTCGTTCGGCGACTTCAACTATCGCCGTCTGTTCACCCGCTTCGACACCGGAACCTTCGGTCCGTGGGACACGACCGCCTACTTCACCTTCTCCGGCACCGACTATGACAAGTTCAAGGGTCCCGGCAACCTTGAGAAGCGCCAGTACAATGCCCGCCTCTATCAGAACCTCGGTGATGGCAACTTCGCCAGCCTGTCGGCGCACTGGAACCGCAACCGGAACGACTTCTACAACAACTTCATCAACCAGGCCCAGTTCAACTCCGGCACCTACCTCGAACAGGACCGCTCCTGCTCGATGCCGAACGGCGGCCCCGGCGCCCAGAACGACAACACCCAGTCGACCTTCGTCCGCTCGGACGGCACGACGGGCACGGGCAGCTGCACCAACTTCTTTGGCCTGCGCATCAACCCGTCGAACACCGGCAACATCCGCGGTCAGTTCAGCTACGGCCTGACGGACAGCATCCGGTTCACCTTCGACCCGTCGTTCCAGTATGTGACCGCCAACGGCGGCAACTATTCGTTCGCCACCGAGCGTGACAACCGCTTCGACCAGGACGGCAACAACACCGGCGGCATCGGCGTGGACCTGAACGGAGACGGTGACGTCCTCGACACCATCGCCATCTACGCCCCGTCCAACACCACCACCAACCGCTACGGCATCATCAGCTCGCTGATCTGGGATCTGAACGAGGATCACCGCATCCGCGCCGCCTACACCCTGGACTACGGTCGCCACCGCCAGACCGGCGAAGGCATCCGCCTCGGCCGCGACGGTCGCCCGGCCAATGTGTTCGGCGGCCATGAGCGTTGGGGTTCGCCGGAACTGCGCCTGCGCGGCCGGGACGGCTCGCACTACAACTCGCGCGACCGTTTCTCGATCGCCGAACTGAACCAGTTCGCCCTGGAATACCGCGGCCAGTTCCTCGAGGACACGGTCACGGTCAACATCGGCGCCCGCGCCCCGATGTTCCGTCGCGAACTGAACCAGTACTGCTACTCGCTGAACGGCACCTCGACCGTCCGTTGCACCACCGAAGCCACCACGCCGGACCTCACCCGTCCCGGCAATGTGACCTTCAACGGCACCACCGGTTCGTGGATCGCGCCCTACCAGGCCGAACTCGAGTTCAACGACATCCTGCCGAGCCTCGGCGTCAACTGGCGCTTCGCGGATGGTCACAGCGTGTACGCCAGCTATGCGGAAGGCATTTCCGTGCCCCGCACGGACAACCTCTACCAGCCCGTCCGCAGCACCACCGGCGCCCTCGACTTCTCGGCCGTGCAGCCGGAACTGACCCAGTCCTACGACCTGGGCTATCGCTTCCGTAACGACATGTTCCTGGCCCAGGCCGCGCTCTGGTACACCAACTACGAGAATCGCATCGTTTCGTCGCGCGACAACGACCCGAGCTCGCCGACCTTCGACCTGATCATCGACCGCAACGTCGGCGCGGTGGAGCAGTGGGGCTTCGACGGCCAACTCGGCTGGAACGTCACCGAGAACTTCTCGGTCTATGGTTCGGCGTCGTATAACGAGAGCGAAATCCAGGACAACCTGTTCTTCGGCAACTTCAACTGCACCAACGCCAACCAGGTCGCGGGTTCGACCCCGGCCTGTGGCGCGGGCACCCTGATCCCGCTGTTCCTGCCGACCGCCGGCAAGTCGCTGGTCGAAACGCCCGACTGGACCTACTCGCTGCGGATGGACTGGGACGTCACCGAAGACTTCTCGGTCGGCCTGCAAGGCAAATATGTCGGCGACCGTTGGGCCACCGACGTCAACGACGAGGTCGCCCCGGCCTATACGGTCGTCGATTTCGACGCCCGCTACGACCTGACCCGCCTGGTCGGCAGCCTCCGTGACGTCTATGTCCAGGTCAACGTGACGAACCTGCTGGAAGAGGACTACCTCGGCAACATCTCGTCGGGTAACAACTCGCTGGCCTCGACCCTGACGACCGATCCCCGTGTGCCGGCGGCCAACGCCATCCGCTCGGGCCAGGTCCGGACCTATTCGGTCGGGTCGCCGCGGACCGCGATGATCTCGCTCGGCGTGAAGTTCTAGAGCCGGGTCCATCGGGACTGACGAACGAGGGGGCGGTCCGGAGACGGGCCGCCCCTTTTCGTTTTGCACCGACCATCGGGGGATGAGTTGAAGTCGGGGTCCGGCGTGTCTATCTGGCGCGGTCGCCTCGCCGCCGTTCAGGACTTCCCGCTCCCATGACCAGATCCATCCCCGCCGAATGGTCTCTGCACCGCGCGATTTGGGTTGGCTGGCCGAGCCACGGCGAGCTGTGGGAGGAAAGCCTCGAGCCGGCCCAGGCCGAGGTCGAGGCCCTGGTCCGCGCCCTGGCCGGGCCGGGCCGCGAAACCGTGAAGCTGATGGTCGGCAAGCCTGAAGCTCTGGACGATGCTCGAACCCGCTTCGCCGGCGTGGCCCATGTCGAAGTCATTGATGGCCGGTTCGGGGACATCTGGCTGCGCGACACCGGCCCGATCTTCGGCGCCGGGTCAGCGACGGCCGCAGCCTTCCGCTTCAACGGTTGGGGCGGGAAATACGAGCTGGAGTACGATGACACGGTTGCGGAGCAGATCGGCGCGGCCTCCGGCGTGGCGCTCGACCGGCACGACTTCATTCTTGAGGGCGGGGCGCTGGACCATGACGGGCAGGGGACGATCGTCACCACCCGCCAGTGCCTGCTGAACCCGAACCGCAACCCGGGCTGGACCGAGGCTGCCGCAGAGGCCGCGCTGGCTGCGTCGCTGGGCGCGCGCAAGGTCCTGTGGCTCGGCGACGGCCTGCTGAACGACCACACCGACGGCCATGTCGACAATCTGGCCCGGTTCGTCGCGCCGGGCGTGATCGCCTGTCCGATCGCATCAGGCCGAAATGATCCGAACGACGACGTCTATGACGCGGTGGCGAAGGCGCTGTCTGAGATGACGGATGCGACCGGCGCGCCGCTGAAACTGCTGCGCCTGCCGTCGCCCGGCTTCATCGGCGACGAGGACGAAAAGCCCATCCCGGCCAGCCACATGAATTTCCTCATCGCCAACGGCGCGGTGATCGTCCCGGACTACGGCAACACGCGCGCCGTCGATCTGGTCTGTCAGGGCCTGAAGACGGTCTTCGCGGACCGCGAAATCATCCCCCTGTCCTCCATCGCCATCCTGTCCGGCGGTGGATCCTTCCATTGCATCTCCCAGCAGGAGCCCGCCTGATGGCCCGCACGATCTCCGTAGCCGCCCTGCAGACGTCCTACGGTGAGGACCTGCGTGCCAATATCGACAAGACCATCGCTCTGGTTCGACAGGCCGCCGCAAAGGGCGCGCAGGTGATCCTGCCGAGCGAACTGTTCCAGGGGCCGTACTTCTGCGTCAGCCAGGAGGAGCGCTGGTTCGCGGGCGCCCATCCGTGGCGCGAGCACCCGTGCGTCGTCGCCCTCCAGCCCGTGGCTGCCGAGCTCGGCGTCGCCATCCCCGTCTCAATCTTCGAGCGTGAGGGACCCCACTATTTCAACTCCATGGTCATGTTGGACGCTGACGGCGCGGCCCTGGGCGTCTATCGCAAGAGCCACATCCCCGACGGCCCCGGTTATCAGGAGAAATACTATTTCCGGCCCGGCGACACCGGCTTCAAGGTCTGGAACACCCGTCACGGCCGTATAGGCGTCGGCATCTGCTGGGACCAGTGGTACCCGGAGACGGCGCGGGCGATGATGCTGCAGGGGGCCGAGGTGTTGATGTATCCGACGGCCATCGGCTCCGAACCGCATGACAAGGAGCTGGACACCGCCGAGCCGTGGCGGCGCGCCATGCAGGGGCACGCGGTGTCCAACGTCGTGCCGGTCGTCGGCGCCAACCGCATCGGCCACGAACAGGTCAACGACGCCGGGCAGGTCTTCTACGGCTCATCCTTCATCGCCGACCACCGCGGTGATCTGGTCGAGAGCTTCGGTCGGGAAGAGGAAGGGGCCCTGGTCCACACCTTCGATCTCGACTTCATCGACCGCCACCGCGCGGCCTGGGGTTTCTTCCGCGACCGCCGGACCGATCTGTACGGCTCGCTGGTCAGCCCGCGTCCGGCGTAGCCGCCGGGGCGCTCACCGGCCGAAGCGCACGGCGTTCGGCGGCGCAGGCCGGATGGGTCAGGCCCTCGGCGCGCGCGGCGGCGACCTCGGCCCTGGCAGCCTCCAGGTCGACGGCGAACTCCGGCGTGGCGGCGGCCTGCTCATAGACGGCCCGGCCGATCTGAATGCCGTCGGCGACGTCCGCCTGCCAGTTCACCCGGCACAGGGCGCGGCTTGCGCCGATATCCAGTCCCCGCCGCCGGACCTCCCCAGCCTGGTCCGGCGCGAGGGCGGCGAACATCTCGCCATAGACCGCCCCGGCGACGGCGCCGCCCGCAGGCCAGGAGGGGCTGTTGCGCGAGGCCTCATCCATCCGGATACAGGACTGCAGGTCCGGCCGTTGAGCAACCGGTCGCTGTCGTGGCGCGCGCTCGGCGAGAGCGTTCGTGACGCTGGCGGAATCAACCAGCAGCCGGTTCATCAGCCTGTTCAGAGCAGGGCGCGGCCTGTCCTCCAGCCGTGTATTCAGGATGCAGTCGAAATGCTGGGCGGCCCCCGGCGGCCGCAGTTCCGCGTGGACCGTGGCCAGCCACCAGCGGTCGGCGCCTGGCTCGACGGAGTCGAAGACGGCCTGTTCCACGTCCGGATAGACGGGCGAAGGCGTGAGTTCCGACCCGACCGACCGGACGACGGCAGGGTCGAGATAGCCCTCAACCGGCGCAAGGGCGATGATGGGCGCTGCTGCCGAAGCGCACCCGCCCATCAGGAGGCAGGCGGCCAGGGCGGCAGCCGGTTTCACCGGCCGTTGGTCCAGTCCAGCTGCACGCTGGTCGGGCCGCCTTCGACCGGCGTGGCGACGACGTGCAGCAGCTTGCCGCTGTCATCCTTGGCGGCGGCGCCATAGGCGCGGGCCTCGCCGGTGTTCATGGCCATGACGGAGGCCAGGCCGGCCGCCTCGGCGCGCTGGCGATAGAAGGCAATCACCGCGTCCGGAGTAGCCTCGGTCGTGAAGACCAGAATGCCGCCGGGGCCCTCGGCGCTCCGGGCGACCGTAGGCGGCCCGCTGGCGACGGCGCCCGGGTAGACGACGGCGAACGCGGGGGCTCCGGGGGCAGCGGGCGCCGCTGCTGAGGCGGTTTCAGCCGGCGCAGGGGTGACAGCGGCCGCGGCTTCCGCTGCGGGCGCCGCCTCGGCGACCGGGGCCTCATCTGCGGGGGCCTGGCTGCAACCGGCCATGGCCATGGCCGCCATCAGAGCGGCGACCGCAAGCGTGCGCTTCATCCCGTATCGTCCTTGAAGAGACTGTCGTTGAGTGGCCGCACCGTGGCCCAAGCCTGCGGCGGCGGCAAGGCAGGTTCGCGCCTTCGCCAAGGCGCGGATGACGCAGGCGTCACCCGGTCGCGGCGTCGGCCTCGCCCCTTCCGCCGTCGACCGGCTCGCCGTCGGGGCCGGTGGAGTCCTCGCCGGTGTTCTTGACCGGTTCCAAATCTGCCTTCGCCGAGGCCGCGGATGCGCTCGAAGCCAGGCCTTCGCTGGCAAGGGTCTCGTTGACCGTGTCCTGGTCAGGGTCGATCTCTGACCCGGTCGCGGATCCACCCTGGAGCGATCCGGCGCGGGTGTCCGACCCCATGTCGCTGCCCGACAGGGCCTCGGTCAGGGCGTCCGGGGTCCGGCCCGTATCAGGCTTTTCGCCCATGTCTTCGGCCTCGCGGGCGTCGGCGGTCTGATGCGGGTCTGTCATGGTGAAGCTCCTTCGCGGAAGAAGCGGGTGGGAAGCAGCCGGGTTCCCAACGATATCCTTCTCCGCTTGCGGGAGAAGGTGGGCAGCGAAGCCGCTCGGATGAGGGGTCTCTCCGCCCTTTGATATGCGCGGACAAAAGGGGTCGCCGACGTACCCCGTCGTGCGACCCCTCATCCGTCTCGCTGCGCGAGCCACCTTCTCCCGCAAGGGGAGAAGGAAGTACTCTTACTTGCCGAACAGCTTGTTCCAGCGGCGCTTCTCGCGGTTCTTCCAGGTTCCGCGGTGATAGGCGTCCGAGCCGATCAGCGGCACCACTGTGGTGGCTTCGGCGAAGACCATCTGTTCGTGCGTGGTCTGCACCTTGCCCCAGGAAGCGGCTTCCTTGAGCGTCGAGGACGAGCAGGCCCCGTCGCGCACGTCGGCGACCGTGATCTGGACCGCGTAGCGGTGCATTTCGGCCTCGACGCCGAGGATTTCGGCGCAGACGACCGTGTCCTGGGCGAAATTCTTCGGCACGCCGCCGCCGACCATGAACAGGCCGGTGACGCCCGCGGCGATCTTGATGTCGGTCAGTTCGCGGAAGTCCGCCACCGCGTCGATCATCAGATACGGCTTGCCCGCCGCCATCCGCTCCTTCTGGTGCTTGACCAGACCGAAGCCGGCCGAGCTGTCGACGAAGGCCGGGCAGAAGATCGGCACGCCCTCTTCATAGGCGGTCTGGATCAGGGAGCCGGGCTTCTTGGCGTTGCCCTCGCTCAGCCATTTGCCCATCTCCCAGATGAACTCGCGCGAGGAGTAGCCGCGCGGCTCCAGCTGGTTGCAGATCTCCAAGATGGTGTGGTCGCAGGCCTGGAGCTCTTCCTCATCGATATAGGTGTCGTAGATCCGGTCGATGTAATTGTCGCGCAGGACATTGTCGTCCACCTCGCCGGCGGCCTGGTAGTGTTTGAAGCCGAGGGCCTCGAAGAAATCCATGTCGACGATCGAGGCGCCGGTGGCGACNNCATGCCGAACTTCACCATGTCGCGGTACACGTGCATGCAGCCGCCGGCCGAGGTCGAGCCGGCCAGGATCAGCCACGGCGAGCAGTCCTTGTCCTCGATGGCCATGTTGAAGATGTCGGCGGCCCGGGCCGTGTCGCGGCTCGAGAACGACATCTTGCGCATGCTGTCGATGATCGGACGGGCGTCGAAGGACGTGATGTCCACGTGCTCGACGGTGTTCTGGAGCAGCTGGGCCTTCTGGTTCGACTGAACGGGAGCGTTCATTGCAAGGGTTTCCCTTTGGTTTGAGCGCCCGTCGTCAAAGGAAACAGCGGCCCGGACGGAGCGACGGGCCGCTGCTGATTACAACGCGAAAGCGACGGTTTAGCGCCGAGACTTCTTCCGCTGGCCGGCCTTGCCCTTCGGGCGCGACAGGCGAACCACCTTGCGGGCCTGCTCTTCCGCCGAGGTGCGAACCGTCGGGATGGAGCGGGGCGCCAGGCCGTAGAGCGAGGCCATCGGGGCATCCTCGACGCCGGCGATGTCGTGTTCGCCGTAGCCGTTGAAGCCGGTCGACATGGCCACGCCATAGGCGCCCAGCATACCGATCTCGATGAAGTCGCCTTCCTGCACATCGGCCGGCAGCCAGAACGGTCCCGGCATGTGGTCGATGGAGTCGCAGGTCGGGCCGTAGAAGCGGAACGGCTTCAGCTCGTTGGCCGAGGCGCCGTCCCGAACCAGCTTGGTCGGGAAGGGCCAGCGCGAATGGGTCGCGTCGAACAGCGAGCCGTAGGAGCCGTCGTTCAGATACAGGGCGTCGCCCTTGCGCAGGTCGACCCGGCACAGGACCGAGGAGGACTCGGCGACCAGCGCCCGGCCGGGCTCGCACCACAGCTCGGTCGTTTCCGACACCGGCATCTCGTTGAAGCCGCGATGGATGGCGTCGGCATATTCCTGCATGTCCGGCGGGACCATGCCCGGATAGACCGAGGGGAAGCCGCCGCCGACATCGACGATGTCCACGAACACGCCCGCCCGGGTGATGGCGCGACCGACCTGGGCCATGGCGGCCTCATAGGCGGACGGGCGCATGCACTGCGAACCGACGTGGAAGCAGACGCCCATCAGGCCGTCCTTGACCGCCTGACGCGTGGCCAGCAGCAGGGACGGGGCCTGGTCTGGCGAGACGCCGAACTTGCCCGACAGGGAATAGGCCGCGCCGTCCGCCGACACCGTCATACGCACCAGCAGGTTCAGGTCCGTGGCGTTGCCGGTGGCGTCGAGGATCTTGGCCAGCTCGTCATGGCTGTCCAGCGAGAAGGTGCGGACGCCGTATTCGAAATAGGCGCGGGTGATCGCACCCCGGCTCTTGACCGGGTGCATGAAGGCCAGGCGCGCATCGGCGCTGACCGCCCGGACCAGTTCGATCTCGGCGAGCGAGGCGACGTCAAAGCCGGTGACTCCCGCCTCCACGAGGGTCTCGATGACCCACCGCGAGGGATTGGCCTTCACCGCATAGAAGACGTCGGCGTTCAGATTGTCCTGGAACCAGCGCGCCGCTACGGAAACCGAACGCGGTCGCACAAGGGCGACGGGACGCTCGGGGGACCGCTCGCGGACCAGGTCCAGGGGAAATGGATACGTGCGCAATTCACGTAAACCCCTGTAATTGTTAAACCCAGCCGGCGTTAGCAGCGCAACGTATAGACCACGGGGTCCGCCGGAAGCCGCGATGTAGGGTCACCGGACTGTCATGTAAAGCGGTTTTTTCTAGGCGGGCTCTGGGTTTGGCAGGGATTGGTCCGGGTGCGGATTGAGTGGGGCCGTGCGGAACGGCCATTGTGACTCAGCCGTAACTTGCCGCCTCGCGGACCGCTGATACCGTCTCCCGCCAACCTTGGGGGACTTCCGATGCGCAATGCCGCCTTCCTCGCCGCCGCCGCCCTTCTGCTCGCCGCGCCGACAGTCGTTCTGGCCCAGTCGGCCGCGCCGGTGCCGGCCGCCGTCCTGGCCCGCAGCGTCGACATTCCGTTCGAGGAGTTCACCCTCGAAAATGGCCTGCGCGTCGTCGTCCACACCGACCGCAAGGCCCCGGTCGTGGCCGTGGCCGCCTGGTACAATGTCGGCTCCAAGGACGAACCGCAGGGGCAGACCGGCTTCGCCCATCTGTTCGAACACATCGGCCTGTTCAATCCGACCGAGAACGTCCCCGGCGGCCTGATGGAGCCGCTGCGCGCCATGGGCGCCACCGATTGGAACGGCACCACCTGGTTCGACCGCACCAATTTCTTCCAGACCGTGCCGACCTCGGCCCTCGACCAGGCGCTCTATATGGAGAGCGACCGGATGGGCCACCTGCTGGGCGCCCTGACCCAGGAGCGGCTCGATAACCAGCGCGGCGTGGTCCAGAACGAGAAGCGCCAGGGCGACAACCAGCCCTATGGTCTGGTCTATTACAGCCTGCTGGAGACCCTGTTCCCGGCCGGCCACCCCTATCGCCACTCCACCATCGGTTCGATGGCCGATCTGGACGCCGCCAGTCTGGAAGACCTGCGACAGTGGCACCGCGACAACTACGGCCCGAACAACGCCGTCCTGGTGCTGGCCGGCGACATCGACATCGCCACCGCGCGCGAGAAGGTCGAACAGTATTTCGGCCATATCCCGCGCGGCGCTGTGAACGAGCCGGCCCAGGCCGACATTCCGACGCTTCCGGCGCGGATCGATACGGTCATGCATGATCGGGTCCCGAACACCCGCCTGTACCGCACCTGGGTCGTGCCGGGCCTGCTCGACGCCTCGGCGGCTGATCTCCAGGTCGCCGCCGCGGTCCTCGGCGGGCTCAACAGCTCCCGGCTGGACAATCAACTGGTGCGCGGCGACGAAACCGCGACCGCGGTCAGCACCGGCTATCAGGCTTTCCACCGGCTCGGCATGTTCATGGTCACCGTCGATGTGAAGCCGGGGCAGGACGCCGAGGCTGTCTCGCGCCGCCTCGACCAGCTGATCGCCGACTTTATGGCCTCGGGTCCCACCGAGGATGAGATCGCCCGCACCGTCGTCAGCAGCCTGTCCGGCCGCATCCAGACGCTGGAACCGGTGGGCGGCTTCGGCGGCAAGGCGGTCGCCCTGGCCGAGGGCGAACTCTATGCCGACGATCCCGGCTTCTACCGTCGGCAGCTGGCCTCCCTCGGCGCCGTCACCCCGGCATCCGTGCGGGCGGCCATGGACCGCTGGCTGAGCCGGCCGGTGCTGGCCACCCGGGTCGATCCGGGCGAGCGCGAGGCCTATGTCGAGGCCGCCGCCACCCTCGCCCCGCCCGAACCGGCCGCCGCCCTGCCCGTGGTTCCGCGTGAGCCGATGCCGGCCGTGGGCGCGATGAAGCCTCTGGACTTCCCCGACGTAGAGCGAACAACCCTCTCCAACGGGATCGAGGTCGTCTACGCCCGCTCGACCACCGTGCCGGTCACCCGCATGGCGGTGGAGTTCGACGCCGGCGTCGCCGCCGACCCGGCGGAGGCACCCGGCACCCAGCGGCTGATGCTGGACCTCCTGACCGAGGGCACCGAGAGCCGCTCGACGGTCGAACTGGCCGAACAGCAGGAACGGCTGGGGGCCACGATCAACGCCTTCGCCACCACCGACCGGACGGGCGTGGGCATGAGCACGGTCAGTGCCAATCTTGCGCCGTCGCTGGACCTGCTGTCCGATGTGATCCGCAATCCGGCGTTCCGCGCCGAGGACCTCGAGCGGCGCCGCAACCAGCAACTGGCCGGGATCGCGCAGGAACTGTCCTCGCCCGGCGGTATCGGCGGGCGGGCCCTGCCGGTCGTGCTGTACGGTCCCGACCATCCCTACGGCCGCCCCGCCTCGGGTCTCGGCACGGCGGCGGCGGTGCAGGCGCTGGATCGCGACGACCTGACGGGCTTCCATGGCGCCTGGATCCGGCCGGACAACGCCCGCATCTTCATCGTTTCGGACCTGCCTCTGGCCGAGCTGACCCCGATGCTGAACGCCCGTTTCGGGACCTGGGCCGCGCCCGCTGCGCCCCGGGGAACCAAGGCCTTCGACGCCGCCATCCCGACCTCCACGCCGCGTATTGTGCTGATCGACCGGCCGCAGTCGCCGCAGTCGCTGATCCTCGGCGGACTGGTGATGGGCGTGACGGGGCGGGACGATCTGGTCACGCTGAACGCCGCCAATGAGGTGATCGGCGGCGGCTTC
Source organism: Brevundimonas sp. UBA2388 (assembly GCA_002343425.1). GTDB lineage: Bacteria > Pseudomonadota > Alphaproteobacteria > Caulobacterales > Caulobacteraceae > Brevundimonas. The sequence goes on from DDSO01000092.1 coordinate 12,605, forward strand.
CTGTCCCGCATCAACCAGGACATCCGCGAGACGCGCGGCTGGTCATATGGGCTGGGCGGCGCGGTCAACCTGCGGGAGCACCAGACGCCCTATCTCATCCAGGCGCCGGTCCAGGCCAACCGCACGGGCGAGTCGATCGCCGTGCTGATCGACCAGTACCGCGCCTTCCTGTCAGAGCGCGGCGTCACCGCCTTCGAACGCGACCGCGTGGTCAGGGGCAATATCGGCCAGCTGCCGGGCAGTTTCGAAAGCTCGGCCAACGTCCTGAACGCCCTGCGCACCAACGCCCTGTACGGCCGTCCCGACAACTACTGGGAGACCCTCGCGCCGCGCTATGAGGCCATGACGGCCGAGGCGATGGACGCCGAGGCGCGTCGCGTCCTCGGCCCGGCCAATTTCGTCTGGGTCGTGGTCGGCGACGCCGCCACGGTCCGCCCGCAGCTGGAGGCCCTGGGCCTTCCGGTAGAGGTTCGCGCCGCCCAGTGACGGGTTCCTCCTCTCCTTCGGGAGGGGAGGAACGCGCTGGACGAAAACGCCGCGGACGTGTCATTAAGACTTGCCTCGCGGGCCTGATCAGGCGATGCGGCGCGCCCCTGCAACCGCCTCCAGCGTGTCCATGACCTCAGCCGCCGCCGCCGTCGCGTCCGTTCGGGACGTGTCCAAGACTTTCGGCGCCCGAAAGGCCCTGAACGGCGTGTCCGTCGAGGTCGGGGCCGGAGAAATGGTCGCCCTCATCGGCCCCTCCGGGTCGGGCAAGTCGACGCTCCTGCGCTCGATCACCGGGCTCCAGACGATCGACTCCGGCAAGGGGACGATCAGCGTCTTCGGCGAGGTCGTCCAGAAGAACGGCCGCACTACCGGGGCTGTCCGCGCCGCGCGCCAGAAGCTGGGCATGATCTTCCAGCAGTTCAATCTGGTCGGCCGGCTGACCCTGTTTTCGAACGTCATGCTGGGGGCGCTCGGCCGGCTGCCCGGCTGGAAGGGCTTCCTCGGTCTCTGGCCGGCCGAGGACAAGCGCAAGGCCATGGCGGCCCTGCACCGGGTCGGCGTGTCCGACTACGCTGCCCAGCGCGCCAATACCCTGTCCGGTGGCCAGCAGCAGCGCGGCGCCATCGCCCGCGCCCTGCTCCAGGGCGCCCGCGCCATCGTCGCCGACGAGCCCGTGGCCTCGCTGGACCCGGTCTCGGCCCGGAAGGTGATGGAGCTGCTGGTCGAGCTGAACAAGCGCGACGGGCTCGGTGTCATCGTCACCCTGCACCAGGTGGACTACGCCATCCGCTATTGCGACCGGGTCATCGCCCTGAAGGCGGGCCAGGTCGTCTATGACGGCCCCGCCACGGGCCTGGACACCAAGCAGTTGATCGACATCTACGGTCCCGAATTCGAGGACGCGTTCTGGGAAACCAAGGCATGACCCTCCCCCGCTTGACCCGTCGGCTTGCCCTCGCCGCCGCCTTCGCCCTCGGCGTCGCTTCCTGCGGCGGCGGCGACGAAAAGGCCGGCGGCGCGCCGACTGAAATCACCTTCTCGATCCTGTCCGCCGAAGGCCAGAATTCGTCGGGCCCGCTCTGGGAGCCGCTGCTTGAGGACATGTCCAAAGCCATCGGCGTGCCGGTGAAGACCCATTTCGGCTCGAACTACACCGTGCTGGTCGAGGCCATGCGCGCCGACCAGACCCAGGTCGCCTGGTTCTCGGCCAAGCCCGCGCTGGAGGCGATTGATCGCGCCGAGGGCGAGGTCATCGCCCGCACGGTTGATCTCGACGGCCTCGACAGCTATCGCGCGACCCTGATCGTTCACGCCGACTCCAACATCACGCTCGAACAGGTTCTGGCCTGCGGCAAACAGTTCGACTTCGGCATCGGCGACGCCCAGTCGACCTCGGGCACCCTGGCCCCGCTGACCTTCCTGTTTAACCCGCGCGGCATCAATCCGGCCGCCTGCTTCAAGACGGTGCGGTCGGCCAACCACCAGTCCAACGCCTTGTCAGTCGCCTCCGGCCTGCTTGACGTCGCCACGTCCAACACCGTCAACACGGTCTTCCTGACGCGTCAGAATCCCCGCGCGGCGGCCCAGATCCGTGAAATCTGGCAGTCGCCCCCGATCCCGGAAAGCGGCATCGTCATCCGCGATGATCTCGACCCCGTGTTCAAGGAGAAGATCCGCAGCTTCTTCCTGACCTACGGTCAGGGCGAGGGCGCCGAGGCTGAACGTCAGCGGCGGGTTCTGGCCGGTCTGAACTATTCCCAGTTCCGCGCCGCCGATGACAACTACCTCAACCCGGTCCGTGAAATGGTGGCCGACCAGCAGCTGCAGGCCGCCCGCGGCCGGAACGACGCCGCCGCCGTGACCGCCGCGGAAGCCGAGCTTCAGCGCCTGCGCAGCCTGCGCGAGGTCCAGCCTTGACCGACGCCGTCGTATCCGCCTCGACCGTCCCCAATCCGCCCGTAAAATCGCTGGGCGCATGGATGCTCGACGTCCTCATCTGGGGCGGCGTCGCCGTCGTCCTGCTGATCAGCATCGACGCCGTCGATCTGAAGAACATCTCGTCGGTCGTCACTAATTCCGACCGCATTGAGGTCTTCGCCCGCGACCTTCTGCGGCCGGACTTCGCCGACTGGCGGCTGTTCGTCGCCAAGATGTGGGAGACGGTCCAGATCGCCCTCTGGGGCACCTTCCTGGCGGTCTTCCTGGGCGTGCCCCTGGGTCTGGCCGCCGCGCGCAACATCGCCCCCATCTGGGTGGTGACGCCGGTTCGCTGGGTCATGAACCTGCTGCGGTCGATACCCGACCTGGTCATGGGCCTGCTGTTTGTCGTCGCCGTGGGCCTCGGCCCTCTGGCCGGCGTGCTGGCCATCGCCCTGAACACGGCGGGCGTCCTCGCCAAGCTGTTTTCCGAGGCGGTCGAGTCGATCGACAAGGGGCCCGTGGAAGGCGTACGCGCCACCGGCGCCTCGCCGCTGCACGAGATCATGTGGGGCGTCATCCCCCAGGTAGCGCCGCTCTGGACCTCCTTCGCCCTCTACCGCTTCGAGTCAAATAGCCGTTCGGCCACCGTGCTCGGCCTGATCGGTGCCGGCGGCATCGGCCAGGTCCTGTTCGAGGGCATGAACGGGTTCGAATACAGCAAAGTCTCGGCCATCGTCATCATCATCGTGGTCGCCGTGACCCTGATCGACATGCTGTCCCAAGCGATGCGCAAGCGGCTGCTGTAGCCGGCGGTTCGCTCCGGCCAGGGAAAAGCCCGCCTCCGTGATCGCGGAGGCGGGCTTCGTTCTTTTCAGGGAACGATCAGGCCGCCCGCAAATCCGGCGGCGTCGCTTCCTCGGTCAGGATGCGGATCGCCTCGTCCAGCGAAACGACTTCCTGGGCCTGTGAGCCCAGCCGGCGGATGGCCACCGTGCCCTGTTCGGCCTCGTTCTTGCCGACCACGGCGATGACCGGGACCTTGCCGACCGAGTGCTCGCGCACCTTGTAGCCGACCTTCTCGTTGCGCAGGTCCAGTTCGGCCCTCAGGCCCGCCGCCTTCAGCTTCTCGACCACCGCGCGGGCGTAGTCGTCGGCCTCGGACACGATGGTCGCAACCACCACCTGGGTCGGCGCCAGCCACAGGGGGAAGGCTCCGGCGTAGTTCTCGATCATGATGCCGATGAACCGCTCGAACGAGCCGAGGATGGCCCGGTGCAGCATGACCGGCCGGTGCTTCTGGCCGTCCTCGCCGATGTATTCGGCGTTCAGCCGCTCCGGCAGGACATAGTCGAGCTGCAGCGTGCCGCAGGTCCAGGTCCGGCCGATGGCGTCCTTGACGATAAAGTCCAGCTTGGGCGCGTAGAAGGCGCCGTCGCCCTCGGCGATGACCGGGTCGACGCCGGCGAGGCGTGCGGCCTCGCCCAGCATGGCCTCGGCCTTGTCCCAGAACTCGTCCGTGCCGGCGCGCACCTCGGGCCGGGTCGCCAGGGCGATCTCGTGGGTGTTCATGCCGAGGTCGGCGTGGATCAGACGCGTCAGTTCGATGAACCGGCGCGTCTCCTCGACGATCTGGTCCTCGCGGCAGAAGATGTGGGCGTCGTCCTGGGTGAAGCCGCGCACCCGCATAAGGCCGTGCAGGGCGCCTGACGGCTCATAGCGGTGGCAGGCCCCGAACTCGGCCATGCGCAGCGGCAGCTCGCGATAGGACCGCTGGCCCTGATCGAAGATCTGGACGTGGCCGGGACAGTTCATCGGCTTGAGGGACAGGGTCTCGCCCTCGACCGTTTCGCAGACGAACATATTGGGCCGGTATTTCTCCCAGTGGCCCGACTTCTCCCAGAAGGTCCGGTCCAGCACCTGGGGCGTCTTGACCTCGACATAGCCGGCGGCGTCCAGCCGGCGGCGCATATAGGCCTCCAGCACCCGCCATAGGATCCAGCCCTTGGGGTGCCAGAAGACCATGCCCCGGCCTTCCTCCTGCATGTGGAACAGGCCCATGGCCTTGCCGATGCGGCGATGGTCGCGCTTCTCGGCCTCCTCGACCCGCAGCAGATAGGCGTCCAGATCCTCCTTCGAGGCCCAGGCTGTCGCATAGATGCGCTGCAGCTGCGGATTGCGGTGGTCGCCGCGCCAGTAGGCGCCGGCGAGCTTGGTCAGTTTGAAGGCCTTGCCGACGAATTTGGTCGAGGGGAAATGCGGCCCCCGGCACAGGTCGACCCAGTCGCCGGTGCGATAGGTGGTGATCGTCTCCGTGCCCGGAAGGTCGCGGATCAGCTCGGCCTTGAACGTCTCGCCCTTGCCCTCGAACAGGGCGATGGCGGCATCGCGCTCCCAGACCTCGCGGACCAGTTTTTCGTCGCGGTCGACGATCTCGGCCATCTTCTTCTCGATGGCGGCGAAGTCGTCCGTCGAAAACGGCTCCTCGCGGTGGAAGTCGTAGTAGAAGCCGTCCTCGATCGCCGGGCCGATGGTGACCTGGGTGCCGGGGAACAGCTCCTGCACCGCCTGGGCCAGAACGTGGGCGGCGTCGTGGCGGATGGTCTCCAGCGCCTCCGGATCGTCGCGCATGATCAGTTTGAAGTCGCCGGAGCCGCCCAGCGGGCGGTCCAGGTCGCGCTGTTCGCCGTTCAGAGCGACCAGCGCCGCGCGCTTGGCCAGCGACGGAGAGATGGAGGCGGCGACGTCACGGCCCGTGGCGTCGTCGGGATACTGGCGCGATGCGCCGTCGGGGAATTTGAGGTCGATCATGTCTTCGTCTTTGCGGGCGGCACCGGGTCGTATTTCCAGCCTTCGCCGAAGGGTTGGCATTTGCAGAGGCGTTTGGCCGTGAGCCATCCCCCCTTGATCGGTCCGTGCTGAATCAGCGCGTCCCGTCCGTAGTCGGAGCAGGTCGGCCGGAACCGGCAGGACTGCCCGATCAGGGGCGACAGCGTCAGCTTGTAGCCCCGATGGGCCAGCCGCACGCCGCGTTCATAGAGAGTTTCGCCGGAAGCCATGTCGCCGCGCTTATCCCCTGCAATGGACGCAGGAGCAACGGGCCTTCAGGCCGCGCCGGCGAGGCTAGTTCGCGTGTCGGCCCGATCCCGCGCCATCGCCTGACGCACGGCATCCAGCGTCGCTTCGACGGCGACCATGGCCGAGGCGTGGCGCGCCGGATAGTCGGCGACCTGTTTCAGGGCGCGCAGCCCCTCGAACCGGCCCGTGGGGCCTTCGCCGCCGGCCCTGAGCATGGTGACCATGGCGTCACGCGCGGCGACGATCTCGTCCAGCGTCGCGCCGATGACGGCCTCGCCGAGCACGCCCGCCGCGGCCTGACCCAGCGCGCACGCCTTCACGTCCTGGGCGAAGGTCTCGACCCGGTCCGCGTCATCGAGCGTCACATCGACCACGGCTTTCGAGCCGCACAGTCTGGCCACCCGTTCGCCCGTGCCCTCGGGCGCGGCCAGCCGTCCGCTGTGCGGCAGATTGGCCGCCAGCCTCAGGATACGCGCGCTGTAGAGCTCGTCGATCATGGCCGCAATATAGGCGATCAGCCGCCCTGGAGCGACCCCCAGGTCCGGGCCTGGTCGACGCCGGTCCCGCCGGCGCGCTCGCGCAGCCAGCTCAGATTGCGGTCGGCGGCCTCGGGCGGCAGGTCGCGGCGCAGCATCTGCTCCGCCTCGGCCATATTGCCGGTCAGGCCCAGCACCATGGCCAGGTTCAGCCGCACCTTCAGCGAGGCGCCCGGCTGAGCGACGGCGCGGCGCAGCAGGGGCTCGGCCCCGGCGGCGTCGCCCCGGGTCATGGCCGAGATGGCCATGTTGGACAGGACGTCGGGATTGTCGGGCGACAGGACCAGCGCCTGCGCCCAGGCCGCACGGGCATCGTCGGGGCGACGAACCTGCTCATAGGCCGTGCCCAGCAGGGACCAGGCCCGCCAGTCTTCAGGCCGGGCGTTGCGCGCGCCCTCCAGCGACGCGATGCCGTAGAAGGCCTGACCGCGGGCGATGTGGGCGCGTCCGGCTTCCAGCATGGCCTCGACGTTGGTCGGCTGGACCACGAGCACCTTGCCGGCCATCTCGGCGGCCTGGTCGAAGCGGCCGAGCTCGCGCAGGGCCTGGGCCGCCTTCACGCCGGCGACGGGGTCCATCGGATTGATCTCGGCCTGGTCGGTCCAGAAAATCTGCCGGCTCAGCGCGTCTGTCCGCTCATAGGCGGCGCGAACCTCGGCCGTGGCCGGCTGGCGGGCAGAGGGGGCGGCCGGCTGTGCGGCCGGCGCCTGCGCAAGGACGGGTGTGGCCAGACCGCCCAGCAGCAGGGCGATGGTTGCGATACGGGCGGTCGTGCGCGACATGGAAGGCGCTCCGGAAGGTTCGACCCGAGACTCGACCCTTCTCGTCAATCCTTGGTTAAGATCGGCCCGTTCAGGCCGGAAAGGCCGCCGCCCATGTCCGTCCTGCATCCAGACCTGCTGACCACCGAGGCTGAAGGCGCAATCCCGGTGCGATTCGTCGGCCCGGATGGCGCGATGGACGCGGGGATCCGGGGCTGGGCCGAGGCCAATGCCTTCAAGGGCAAGTCCGGGCAGATCCTGGTCGCGCCGGACGGGCAGGGCGGGCTCGCTGCGGTTCTGGTCGGCGTCGGCGAGCGGTTCGATCCCATGTCGGCCCGCGCCCTGCCGACCAGGCTGCCACCGGGCCTCTATCGCCTTGAGGCCGAACCGGAGGATGCCCGCGCGGCGGCCCTGGCCTTCCTGCTCGGGGCCTATGTCTTCGACCGCTACAAGGCCAAACCCGATCGCGACCGGGTGCGGCTGGTCGCGCCCGAGGGGCTGGAGGTCGAGGCGGCCCTGCGCATCGCCTCGGCCTGCGCCCTCGCCCGTGAGATGATCGACACCCCGGCCGCCGACATGGGGCCGCTGCAGATCGAAACCATCGCCCGCGAGATCGCCGCGGCTTCCGGCGCGAGCCTCTCCGTCATCACCGGCGACGACCTGCTGGAAGAGAACTACCCCGCTGTCCACGCCGTCGGCCGGGCCGCCGCGCCGCATCGCGCGCCGCGGGTGATCGAGATCGGCTGGAACCTCGACCGCGCCGACCTTCCGCTGGTGGCCCTCGTCGGCAAGGGGGTCGTGTTCGACTCGGGCGGCCTCGACATCAAGCCCGCCGCCGGCATGCGCAACATGAAGAAGGACATGGGCGGTTCTGCCCACGCCCTCACCCTCGGCCGGCTGGTCATGCAGGCGGCCCTGCCCGTGCGCCTCGTGGTGCTGGTCGCGGCGGTTGAGAACGCCATCTCCGCCGACGCCTTCCGCCCGGGCGACATCCTGTCCAGCCGCAAGGGTCTGACCATCGAGATCGGCAACACCGATGCGGAAGGGCGGCTCATCCTCGCCGACATCCTGACACGCGCGGGGGAGCATTCACCCGATCTGACGCTGGATTTCGCCACCCTGACCGGTGCCGCCCGAATCGCCCTGGGGCCCGAACTGCCGCCGCTCTATACCGACGACGAGGCCCTCGCCGCCGACATTCTCGAGGCCGGCCGCGCGGTCAGCGATCCGCTCTGGCGGATGCCGCTCTGGCCCGGCTATCGCGCCGCGCTGGAGACCGAGATCGCCGACCTGCGCAACGATTCCGCCGCCTGGGCCCAGGCCGGTTCGGTCACCGCCGCCCTGTTCCTGCAGAAATTCGCCCCGACGACCGGGGCCTGGGCTCACATGGACATCTTCGCCTGGAACCCCCGCGCCCGCGCCGGCTGGCCCGAGGGCGGCGAGGCCCAGGCGCTGCGGGCGTGTTTCGAGATGCTGAAGCGGCGCTTCGCTCAGGGATGAGGGATTAGGGATTAGGGATTAGAGCACAGGGCAGCCCGGGAAGTCCGGCCCGAACCCAACGAGTTCCTCATCCCCAATCCCCAATCCCTAATCCCTAATCCCTAATCCCTCCGCGGCGCGCAGCGCCGCGTTAACGGCCCTTTCGGCTTCTTCCGTTATGACAACGGCTCAATCGGACGAGCCCACGTTTGACCGCAGCCGCCGCCAGCCTTGATCCCCGCACCACCCTCGCCCGGCCCGATCTGGCCGAGCAGGCGCTGGAAGGGATCGTGCGCGCATCGGCCTTCCGCGCGGTGCGGGCCATGCATTGCGCGGTTCCGGTCGCCGACATCCACATCGACGTCATTGCGGGCGAACATCCGGTCGACCAGTTGATCTTCGGCGAGGCCTTCGACGTGCTCGATACCCGCGGCGATCAGGTCTGGGGCCGCGCCCGCCGCGACGGGGTTGTGGGCTGGGTTATGCAGTCCGCCCTCAGGGACGGCGCCCCGCTGGCCACCCATCGCATCGGAACGACCGGCGAAAGCCTGCCCCTGAACGCACTGGTGGTCGAGGTGGGCGACCCCGCGGGTCTTGCCCCCATCGGCAGTTTCGCGGCCGAACCGGTCGAGGTGGCCGAGCGGCTGCTCGGGACGCCGTACAAACTGGGCGGCCGCTCATCGCTGGGCACGGACTGCTGCGGTCTGGTGCAGCAGGCGCTCTACGCCTGCGGCCGCGCGGCCCCGCGCTATGCGGACCAGCTGGCGGAACTGGGTCTGGTCGTGGCGGCGGGTGACGCCCGGCGCGGCGATCTGGTGATCTGGCTGGATCCCGACGAAGGCCCGTGGAACGGCCACGCCGGCTTCATGCTGGACGGCGACCGCGTGCTGCACGCCGTCGGACGACTGGGCGGGGTGGCGATCGAGCCCTTCGCCGAGGCAGACGTCCGCCATCGCGTCGCGAGTTCGCCTGGACCGGTCTTCCGTCGGCTCTAGAGCACAACGAAAAAGGGCGGCCCGAAGACCGCCCTTCCTTCATTCATGGAAACGAAGCCTAGTTCGCCGCGACCGGCGCTGCCTGGGTCGTCGATTGGGCGGCCGGCCCGGTGGCGGGCGCCCCGCCGGCCGGACCGCCGGCATCAGCTGTCACGGCCTCGGCGCCGGCGGCGGGCGCTTCGCCCTCCGCGGGAGCGGCCGGAGCCGCGCCGGGCTGGCGGGTCGGATCGGGGGCCGGAATGGCCATGCCGCCCGAACCCTGTGACCGCAGCCAGGCGATCAGATTGACCCGGGTCGCGGTGTCGCGGATGCCGGCGAACGACATCTTGGTGCCGGGGATATGACGGCCCGGGGCCGTCAGGAACTGGTCCATTTCGTCGAGGGTCCAGGTCGGAGCCTGGGCCTTGTGCGCCTGGAAAGCCTCGGAATAGGCAAATCCGCTCGAATGCATCACCGGTCCACCGATGACGCCGAACAGATTCGGACCGATGCCGTTGGCGCCGCCGGCGTTGACAGTGTGGCAGGACTTGCAACGGGCGAAGGCGGCCTCGCCGGCGGCGAGATCGGCCGTCGGCATCACCGTGCCCCAGTCGGGCGGCAGGATGACCTCGGCGGCCCCGCCTGCGGCGGCCTCCGGCGCATCAACGAAATAGCCCATCTTTTCAGGAGCTTCGTTGTGGTAGATGAAGGCCGTGCCCTCTTTGACCACCAGGATTACGAAAACGGTGCCCAGTACGGCGCCCGCAATCTTGTTCCACTTCAGATCGCCGCTCATGCGCGTCGTCTCATCCCGTTTCTGAGGCCCGGCCACACGGACGGTCGGGCGAATTCTTGCGTGGCCGTCTCTTACACGCTAGCGCGGCCTTCGCAACCGGCTGAAGGTCGGTCCGAGCGTCGCAGCCCCGGACAAGAATGTGAACCCGCTGATCCTGATCCCGGCCCGGATGGCCGCGACCCGCCTTCCGGACAAGCCTCTGGCCGATATCGGGGGCGTGCCGATGATCGTGCGGGCCTGGCGTCAGGCCGTGCTTTCCGGCCTGCCCGTCGCAGTGGCAGCCGGTGATCGCGAGATCGTCGACGCGATTGAGTCGGCAGGCGGCGTCGCTGTCCTGACCGATCCGGACCTGCCGTCGGGTTCCGACCGCATTCGCGCCGCGCTGGAGGCGATTGATCCCGAGGGCCGCCACGACGCGGTGATCAATCTGCAGGGCGACATGCCCTTCGCCGATCCGGGGCTGGCCCTGGCCTGCGCCGCCCTGCTGCACGGCGAGCCGGCCTGCGATATCGCCACCCTGATCGCGCCCGAGGCCGATCCGTCCGATCGCTCCAACCCGGACGTGGTCAAGGCCGTGGTGGCGATGGAAGCCGGTGCGCGCCACGGCCGCGCCCTCTATTTCACTCGCTCGACCCTGTACGGCGACACCCCCGTCTGGCGACACATCGGCCTCTACGGCTACCGCCGCGCCGCCCTCGAACGCTTCTGCGCCGCCCCGCCGTCGCCGCTGGAGCGCCGCGAAAAGCTGGAACAGCTTCGGGCGCTGGAAATGGGTCTGCAGATCTGGGCGGCAGTGATCGATGAGGCGCCGCTGTCCGTGGACAACCCGGACGATCTCGCGGCGGCGCGGGCCTTGGCTGGGTAGCCATCCGGCGAAGCCGGACCGAACATCGGCCCTTCGGTCGGAGGGTTCATCACAACGGACACAACGAATTCACAACGAACACAGCGTGGTTTGTGAGTGGCTCCTCTCCCGTTGTGCCCTCTGTGAAATCGTTGTGTCCGTTGTGATGAACCTGCCAGCGTCTCGACGAGACTGGATTGCTTGAAGCCCGGCTTCGTCGGGAAACGACCTCAGACGTCGAAACCATCCACCCACGCCTGCAACAGCGTCCGGGCTATGGCGATCTTCGGCGGGGCCTTGATCGATGGATGCGTCCCCGCCAGGCAGGCCCGCGCCTCATCGCGCGTCAGCCAGGCCACCGCTTCCAGCTCGGTCTGATCCGGCCGGGCGTCGTCCGAATCGACCTCGCACACCAGCCCGATCATAAGCTGGGACGGAAACGGCCACGGCTGGCTGGAGTGATAGCGCACGGCCGTCACCGTCAGCCCCGCCTCTTCCTCGATCTCGCGGGCGCAGGCCGCCTCGATGGTCTCGCCGGGCTCAAGGAACCCCGCCAGCGCCGACATACGCCCCGCCGGCCAGGCGGCCTGCCGGCCCAGCAGGCAGACCGGCTCCGCCCCGCCCTTGTAGATCGCCAGCATGATGGTCACCGGGTCCACGCGCGGAAAATGCTCGATGCGGCAGGCCGGGCAGACCCGTTTCCAGCCGCCGCAGCCGGTCTCGGTCTCCACCCCGCAGGCGGCGCAGAAGCCGTGCCGCCGGCGCCAGTCGAAGAGCGACTTGGCCGTCCCCGCCATGGCCGCGTCCGGCCCCGGCAGCAGCGCCGCCGCCTCGCGCATCTCGTGAAACGCCCCCAGCCCCGCCAGCGGCCCGGCCGCCGGATCGGCCGAGCCCTCGACCTCCACCGCGAAACACGGCGCGCCCTTCCACAGGCCGAGGAACAGTTCGCGGTCTGGAACCACCGCCCGCGCATGATCCAGCGCCAGCCATGCCAGCCGCGGCTCGCCCCCTTCTTTCCCCAGAGAGGCCTCGATCAGCGGCCGGCCTTCCCACAGCACCAGGGCCACCGCCTCGGGATTGGTCGCCTGTTCCACCAGCCAGTCCGCATCGTCCCGCCTATCCCCCGCCCGATCGAGCGGATTGCCGGCGAAAGTGTTCAGGACGGGGAGGGACATGAGGCTGTCTAGCAAGCCCACACTTGCATCCGCGAGCCGAAATCGTCATATCGGCCTCGGAGATCGCGGGCGAAGGCTTCGCCAACCTGGTCAGGGCCGGAAGGCAGCAGCCACAACGAATTCCCCTTCGGGTCGCGGTCTCCACCTTCCCCCGATATCTAGCGATCCGGCGCTTTCGCCGGCGAACGCAACGCGCCGACGAACAGGCCGGCCAGTCCGTCTTCCTCAAACACATAGACGGCGTACAGGCTGCGCTGCTGCATCGTCGCCAGAAATGCCTCGTCCTCGGCGTCGATCAGGTCTGCTTCGGACACGAAACGGTCGCCCTGGCGCGAATACATCCACAAGGTCTGGTCGCCGGCCGTGCTGGACGGCATGCCCAGATAGTCCGTAACGCGTTTGCTCATCGTCAGGGCGTCGGCCTGGGGCGACATCACGCCACAAAGGTCCAGAACGACCCCCTTGGTGTCCATCACCGCTTCGCCGTCGCCCCAACCCGTCACGAGAATTTCCATGGAGTCGACCGCCGCCAGGCCAGCGGCGGCGTCGGCCGGGTCGAAATTCATGTAGGCGGCGACGTCTTGGAATTCCTCGCCGATTTCGGCGCCGATCTGCGCCGTCACGTCCGACCAGCCCGAACCCTTGGCGGCCACCTCGGCGGCCAGCGCTCCGGCGTTCGTCGTCAGGCAAAGGTCCGCAAAGGACCGGAACGGCTCTGCGGAGGCCGTACCCGCCAGCGCCAGGGAGAGCATCGCCCCCGCAAACCCGTACCTGACCATGACGATCCCCGTTTCAACCCAGAGTCCGACTTAACACGGGATTCGCGCGCTGCAAGCTTCACCGGCCGTCCGGGATCGCACGCACAGCGGCTACGGAACCGCGGTCCCGTCCAATCGCTCTGATGGCTCACCCCTTCAGGAGCGGACATGAGCATTCTCGGCAACATCCTCGGCAAGATCTTCAAGCGGCGCGAGACCCCCGCCGCCGCTCCGGCCCCGTCCGCCGCGCCGCCGCCGCCGCCGACCGTCGCGCCCGCCGCCGTGCAGCCGGTCGACGTGGACGGCATCCTCGACTTTATGAACGAGCAGCGCGACCAGAAGCTCAACTGGCGCACCTCGATCGTCGATCTGATGAAGCTGACCGGGATGGATTCGACCCTCGCCGAGCGCAAGGAACTCGCCGGAGAGCTCGGCTACACGGGCGACACCTCGGACACGGCGACCATGAACATCTGGCTGCACAAACAGGTCATCGCGCGCATCCGCGCCGACGGCGGCCAGATTCGCGACCTGACCGACTGATCCATCCCCGCGAAAGCGGGGACGCCTTGCGGCGAGGGGGTGCGCGACGCCGCCCTCTCGCTGTAAGACGGAGCCATGAGCGACGTCGATCCGAGTCTCGAAGGGCCTCCGTGGGAGGAGGACGCGCCCGACGCCGACGTCGTCGAGCGCGATCCCGACACCGACGACATGTTCGGCTCTCCCGAACCCGCCGGCATGCGCGAGGCCGAAGCCGCCGCGGCCCCTGCGCCCGCCGTCGAAGCGAAAGCCGCCCCGAACGCCGCCGCCCCGGCCGACACCGGCCCGGCCGCCCATGTCGACGACGGCGAGGCCTATACGGTTCTCGCCCGCAAATACCGGCCGCACACCTTCGAGGACCTGATCGGCCAGGAGGCCATGGTCCGGACCCTGACCAACGCCTTCGCCACCGGCCGCATCGCCCACGCCTTCATGCTCACCGGCGTCCGCGGCGTCGGCAAGACCACCACCGCCCGCCTACTGGCCCGCGCGCTCAACAACGAGACCGACAGTATCGACCGCCCGTCGCTGGCCCTGACCGATCAGGGCCGCCACGACGCCTCCATCATGGCCGGCCAGCACATGGACGTGGTCGAGATGGACGCCGCCTCCCACACCGGCATCGACGGCATCCGCGACATCATCGAGAGCGTCCGCTACGCCCCGGTCGAGGCGCGCTACAAGGTCTACGTCCTCGACGAAGTCCACATGCTGTCGAACCAGGCCTTCAACGCCCTGCTGAAGACGCTGGAAGAGCCGCCGCCGCACGCCAAATTCATCTTCGCCACCACCGAGATCCGCAAGGTGCCGGTGACCGTCCTGTCCCGCTGCCAGCGCTTCGACCTGCGCCGCGTCGAGCCGGAAATCCTGGTCGAACACCTCGCCCGCATCGCCGACCGCGAGGGAATGAAGATCGAGCAGGACGCCCTGGCCCTGATCGCCCGCGCCGCCGAGGGTTCGGTCCGCGACGGCCTGTCCCTGCTCGATCAGGCCCTGGTCCAGGGCGAGCGCGGCGAGACGGTGAAGACCGAGGTCGTCCGCGACATGCTCGGTCTCGCCGACCGCAGCCAGACCATCGCCCTGTTCGAATCGATCATGGCCGGCCGCACGCCCGAGGCGCTCGAGCTGTTCCGCACCCTCTACGGCTACGGCGCCGATCCGGTGCAGGTGACCAACGACCTGCTGGAGCATTGCCACGCCGCCTCGGTGGCCAAGATGCTGGGGCCCCAGGCGACCCGACTGCCCAACGACCAGGCCCAGAAGCTGACGGCCCTCGGCGCTGTGATTTCCGCCGGCACCCTGGCCCGCGTCTGGCAGATGCTGCTGCGGGCGCTGGACGAGGTCCGCCGCGCGCCCAACCCCGCCGACGCGGTCGAAATGGCCATCGTCCGTCTCGCCTACGCCGCCGACCTGCCCGGCCCGGAAGAGGCGCTTAAGGCCCTGCGCGACGGCGAACCCATGCCCGGCGGCGGCTCCGCTCCGCGCGGCCCTGCGGGCGGCGGGGGAGGCGGCGGCGCTTCGGCGCAACTGGCCGCGCGCCCCGTAGCGGCTCCCGCAACGCCCGACCCGCAGACCTTCGAACAGGTTGTCGCCCTGATCGGCGAGAAGCGCGAGGTCGGCCTGCAGATGGACGTCCAGCGCTACGTCCGCCCCGTGGCATTCAAGCCCGGCGCCATCACCTATGAGAGCCTCGAGGGTGCGCCGATCGACCTCGCCCGCCGCCTGTCGTCGCGGCTCAAGGACTGGACCGGCCGCACCTGGCTGATCGCCGCCAATGGTCAGGGTGGCGGCGAGACCATGATCGAGATCGACCGCCGCAAACGCTCCGAACAGCGGGCGGAGATCGAGGCCGATCCCTTCGTTGTGGCGGTGATGGCGGCCTTCCCCGGCGCCGTCATCGGCGAGATCAAGACTCTCGCCCCCGCCGTCGAGCTTCCGGCCATCCCCGATGAGTCGTCGGACATTGACGACTGATCCTGACGGAACCTGTCACGGTGAACCGTTCCAGTGGTCAATCGATGGCTCAGGGATCAATGTTCGGCTGGAAGCGGGGGCCGATCATGAAGCGCGGAACGACCATCCTGGCGGGGGCCCTGGCCCTCCTCCTGACATCCGGCGCGCCCGCCATGGCGCAGGAGCCGACGTCCGATCAGGAGATTGTCGAGGCGACAACCATGGTGTTCGACAAGCTGGCGCTCCTTGCGGAGGGGCTGGGCATCGACGCTCCGGTGATTCCAAGGGAGACATTGTCGTCCGCCTTCGCCAGCGCCCTGCCAGTCCTTCCCCGGGGCGATCCCGACCTCAGCTGGTCCTCCGGTTTCGCCTTCGATTTCACCACCAGCCACACCACGGGCGAACTTGAGCCGGACGAAGAGGGCAGGACGGTGCTCACTGATGCCCGGGGCTGTCTCGAAGCGGATGCCATCGCCGAGGTGGTGCATTTCCAGCGCTTCACCCGGGGCGGGATGCGGGGCCATCGCTGCATCATCGCCTTCGCGGGCGCGGAGGGCGAGGCCACCTGGGTCATTCAGTCGCGCACCTTCGCCGAGGGCCCGGACCGTCGTCTGACCGCCTACTACGGCGTGGCGACCGCGATCAGTGGCGACGCGGCGCGGGCCCGGCGGGTGCTTGAGGAACGGCTGGAGCAGAACGTCGCCCTCGCCGGGATCATGGCCGACTACGCTCTCGAGATGGTCCTGGCCAAGGCGGCGTCCTCCGATCCCGTGACGGCGGAGAGTGTGGACGAGCGTCTGGCCCGTCTCCAGGCGCGGCTGGAGGACATCGCGGAGTCGTTCGAAACCCTGCCCCCGAGCCCGCCCCCCGGCGAGTGATGGAGCCTCGCCCGCCTGTCAGGCCTCGTCAGTCGCCCTCAGTCCGGACCCGTCGCAAGGTCGTCCGGAACGGGGGACTGCGACATGGCGTGGAAAAGACTGATTGGCCTGGCCGTCTGCGCGGCGGTCGCCGGCCTGACGGCGGGCGCGGCTGCCGCCCAGGATGCGGCGGCTGAAGACGACAATCCGATCACCCGGTTCGTCATTCTGGCGATCAGCGAACGACCGGCGGAGACGCCGGATGACTTTGTCCGGCACATGGATGAGACCCTGACCGAGCTCGCCGCATGGGGCGGGCTGCCTGCGCCGGCCTCCGTGCGGGCGGACCTGCGGAACGCGGTCGCGGCGACGGTGCCGCCGGTCCTCCCTGTGCGCCGGGACGATTTCGTCGTCCTGTCCTTCCATGTCGCGGTCGGCCGCTTCGCCCGGCCGGGCGTACCCGACGGCGGCGGAGTGGCTCCGGAAGCCTTGGCCGGAAGTTTCACTGACGAGGCCAGCTGCCGCTCCATCCATCCGGACCGGACCTTTGTCGCCTTCCGGATGATCCAGGTCGGCGACCGTGTGGCCTATCAATGTGTCCGCCAGGGGCGTTTCGGCGACAGCCGACAGCTGTACCACACCGCCTGGATCGACATGGAGGACCGCCGGATTGTCTCCGGAGGTCATTTCGCCTCCATGGGCACGGCGGGCGAGGTTGCCCGGGTCTTCGCCGCTTCGGAACAGGCTGCGCTGCGACTGTTCGACAGCCAGACCGCGGTGGTCTTCAACCGCCTGATCCGGCCGTCGGAGCGCTGAGACCTAGAGGATCGTCGCCGCCTCTTCGAAGTCGAGACGCGGCGAGCGCGGGAACAGGTTCTCGTCCGTGCCGTAACCCAGGTTGACGATGAAGTTCGGCTCGACCGTCGTGCCGGCGAAGAACCCGGCCTTCACACCCTCGGGGTCGAAACCCGACATCGGACCGACGTCGAGGCCGAGCGCCCGCGCCGCCAGCAGGAAATAGCCGCCCTGCAGCGAGGCGTTGCGGAAGGCGGTCTCACGCGCGGCGGCCGGATCGGTGAACCAGTCCTTGGCGCCCGGAGCGTGCGGGAACAGTTTCGGCAGGGTGTCGGCGAATGCCAGATCCTGGCCGATGATCACATTGACCGGCGCCTGCAGCGTCTTGGCGCGGTTGGCCTCCGACATCAGGGGGGAAAGCCGGGCCTTGGCTTCGGGCGAGGTGATGAAGACGAAGCGGGCCGGAGTGGCGTTGACCGCCGTCGGGCCGAATTTGGTCAGGTCGTACAGCCTGCGCAGCAGTTCCTCCGACACCGGCCGGTCGGTCCAGGCGTTGCGCGTGCGGGCGTCGGTGAACAGTTGGCCCAGCACCGTCTCGGGCAGGGGCAGGTCGCGGGCGGGAACGGAGTCGAAGGCCATGACGGACGTCCTTATTAGCAACAGTAATGGATGCTAAATAGCTCGCGCCCGATTTGGTTCAAGGGTATTCGAAACAAATTCTGTTGCTATTTTTCAGGCCTGTCCGAAGCGAGGGTCAGCGCCTATCTTGAGCGCATGAAAGACCTCAACGCCCTCATGCAACAGGCCCAGGCGATGCAGCAGAAGCTGCAGGACGCCCAGGCGAAAATGGCCGAAACCACCGCCTCCGGCACCTCCGGGGGCGGCCTTGTGACCGTGGCGCTCAAGGGCGCCGGCGAGATCACCGGCGTGACCATCGACGACAGTCTGCTGGTCTCCGGCGAGGGCGAGATCCTTGCCGATCTCATCGTCGCCGCCCACGCTGACGCCAAGCGCAAGCTGGACGAGGCCAACGGCGCCCTGATGCGCGAGGCCGCCGGCCCGATGGCCGGGATGAACATCCCCGGCATGCCGAAACTGTTCTGAGTCCTTCGGCGCGCCCCGACGAGGGTTGCCGCCGGAAGGTTCATCACAAAGACCACAAAGGACTCGAAGGGGCCGGCGGATCCGCGGCGCCCGCCAGGGCGCCGCAACAAATCCGATTGCGGGCAAGGGCCCGCGAAGGACCGCAACACGCTCGCTCCCTTCGTGTCCTTCGTGCCCGTCTTCGCGTCCTTCGTGATGAACCAGCATGCGTCAGGTCCGGAGCGCGGCAGTCCGCTATGGGCCCGACAGGGAGATAGGCAACCCGCCGAACCCCATGGTATGCGCCGGTCATGGCTGCCTCCGCCGGACCTGAAATCGAACGGCTGATCAGCCTCCTCGCCAAGCTGCCGGGCCTCGGCCCCCGCTCGGCCCGACGCGCGGCCCTGGCCCTGCTGAAGAAGCGCGAACAGCTGTTGGTCCCGCTGGCGGCCTCCCTGGCCGAGACGGCGGCGAAGGTGACCTCCTGCAGCGTCTGCGGCGCGCCCGACACCCGCGATCCCTGCTCGATCTGCTCCAACAGCGCCCGCGACAATACCCTGATCTGCGTGGTCGAGGAGGCCGGCGCGCTGTGGGCCATGGAGCGCTCCGGCGCCTTCCGCGGTAAATACCATGTGCTGGGCGGTCTGCTGTCGGCCCTCGACGGCGTCGGCCCCGATGCGCTCCGGGTCGCCGAACTGGTCGGCCGGGTGCGCGGCGGCGAGGCGAAAGAGGTCGTCCTGGCCTTGCCCGCCACCGTCGACGGCCAGACCACCGCCCATTACATCGCCGAACGCCTCGCCGGCGCGGGCGTGGAGATTACCTCGCTCGCCCGCGGAGTCCCCGTCGGCGGGGAACTGGACTGGCTGGACGATGGCACCATCATCCAGGCCATGCGGCAGCGCCGCCCGACCTGATGCGTCAGAAGCGGTCGCAGGCCATGGGCTGACTGGTTACGGCGCATGTAGACTCGCGATACAGACGGGTCATGTCCCCTTTGCTCATCGCCTTTTTCGCCGCCTCCGTCGTCGCCGTCATCGCCCTCGTCTGGGCCCTGATGGAGCGGCGTCGCGCCTCTGCCGCCGATACGCGGGCGTGGGAGCTGCGCGAACGCTATGCCGAGACCGAGGCCCGGATGCGGCTGTTCGAGGACCAGGCCGCGACCTCGACCGAACTGCTGCGCGCCCAGGCCGCCCAAACCGCCAGCACGGCGGCGACCACCGTCGCCGAGGAACTGCTCAAGCGCACCGACGAGACCTTCCGCAGCCGTGAGGAACTGTCCCGGCAGCGTATGGAGGCCCAGCTGAAGCCTGTGGCCGAGACCCTCGCCAAATTCCAGGAACACGTCGCGGCGCTGGAGAAGGTCCGCTCCGAGGAGACCGGCGGGCTCAAGGAACAGCTGGCCCTGCTGATGACCGCCTCGACCGCCACCCGCGACGAGGCCCGGCGCCTGACCGAGGCCCTTCGCGGCAATACCGGCCGCCGCGGCCGCTGGGGCGAGCAGACCTGCCGCAATGTGCTTGAGGCCGCGGGCATGGCCGGGCGCTTTGACTTCGAGGAACAGTCCTCCAGCGCCGATGACGCCGGAAGGCAGCAGCGCCCCGACTTCGTCGTCCGCCTGCCCGGCGGCGGCATGTTCGTGATCGACGCCAAGGTCTCCCTGGCCTTCGGGGACGAGGCCGACGGCGACGAGGAGGCCCAGGCCAGGGCCGCCTCCCTGCGCACCGCGACCAGCATGAAGACCCACGTCCGCCAGCTGTCGTCCAAGGCCTATCAGGACCAGTTCAAGCCCAGCCCCGACTTTGTGGCCATGTTCGTGCCCGGCGACGCTTTTCTCGCCGCTGCCCTCGACCACGAGCCGGACCTGATGACCACGGCCATGGCCTCGCGCGTCGTCATCGTCACCCCGACCACCCTGTTCGCCCTGTGCAAGGCCGTCGCCTATGGCTGGCGCGCCGAGGAGCAGGCGAAGAACGCCGAGGACGTCGCGAAGCTCGGCAAGGAACTCTACAAACGTCTGTCGGTCATGGGCGCCCATGCCGGCGCGGTGGGCCGGGCGCTGGAAACAGCCGTGGGCAAGTACAATCAGTTCGTCGGCTCCCTCGAAAGCCAGGTCATGGTCTCCGCCCGCCGCTTCGAGGACCTGCAGGTCGACCACGAAGGCAAGGAGCTGGCCGTCCTTCCGCCCGTCGAGACGGCGCCGCGCGTCTTGTCCCGTCCCGAACTGACGGCCCCGGCCGACGAACGTCCGGTGGTCGCGACAAGGCTTGCGGACATTTAGACAAGGTCGCTTGACAACGCTTCGGGGCGGTGTAAAACACCCTTGTCAACCCGAAACGGAGCCATCCATGACCCCGCCGGCCCCATCCAAGCGCCCCTTCGGCCTCGGGACATTCGTCCTGATGATGGTCGGGATCATGATCGTCGGCGGCCTGGCCGGCGGCGGGGCCGCCGTGTTCGGCGACCAGCCCGGCCCCCTTGGCACGGCCCTGACCGTCGGCATGATCGCCCTCGCCATGGCCGTCGCCTTCGCGGCCTGCATCTGGTGGTGGCGCGGCATCGACGAGGCCGCCCGCGAGGCCCACAAATGGGCCTGGTGGTGGGGCGGCTCCAGCGGCATGGCGCTCGGGGCGATCCTCGTGCTCACCCTTTCATTACGCGACGAGGACGTCAGCGTGCTGGGCATCGAGGGCGGCGCCGCCGACCTCGTCTCCGGCGGCGTCCTCGCCATCCTGCTGTTCCAGATGGCCGGCTACGCCATCGCCTGGGCGGTCTGGTGGCTGAAGCACCGTTAGGAGAGCCCTGATGAACAACCGCCTCAAGGTGCTGCGCGCAGAGCGCGACTGGAGCCAGGCCGATCTCGCCCACGCGCTGGGCGTCTCGCGCCAGACCGTCAACGCGCTGGAGACCGGCCGTTACGACCCGTCCCTGCCGCTGGCCTTCAAGATCGCCAGGGTCTTCGGCCAACCCATCGAAGCCATCTTCACGGAGGACTGACCATGAACGCCAGTGTTGATACGCCCCGGCCCTCGTTGCTGCGCAAGGCGGCGGTGTTCGTCCTTCTCGCCGGTCTCGGCGGCGCCTTCGGCTATGGCGTCGCGACCCTGACCGACGGCGCCATGAGCCGCTGGGAGGACGAACTCGCCGTGGTCATGGCGGCCGCCATGATCGGCGTGGGGTTGATCACCGCCTTCATGATCGCGCGACGCCCCGCCGATGTTCCGCGGGGCTGCGGCGTCCTGCAGGTGGTCGTCATGCTGCTGGCCGCCGCGATGTTCCTGCTTCCCGTCTTCGGTTCCGCCTGGGCGACCCCAAACGTGGTCTTCGGCGCCGTCCTCCTGCTGGTGGTGGTCCAGAGCGGGGCCAACCTCATGCTGTGGCGGACCGCCGACGAAATGCTCCGCCGGGTCATGCTCGAAACCAGCGCCCTGGCCTTCTGGGCCGTCCAGCTGGGCCTGTTTGTCTATGCCGCCGCCGAGAGGCTGGGACTTGTCGGGACCATCACCGGCTGGGGCCTGATCGGCCTGCTGATGGGCATCTATTTCATCGCTTCCATTATCGCGGCGGCCCGGCGCGGCCTGCACTAGCCGCACCCACGTCCGACCCTCCCAAGGATTGATCCAATGACCACGAACCGTCGCCTGAAATCCCTCTCCCGCACTGCACTCGGCCTTGTGCTCGGCCTCGGCCTGGCGGGCGCTGTCGCCTTCCAGCCCGCCCAAGCCTTCGCCCAGACGGTGGAGGCTGCGCCGGCTCCGGTCGTCGAAGCCCGCGTCGTGCCCCAGGCCGAAGGCCAGGGCCCCGCCCTCTGGGTGGTCCGCGACGCCGATTCGACCCTCTATCTGTTCGGAACCGTCCACGTCCTGCGCCCGACCACGGCCTGGGGCTCGCCCCGCGTCGACGCGGCCTTCGACAGCGCCGACCAGATCTGGTTCGAAATCTCCAATCCGGACGATCAGGCCGCGATCGTGCCCCTGATCCAGCAGTATGGCATCTCGCCGGACCGCCCGCTGTCCAGCCTGCTGACCGCCGAGGAGATGACCTCCCTGAACGCGCTCGCCGCCTCCGCCGGCATGCCGGCCGCCCAGGTCGACGTCTTCCGTCCGTGGTTCGCCGCCCTCGTCCTGTCGGTCGCGCCGTCCATCCGGGCTGGATACGATCCCCGGTCGGGCGTCGAAACCATCCTGAAGGCGCGCGCGGAAGCCGCGGGCAAGCCGATCAGCGGTCTGGAGACCATCGACAAACAGGTCGCGATTCTGGCCGGCATGTCCGAGGCCGACCAGCTGGCCTTCCTGCGCACGCTGCTGGAATCGTACGAGGACGCCACGGTCGAGCTCGACCGGATGGTTGGCGCCTGGGCCACGGGCGACGTCGCCCTTCTGGAAGAGATCGCGGTCGATGAGATGCAGACCGAAGCGCCGGCGCTTTACGAAGCGCTCCTGGTGCGCCGGAACACCGACTGGGCGAACCAGATCCAGACCATGCTGGAAGGTTCGGGAACGGTCTTCATCGCCGTCGGCGCCGCCCACCTTGCCGGTGACGACAGCGTCCAGGAAATCCTCGAAGCCCGCGGCGTCAACGTCGAGGTCGCGCAGTGACGGATGGGTCGGGGCGACCGGCCGCACCGGCCAATCCACGCTGGGTCAAGATCACGGTAATCGGCCTGATCGCCCTCGTCTGGTTGGCAGCGGTCATCGCCATCGTCGGGGGCGAGTCGTGGGTTGAGGCAGGCTTTACGGCCCTGGTCGCAACCCTCTGCCTCTCCGCGGTAGATCTGGGCATTGACCTCAGTCGCCGGAGGAAGTCGTGAAGCAGCTGAGCACCCTCGTCTTCGTCGCCGCCTTCCTCGGATGGGCCTGGCTGGAGTTCGTCGCGCGCGCACCGCAGGAGGGCGTCCAGGACATCCTGTTCTGGGTCGGGATGGCGGCGCTGCTGATCAACGGCCAGGACAACCGGCGTCGAACAGCGATCTGACGGCTGGAGCGGGCGGCGGGAATCGAACCCGCACGAAAAGCTTGGGAAGCCAAACGGAACCTAGGGTTTTCAATGCGCTGGCTCCCAACCGACGCTGAAACAGCCCTAGTCGCTTCAATGGGTTAAAGCCATTTTCCCAACCGATGTTGGTGTTGGCTGAGGGGATCGTCGGCTCTCGGACGTCCGATCAGCTACGCGGAAAGGCTTCTTAGAAGACCCACTGGACGCGCAGCGATTCCATATGGAGGCTGTTCGCCTTTACCTCGTAGACGCTGTGAGTGGGAGTAGTTGACCGGCTTAGAGCCACTTCTTCAACGACGTTCTCGCGAATTAGGAAACCGCGGACGTTCCCATCAGGTGGTTCATGACCTTGCTGGAACAGCACGCGGATCACCGTGCGAGAGATCGGATATTTCGTCGTGCTGACGGAATAGACGCCTTCTGGACCGGAGAATTCGTTCTCATATTTCGACTCGCCTGTCCGCGTGACGACGATGCCGTCGAAGAGATGCGCTGTGTGGAGCATGCAGACCAGCCAGTTTGGCAGGAACGTCGCGACCAGGCTTGTGGGCAGCTCTTTCAGAAAAACCTCGATCACTTCGAGGTTCGACTCGCTCCCCCGGATCAAAAGCTCCTTCGTGATGGTCTGGTTCGCGACCATTGAGGTCTGCTTCATTGTGGGCCGCAGGATCCGACCGCCCTTGGCATCGGTTGCAGCCCCAAATCGATAAGCGGTGATTCCGCGGCGGTTGGCGTGAAAGGTTTGACGTCGCCTGATGGTAGCCTGCGTGCGCGCGGCGTCGTGCATCTCTACTTCCATGACGGTCTCGAGGACCGAGATGCCGACCCGGGAGTTCTGCAGATAGTCCGCAATGCCGCGTGACCAGTGGATGATGAACAGGCCAATGACCGCTGTGCTGAGTAAGAAGGCCCAGCCCAACAGCGGTTCGCCGTAGATGGCATTGTTTGGCTTGATTAGCTCCGCGAGGATGTCGGCGCCTCCCGGTGAAGGGGTGCGCGCCCGGTAAAAGGCGATCGGGGGCCAGAGAAATTGCCACCAGCCAATGACCGTAGCTATGACGGCCGCCAACCAGAACGCCCAGCGGGCGAGCGACCCCGTACTCTTCCTCATCCTCAGCTCCCACCCGGCCGGACCGAATCCGACAGACCGTTGTAGCGAAATGCAAAAGGGCCGCAACCAGTGGTCGCGGCCCTTCCAAATCTCGCTGGGGCAAGTCGTTAGATGGTTTCGGTAGCTCGCATAGTTATTCTCCTTGGAGGTCGAAACACGACAGCGTCCGACTTTGGTCCCACTTTAACGTCGCGCCTGTGTGACAGTTCCTGAGATCAGAAACAACCCACTTACACCGCTTACGCTCCGCCGATTAACCTAGGATGAACTCCTTGGGTGGCGACGGCAACCAAAGATTGGATGCTGCGGCCGTCAGGGTCAAGATAGGTGAGCATTACCTTTTCGCAACGGCGAAGGCTCCATTGAGGCCGGTCGCAGTGCGTTCCGCCCGGTGCCAACGCGCACATCTAATGTTATGCGAAACCGGCCGGCTCCCTCGCGCGAGGCCTGAGACGGTGACGTCAAGACTCCATCGCTTGCGTTACGGTGACGCTGACCCGATCTTGCCCTGACCCCACACCCGACAGAGCGCGAGATGGAATCCCCACCCCTCAACCCCGACACCCAAGGCTTGGCAGCCCTGCCATTCTGCGTTGCTCGCATAACCGCGGGCGTCGCCGGGGCCCCGACCGCGATCGCCTACGGCACGGGGTTTCTCTACCGATTCTCCCTGCCGGGCGGGGATCTGATCTGCCTCGTTTCAAACAAGCATGTCCTTGAGGGCCGGCCCTGGATTGAAGTCGGATTTGCACAGCAAACCGCTGATGGCCGTCGCGCCTTCGGCCCCTCGACCAACATAAGAGTACCAGCAGGGGCCTTGCCGGTGATTGGACATCCGGACCCCGACGTTGATCTGGCGATCATGCCGATCGTCCCACTCGTGAATGAGATGAAGGCAAAGGGATTCGACGCCTTCGTGTTGTCCCTCGACAATAGCGTCTGCATCACACCCGACCGGGCAGAGGCGCTGACCGCCGCCACCGACGTCATCATGGTCGGCTTTCCCAACGGTCTTATGGACGAGGCCAACAACCTGCCGGTCGTGCGTCGCGGATCGCTGGCGACTCCCTATCGGGCGAACTATGCCGGTAGCCGCGACTTCGTGATCGACATCGCCGCCTTCGGAGGTTCGTCAGGGTCTCCGGTCTTCGCCTTTTTCAACGGGATGGAGCCAACACCGGATGGCATGACCATGGGGGGGCAATCGTTCTACCTGATCGGCGTGCTGCACTCCGGGCCGGTACTCAACGCCGAGGGCCGCATCGAGCAGAGGCCCGTACCGACCCAAACGGTGATCGTCACTCAGCAGATGATCCATCTCGGCTACTGCGCCAAGATTGACCTGCTTCAGGACTTCTTGCCTTACCTTGAAAGGGTCGCGGGTCCGCCACCGGCCTAGCTATGCCGCACGAGGTCTGAGATGTTCGCGTCCAAGGCAGCCGCTAATCTCGCCATGACAAGCAGGCTCGGATTACGTTTGCCGCGCTCGATGCCGCCCACATAGGTGAGATCCAGGCCAGCCTCGAAGGCAAGTTGCTCTTGGGTCAGGCCCTTGGCCTGACGCAACTGCCGCACGTTCCGCCCCACGATCGCCTGCCAGTCCATCCAACGGATAGGCTGCGGTCGGGCATATAGTCTCTAGGGATGATAGTCCCTATTCCGGCGGGGCGCTCGAGGTCCCTGCCGATGTCTGATCCCGATAATCGTGGTCTCAAAGCCTTGGGTGCCGTGCTTGAGCTCTTGTCCGCCGAGGGCCGCAGCGTCCTAGCAATCACCCTTCATCCCGATGGCAGAATCGAAATCGCGCTCGGGCCAGCGACCGAACCGAACGCCTTGGATCGATGGCGCCGGGAGCGGAAAAGCTATCCGGGATCGTGAGAAATCAGAGGCTTACGCGCCGACCGCAAGGGCGGTTGGGAGCGGCGATCTTCTCGGAGATGATGCCTAATGCCTTGATCTCGCTAGAGAATATTGGAGCGGGCGGCGGGAATCGAACCCGCACGAAAAGCTTGGGAAGCTTTCAGGCTACCACTACATCACGCCCGCAGAGCCGGACGCAGCCTTAGGCGGAACCCCGCGGCGCATCAAGGCGCGATGCGTACAGGGGCTTCGGCGCGATGGACCACCACGCCGTCCACCACCGTGAGGACCGCCCGGCCGTTGAGAATGTCGGCCACAGGCGCCGTCATCAGATCGACCGAGAAGGCGGTGAAGTCGGCGCGCTTGCCGACCTCAATGGTTCCAAGCTCGTCCTCGCGGAAGCTGGCCAGGGCCGGCCAGAGGGTGAACATCTTCAGGGCCGTGGCGCGGTCAACGGCCTCGCCCGGCCGCCAGTCGGGGCCCTGGAACCCCTCCAGATCCGCGCGGGCGACGGCGGCGTAGAATTCGATCAGCGGGTCGCCCCGCTCGACCGGGGCGTCCGAGCCGCCGACCACGATGACGCCGAGATCGACCAGACTGTGCCAGGCATAGGCGCCGTCCAGCCGGGCGTCGCCGAGCCGGGCCGGGGCGAAATGCAGGTCGCCGATGGCGTGGCTGGGCTGCATCGAGGCGATGATCGGCAGGTGTTCGAACCAGTGGTAGTCGGACGGCCTCAGGATCTGGGCGTGCTCGATGCGCCAGCGCACATCCGCGCCGTTGGGGCGTTCGGCGGCGGGCACGGCGTTGAGCGCCTGCTGGTACCATTCCGCCACCGAGGCGTTGCCGCGATCGCCGATGGCGTGGGTGGCGACCTGGATGCCGCCGCGCAGGGCGGCTTCATACAAGGGAATGATTTGATCGCCCGTGATCTGCATCAGGCCGGTTGTGTCCGGCCGGTCGGCATAGGGTTCGAACAGGGCGGCGCCGCGCGAGCCGAGTGCTCCGTCGGCATAGTATTTGATCGCCCGGGTGATGATCCGGCCGTCGGCGACGCTGCGGGGCCCGCCTGCGATCAGGGCGGCAGCGCCGTCGGGCGTGACACTGTTGTAGATGCGGAGCGGCGCCTCCCCCGCCTCGGCCATGGCCTCCAGCAAGGGGATGTCCCGCCAGGGCGCACTCATGAAATGCACGCCGGTCCAGCCATAGGCGGCCTCGACGCGGAAGCCGGCGCGATAGGCCTCGCGCAGGGCTTCCGGATCGGCCTGGGGCGTCAGGCCGGCGACCAGTTGTTCGGCCGCGTCGACGAGCAGGCCGGTCGGCCGGCCATCAGCGCCCTTCAGAATCTCCCCGCCGGCCGGCGCCGCGGTCGAGGCGTCGACACCGGCCGCCGCCAGGGCGGCGGAGGAGGCGACCACGGCGTGGCCATCCGAGCGGCTCAACAGCACCACCCGTCCGGGGGCGGCGGCGTCGAGGTCGGCGGCCGTCAGGAAGCGCGCCTCGGGCCAGTGGGTCTCGATCCAGCCGCGACCGACGATGGGGCCCTCGGGATTCGCTTCGGCCCAGGCGGTCAGCCGCGCCATCGCCTCGGCGACCGAGGCCGAACCCTCGAGGTTCAGCGTCAGCTCGCGCCAGCCGATGCCGTCGAGGTGGGCGTGGCCGTCGGTGAAACCGGGGAAGAGGGCGGCGCCCTTGAGGTCGATGTATTCGTCCGGCGGGGTCCGTTCGAGCCGCATCGGCCCCACATAGGCGATGCGGCCATCCACCAAGGTCACCTGCTGAGCGGGCGGGGCGCCGTCGACGCCCGTGTAGATCGGGCCGCCGTGGATGATCAGGTTCTGGGCCTGGGCCGTCGAGGCGACGCCAGCCAGCAGCAGGGCGAGGACGAGGGGACGGATCATGCGGCGACTCCCGGTTTCAGAAGCGACGGGTGGAGCCGAAAGCCGCCGGCGTCAAGCGATCCGGAATCGGGCTTCAATCGATCCGGAGTAGTCGCAGTTCCAGTTCCGCGACCTGACGCTTCAGCCGGTTGATATGCATCACCGGCCAGAACGAGAATTTGATGGTGAAGGACATCAGGATCAGCCCGAGCGCGGGCAGGCCCCATCGCATGGCCTCAAGGGGAGTCGTTGCTCCGGAAAAGCGCCAGGCGCACCAGACGCCTGCAATGAACAGGCCGATTTCGGCCGTCATCATTCCCAGGCTGGCCCAGGCTGTTCCGCCCCGGAAGAGGTCGGCTGCCAATTCGAAAAACCCCGACGGACGGGTGATGCGGTCGAGTGCCTCGATCTCGCGGGCATTGAGTTCGCGCAGGGTGTTGGGCATGCGTTGGTCTCCCCGAAAAGGTTCGTGAGAGAGGTGCGCGGGCAGCGCCGAACGGTTCAATGCCGGCCCGGTTTTTCACCGAAGGATCTTTGAGTCCCTTGACCGTCACTCCGGATCGACTCCGGGGCGACGGTGTTCTGTGGGCTGCACTCAGGCCGCCGCCTTCTGCTTCCCGGCGAAGTTTCCGTAGAAGGTCTCACCCTTGGCCGCCATGTCGCGCAGCAGCTGCGGGACCTTGAAGCGGTCGCCGTAGCGGGCGGCGTAGTCGTCGGCCTGGGCCACGAAGGCCTTGAGGCCCGTCTGGTCGATCATGGTGATCGGGCCGCCGGTCCAGGGCGCGAAGCCCCAGGCCAGGATGGCGCCGACATCGGCCTCGCGCGGGTCGTCGATGACGCCCTCTTCCCAGCAGCGCGCGACCTCGACGGCCTGCCGGTACAGCAGGCGCTGCTTCTGGTCCTCGACCAGTTCCGGCGTGGAATCGTTGATCTTCACCGGCGCCAGCTCGGCCAGACCGGCCCAGATCTTCTTGGGCTTCTGGTCGTAGTCATAGAAGCCCATGCCGTTCTTGCGGCCATAGCGGCCGAGCTCCTCGACCATCTTCTGGACGATCTGCGAGCCGGGCAGGGGCTGGTATTTGTCGCCGAGGTCGAGCGCCGTCTGCTTGGCGATCTTGACCGACAGGTCCAGGGCCACGTCGTCGTGCATCTCCAGCGGGCCGCGCGGCATGCCGGTCATGCGGCCGATGTTGTCGATCAGGGCAGGGGCATAGCCCTCTTCCAGCATGGCCATGCCCTCGGCGACATAGGTGCCGAAGCAGCGCGAGGTGTAGAAGCCGCGGCCGTCGTTGACGACGATCGGGGTCTTCTTGATCTTCATGATGTAGTCCAGCGATTTGGCGATCGCCGCCTCGCCGGTCTTCTCGCCGAGGATGATCTCGACCAGCATCATCTTGTCGACGGGCGAGAAGAAGTGGATGCCGATGAAGTCCTCGGGCCGGACGCTGGCCTCGGCTAGGCCGGTGATCGGCAGGGTCGAGGTGTTGGAGCCGAACACGGCTCCGGCCTCAAGCTGCGCCTCGGCGCGTTTGGTGACGTCGGCCTTGATCTCGCGGTTCTCGAACACGGCCTCGATGACCAGGTCCGAGCCCTTGATCAGGTCGTAGTCGGTCGTCGCGGTGACCGAGCCGAGCAGGGCGTCAAACTTCTCCTGCGTGATCTGGCCGCGCGACAGGCGCTTCTTCAGCAGGTCGGCGACGTGGGCCTTGCCCTTGTCGGCGTCTTCCTGGGTACGGTCGATCAGGATGGTCTCGATGCCGGCCAGGGCCTGCACATAGGCGATGCCCGCGCCCATCATGCCGGCGCCGATGACGGTGACCTTCTTCGGATCGGACTTGGGCACGCCCGCCGGACGGACGGCGCCCTTGTCCAGCTCCTGCTTGGACAGGAACAGGCTGCGGATCATGGCCTGGGCCTGCGGCGTCATCAGGGTCTTGATGAAGTAGCGGGTCTCGATGCGCAGGGCCGCGTCCATCGGCACCTGAATGCCCTCATAGACGGCCTTCATCAGGTTCAGCACGGCCGGATAGTTGCCGTAGGACTGTTTGCGCAGCATGGCGTTGCCGACGAGGAAATTCTGGATGCCCGCCGGGTGGTAGGGGCCGCCGCCGGGCTGTTTGAAGCCCTTGTCGTCCCACGGCTGGACGGCCTTGCCGCCGCCCTTGATCCACGCCTTGGCGGCGTCGATCTCGGTGCCCTTGGCCACGACCTCGTGGACCACGCCCGCGCCCCTGGCGTCGTTCGGACGCCAGGAAGAGCCGGCGCTCATCGCCGTCATCGCCGCCTGCACGCCGATCAGGCGCGTCAGCCGCTGGGTGCCGCCGCCGCCGGGGAAGAGGCCGACCTTGATCTCGGGCAGGCCGAGCTGAATCTTGTTGTCGTCGGCGACGACCCGGTAGTGACAGGCCAGCGTCAGCTCGAGCCCGCCGCCGAGAGCCAGGCCGTTGATGGCCGCGGCCACCGGCTTGCCGCAAGTCTCCAGCGCGCGCAGGGCGCCGTTCAGCTTCCAGCCCGCATCATAGGCGTCCTGCAGCGAACCGCCGGCCAGCATGCCGCCGGCCATGTCACCGAGG
Organism: Brevundimonas sp. UBA2388; assembly: GCA_002343425.1. Classification (GTDB taxonomy): domain Bacteria; phylum Pseudomonadota; class Alphaproteobacteria; order Caulobacterales; family Caulobacteraceae; genus Brevundimonas. The sequence continues at coordinate 43,053 of DDSO01000092.1, forward strand.
TCGGCGCCGGCACAGAAGCCGCTGGCCTTGCCCGAGGTCAGGACCGCGCCCTTGATGGCGTCGTCGGTCTTCACCCGTTCGACCCACTGCGGGATCTCCTGCATCACGCCCGAGGTCAGGGTGTTCATCGAGCGTCCGGGGACGTCGAAGGTGATCAGGGCGATGCCGTCGGCGTCGACGTCGATCTTGAAGTTTTCCATGGTCAAAATCCTCAGACGCGTTCGATGACGGTGGCGGTGCCCATGCCGCCGCCGATGCACAGGGTGATCAGGGCGGTGGACTTGTTCGACCGCTCCAGCTCGTCGAGGGCGATGCCGGTGATCATGGCGCCGGTGGCGCCCAGCGGGTGGCCCATGGAGATGCCGCCGCCGTTCACGTTCATCTTGTCGTGCGGGATGTCGAGCGCCTGCATGTAGCGCAGCACCACGGCGGCGAAGGCCTCGTTAAGCTCCCAGACGTCGATGTCGGCGGTGGTCATGCCCAGTTTGGCGAGCAGCTTCTTGGTCACGAACTCGGGGCCGGTCAGCATGATCGAGGGCTCTGACCCGATCGAGGCGGCGCCGACGATGCGGGCGCGCGGCTTGAGGCCCAAGGCCTTGCCGGCTTCCAGCGAGCCGATCAGGACCCCGGCCGAACCGTCGACGATGCCCGAGGAGTTGCCGGGCGTGTGGACGTGATTGACCCGCTCGACCTCGGGGTAGCGCTGGTTGATCACGGCGTCGAAGGCCATCTCGCCCATCATGGCGAAGGAGGCATTCAGGGCGCCCAGCGACTGCATGTCAGTGTTCGGACGGATGGTCTCGTCGCGGTCCAGTTGGACGAGGCCGAGCTGGTTCTTCACGGCGATGACCGACTTCGAGAAGCGGCCGTCAGCCCAGGCGGCCGCGGCGCGCTTGTGGCTCTCCATCGAATAGGCGTCCACGTCGTCGCGGCTGAAGCCGTATTTGGTGGCGATCATGTCGGCCGAGACGCCCTGGGGCACGAAATAGGTGGGGAAGGCCGAGGTCGGATCGACCGGCCAGGCGCCGCCGTCCGAGCCCATCGGCACCCGGCTCATGGCCTCGATGCCGCCGCCGACGGCGAAATCGGCCTCGCCGGATTTGACCTTGGCCGCGGCCATGTTCACGGCTTCCAGACCGGAGGCGCAGAAGCGGTTGATCTGGACACCGGCCACGGTCTGGGCCCAGCCGGCGGAGAGGACGGCGGTGCGGGCGATGTCCGCGCCCTGCTCGCCCACCGGTGAGACGCAGCCGAGGATGACGTCGTCGACCTTCGATGTGTCGAGGTCATTGCGGTCCCGCAGGGCTTCCAGCACCTGGGTCGCCAGGCTGAGGCCTGTGATCTCGTGAAGGGATCCGTCCTTCTTGCCCTTGCCGCGCGGGGTGCGGACCGCGTCGTAGATATAGGCCTCGGCCATGGGAGTCGGTCTCCAATAAGGACGGATTCTGAGCGTGATCGCCACAAACCCTACGTTTACGTCAACGTCAAGTATTTCATCACGGTCCGCGGCGCTGTGTCGGCCACCGGACGCCGGAAAGCTGTGAATTCCGAGAACGACTCTCAGCTAGCTTGGCCTTGGGAACGCGCGCTCCGTCCGCGTTTTACGTGCGCCGACACGACGGGTGTCTGGAGGAGATGACCATGGCCCAGACTTACGAAGAGATGGACGCCATCGCGATGCTGAAGGCCGATCACCGCAAGGTGGAGGAGATATTCGCGGCGTTCGAAACGGCGACCTCGCCGGCGAAGAAGCAGGCGCTGGCCCATCAGGCCTGTCTCGAGCTGAAGGTTCACACCGTGCTGGAGGAGGAGGTCTTCTATCCGGCCTGCCGCGGCCAGATCGAGGAAGACCTGCTGAACGAGGCCTATGTCGAGCATGACTCGGCCAAGCTGCTGATCAATGAGATCGAGGCCGCCAGCCCCGACGAGGAATTCTACGACGCCAAGGTCAAGGTGCTCTCCGAAATGATCGAGCACCACGTCGAGGAAGAGGAGATGCGGTCCGAAGGCATGTTCAGCCAGGCCCGCGCCGCCGGTCTCGACATGGACGCCCTCGCCGACGCCATGCGCGCCCGAAAGGTCACGGCGATGGAGGAGTTCCAGGCCGGGAAGCCCGCGGAGACCCTGACGCTTGAAGGCGACGATACCGACAAGGCGCTGATCAACACGCCGCTCGCGGCCGACGCGCGCTGACCGGAATCAGGGAATGGCGCCGGTCTCGGCGGGCAATGATCGCGCCGTTGAGGTAAGAAGCTCCATGCGCCGTTCCCTGTTCCTCGCCCTCGCCCTGACGACCGGTCTCGCCGCGCAGGCTTGCGCCGCTCCGATGGTCGCGGTGCAGGACGAGCCGATGCGCGTCGCCGCTCCGCCGCAGGACGTGCCCAGCCGACTGCTGGCGGCCCATAATGCCGAGCGGCGACGGGTCGGCACGCCGCCGTTGCAGTGGGACGACACCCTGGCCGCCGAAGCCCGCGTCTGGGCGCGCGTGCTGGTGGATACGGGCCGGTGGGAACACGATCCCACACTGCATGGCAACGGCGAGAATCTGTGGACCGGCTGGGGCAGCCGGATCTGGACGCCGGAGGAGATGGTCGCGGAGTGGGCGGCCGAGAAACGCGATTATGTGCACGGGGTGTTCCCCCATGTCAGCCGCACCGGAGATTGGACCGCCGTCGGCCATTACACCCAGATCATCGCGCGCCGGACGACCCATGTCGGGTGCGCCATCGCCTCGCGCGGCGACCGGTCAGTTCTGGCCTGTCGCTATTCACCGCCCGGCAATGTCGACGGGCTGCGGGCCTACTAGCCGACGTAGCCGGCCTGCATCAGTTCGGCGATGTGGACGATGGCGACGGGGCGGTCGGCCTCGACCACCAGCAGGGTGGCGATCCGGTTCTGGGTCATCAGGTCCACGGCGTCGCTCATGCGGGCGTCCGGGGCGATGATCTTTGGGCCGGGGCTCATAACGTCGGCGGCGGTCAGGCCGTTGAGGTCGCGCGAGAAGGCCCGGCGCACGTCGCCGTCGGTGACGATCCCGGCCAGGGTTCCGTCCGTGTTCAGCACGGCCGCGGCGCCCTTGCGGCCCTCGGTGATGGCGGACACCACCTCGGCGAAGCTCGCGGTCAGCGGCACGGTCGCCGGGGCGGGCGGCCTGTCGCCCATCCAGTCGCGCACGCTTTGCAGGCTCATGCCCAGCTTGCCGCCGGGGTGATGCAGGCCGAAGGCCTCGGCCGTGAAGCCGCGCCGGTCCATCAGCACCATGGCCAGGGCGTCGCCGAGGGCCAGGGTCATCAGGGTCGAGGTCGTGGGAGCCAGACCGTTGGGGCAGGCCTCGGCCACCTGCGGCATGGTCAGGCAGACGGCGGATGAGCGACCGAGAAAGCTGGCCGGCCGCTGGGTCAGGCCGATGACCGGAATGCCCTCGCGCTGGCAGTAGATCAGGGGATCGCGCAGTTCGCGGCTCTCGCCGGAGTTCGAGATGGCCAGCAGGGTGACGTCCTTGCGCAACATGCCGAGGTCGCCGTGGCTCATCTCGGCCGGGTGGACGAAGAAGGCGTTGGTGCCGGTCGACGCGAGCGTCGCGGCGATCTTGCCGCCGATATGGCCCGACTTGCCCATGCCCGTGACGACCAGATAGCCGGGCCGGGACAGGATGATGTCGCAGGCGCGGGCGATGCCGTCGTCCAGCCCGGATTCCAGCGCCTGGAGCGCGGCGATGTTCAGCTGGATCACTTCCCGCGCCCGCGCGGTCATGGCGGCGGGATCGGCGGACAGGGCAGGGGCGGCGGCGTCGGTCATGCTGCGGAATTGGCCCATCCGGCGCGGTTTCACAATCCGTCGGGCAGGCGCGCCGGATTGCGGCGACTCGAGAAAATACCAATCGCGGGTCAACCTTTGCCGCATGGATGCGTTCAAACAGCCATGCGGACCACAAACCTGAACACCGACGGCGCGACCGCGCCGGCCGAGGCGCTCTCCTATTTGCCGCCACCGCCCGTCGTTCTTCAGCATCCGGCCCTGTTCCTGGACATGGACGGTGTGTTGGCGCCGTTGGCGGCCACGCCCGATGCCGTCGTGCCCGATGCGCGCCGCACGGCGGTGCTGCGGCGGCTGGCGGATCGGCTGAAGGGGCGGGTCGCGATCCTCAGCGGGCGCACCATCGCCGAGATCGACCGGATCGCCGACAGCGCCTCCGCCTCCGCCTCGGGCGTGCACGGGCTGGAGCGCCGGCGCGCGGATGGATCGCTCGACCACGCCGCCGCTGACCCGTCCGTCCGCGATGCGGTCGTCGCCTTCGAGCGTTTCGCCCGCGACCGCCCCGGCATGATCGTCGAGGACAAGTCGGTTTCGGCCGGCCTGCACTACCGCGGGGCGCCGGGCGAGGCCGCCGCCGCCGCCGCCCTGGCACGCAGCCTCGCCGCCGAGACCGGGCTCGCGCTGCAGGCGGGTAATCTGGTGGTCGAGCTGAAGACGCCCGGAACGGACAAGGGCACGGCGCTCAAGGCCTTCATGCTTGAGCCGCCGTTCGCTGGCGCCGTCCCCGTCATGCTGGGCGATGACCTCACCGATGAGGACGGATTTCGCGCCGCCGCCGATCTCGGCGGGTTCGGGGTTCTGGTCGGTCCCCCGCGCCGGACTGCCGCGACCTTCGGCCTGCCCGATGTGGAGGCCGTCCTGACCTGGCTCGACAGCGTCGAGGCGCGCCGATGACCCCGAACCTCGATCTCGCCCCCATCGGCAACTGTTCGATCAGCGCCCTGATTGATCGCGACGGGCGCTATGTCTGGGCCTGCGCCCCCCGGGTGGACGGCGACCCGGTGTTTTCGGCCCTGATGGACGGGTCAGATCCCGACCACGGATTCTGGGACATTGAACTGGAAGGGCAGGCGACGGTTGAGCAGGCTTACATCCGCAACACACCGGTGCTCCGCACCGTCCTGACGGCGAAGGACGGCGCTTCGGTCGAGATCATCGACTTTGCGCCGCGCCATCCGAAACACAGCCGCACCTACCGGCCGCTCGCCTTCGGTCGGATCCTGCGGCCGCTGAGCGGAGCGCCACGCATCCGGGTCCGCCTGAGACCGTCAGCCGACTGGGGCGCGCGCCGGGCGGAGACCACCAACGGGTCCAACCACATCCGCTATCTGTGCACGGATGTGACCTTCCGGCTTACGACCGACTGTCCGGCGTCCCACATTCTGAACGAGCGCGTGTTCCGACTGGAGCGTCCGCTGGCCTTCTTCTTCGGGCCGGATGAGGGCTACGACCAGGACGTCGGACCCGGCGTCGCGGCGGTGCTCGACCGAACCGTGGCCTATTGGCAGGACTGGGTCCGCACCCTCTACCTGCCGCTGGACTGGCAGGAGGCGGTGATCCGCGCTGCCATCACCCTGAAGCTCTGCGCCTATGAGGAGACCGGCGCGATCGTCGCGGCCATGACCACGTCGGTGCCCGAGTTTCCCGAGAGCGGGCGCAACTGGGACTATCGCTACTGCTGGATCCGCGACGCCTACTATGTGGTGCGGGCGCTGAACCGGCTGGGCGCGGTCGACCTGCTGGAAAACTATCTCGGCTATCTGCGCAACCTCGTCGACGCCTCCGCCGGCGGCCACGTCCAGCCTGTCTATGGCGTCGGTCTGGAAGAGGACATCGACGAACGGATCACCGAGACGGTCGCCGGCTATCGCGGCATGAAGCCGGTGCGGGTGGGCAATCAGGCCCGCGAGCATCTGCAACATGACGTCTACGGCCAGATCGTCCTGCCGCTGGTGCAGGCTTTCTATGATCAGCGGCTGCTGCGTCCGGGCACGATCGACGATTTCCATGCGCTGGAGAAGGTCGGCGATCGCGCCTTCGCCATGCATGACCAGGCCGACGCCGGACTGTGGGAGTTCCGGACCATTGCCCGGGTGCACACCTATTCCTCGGTGATGTGCTGGGCCGCTTGCGACCGGCTGGCCAAGGCGGCAGATCATATGGGTCTGGCAGACCGCGCCGTGTTCTGGAGCGAGCGGGCGACGATCATCCGCGAACGGATCGAGCGCGAGGCCTTTTTGCCGGACGAGGGCCGTTTCGCCGCCAGCTTCGGCAACCGCGAGCTCGACGCCTCGTTGCTGCAACTGACCGATCTCGGCTTCCTCGACGCCCGCGACCCCCGGCAGGTCGCAACCTTCGACGCCATCGAGCGGGACCTGAAGAAGGGGCCGTATCTGTTCCGATACATCGAGCCGGACGATTTCGGCGAGCCGGAGACCGCGTTCAACTTCTGCACCTTCTGGTTCATCGAAGCCCTGTTCCTGAACGGCCGAACCGAGGAGGCGCGGGAGATCTTCGAGGAGATGCTCAGCCGTCGGACCCATGCGGGCTTGCTGTCCGAGGACCTGTCGCTGGGCGACAAGGAGCTCTGGGGCAACTATCCGCAGACCTATTCGCTGGTCGGCATCATCAACTGCGCCGTGCTGCTCAGCCGTTCATGGACGGACGCCCGATGAGCCGCCTGATCGTTGTCTCCAACCGCGTATCCGCGCCTAAAGACCCGGCTGCCGGCTCGACCGGCGGCCTGGCCATGGCCCTGTCGGCGGCGCTGCGGAAATACGACGGCCTGTGGTTCGGCTGGTCCGGTGAAACGGTCGAACAGTTTACCGGCGAGCTCAAGATGGAGGACCGGGCAGGCGTAACCGTCGCGCTCGTCGATCTGGAGGCCCAGGACGTCGACGAATATTACAACGGCTATGCCAACAAGACCCTGTGGCCGCTGTTCCATCACCGGGTCGACCTGACCGCCTATGAGCGGTCCTACGGCGAGGGATACGAGCGCACCAACGCCCGCTTCGCCGAGGTTCTGGCGCCGCTGATCCAGCCGGACGACATCATCTGGATCCATGACTACCACATGATCCCGATGGCCCGGGACCTGAGGCGGCTGGGGGTGAAGAACCGGATCGGCTTCTTCCTGCACACGCCCTGGCCCGTGCGGCAGCTGCTGGTGACTCTTCCGCACCACCGCCGTCTGGTGGAGGCGATGTTCGACTACGACCTGATCGGCTTCCATACCCGCGAATGGCTGGATCTGTTCCGGGATTATGTGGCGTCCGAGCCCAGCGTGAACGGCAAGCTGCTGCCCAATGACGCGCTGGAGGCGTTCGGGAAGACCGTGCAGACGGGCGTGTTTCCGATCGGCATCGATGTCGAGGGGTTCATCGCCGCGCGGAACTCGCCCCTCGGCAACCGGACCTATGACCGGATGGCGGCCTCGGCGGCGTTCCGGACCCTGATGGTCGGCGTCGACCGGCTGGACTATTCCAAGGGCCTGGAGGAACGGCTGCTTGGCTATGAGCAGTTCCTCGAGACCCATCCGGACATGCGCTCCGAAGTCCTGCTGCTTCAGGTCACGCCTATTTCACGCGACGAGGTCGACAGCTATCAGGACATTCGGGGGCGGCTGGACGCCCTGGCCGGCCGCATCAACGGGGCCTATGCCGAGATGGACTGGCAGCCGATCCGCTATCTGAACCGCACCTATCGCCGCGACCAGCTGGCCGGAATCTATCGCGCCGCCCGTGTCGGCCTGGTCACGCCGCTGCGCGACGGCATGAACCTGGTGGCCAAGGAATATGTTGCGGCACAGAATCCTGAGGATCCCGGCGTTCTGGTCCTGTCCCGGTTTGCGGGCGCCGCCGAGCAGATGGGCGAGGCCCTGCTCGTCAATCCATTTAGCCGCGAGGAACTGTCCGACGCCATCCAGAGGGCGCTGACCATGCCGCTGGCCGAGCGAAAGCGGAAGTGGGAGACCCTGATGGAGGTCGTGCGTGACACCGACGTGGGCATCTGGCGCGACGACTTCGTCTCGACCCTGCGGGCCATCGAAAGCGGGACGGCGTGCGACGACGCCGGGGTTCCGACCGGCGCCGATCCCCGGGTCTAGTAGATCTCAAACAGCCCCGCAGCGCCCATACCGCCGCCGACGCACATGGTCACGACGCCGTATTTGGCCCCGCGCCGCTTGCCCTCAATCAGGACGTGGCCGGTCATCCGGGCGCCCGACATGCCATAGGGGTGGCCGATGGAGATGGCGCCGCCGTCCACATTGAGCAGTTCGTTCGGGATCCTCAGCTTGTCGCGGCAGTAGAGCACCTGCACCGCAAAGGCCTCGTTCAGCTCCCAGATGCCGATATCGTCGATGTTCAGGCCGTGCGCCTTCAGCAGTTTCGGCACCGCATAGATCGGACCGATGCCCATCTCGTCAGGCTCGCAGCCGGCCACCGCCATGCCGCGATAGGCGCCCAGCGGCTGAAGACCGCGATGCACTGCCTCGCCCGCCTCCATGATGACGCAGGCCGAGGCGCCGTCCGACAGCTGCGACGCATTGCCGGCAGTGATGAATTTGCCTTCGGTGACCGTCTCGCCCGAGCCGAAGACGGTCTTCAGCGATTTCAGGCCTTCCAGCGTGGTGTCGGCCCGATTGCCCTCGTCCCTGGACAGGGTGACCTCCTGCGACGAGGTCTGGCCGGTGGCCTTGTCCATCACCAGCATGGTGGTGGTCATGGGCACGATTTCGGCGTCGAAGCGGCCGGCCGCCTGGGCCGCCGCCGTGCGTTGCTGCGACTGCAGCGCGTATTCGTCCTGGGCGTCGCGCGAAATGCCGTAGCGGGCGGCCACGATCTCGGCGGTCTCCAGCATCGACATATACATGTGCGGAACCTGCTTCAGCAGGGCTTCATCCTTGCCGCGAGACAGGTTCATGTTCTGGTTCTGCACCAACGAGATGGATTCCAGCCCGCCGCCGACGGCAACCTTCTGGCCGTCCACGATCACCTGTTTGGCCGCCGTGGCGATGCCCATCAGGCCCGAGGCGCACTGGCGGTCCAGGCTCATGCCCGCGACCGAGACCGGCAGGCCGGCGGCCAGGGCGATCTGGCGCGCGACATTGGTGCCGGTCGATCCCTGTTGCAGGGCCGCGCCCATGATCACGTCCTGGATGGCTTCGCCCTCGATCCCCGCGCGGGCGACGGCGTGCTTCACCGCATGAGCGCCCAGCTGCTGCGCCTGGGTGTCGTTGAACGCCCCGCGATAGGCCCGGCCGATGGGGGTTCGGGCCGTCGATACGATCACCGCTTCACGCATGGGAGTTCTCCATCTTGTCGAAATGAGCTTTAGCCGCTTGCCGCCACGTCAACGCTAGGTCTTCAGCCCTTGTGGGCGGCCTGCGCCTTGGTCAGCTCGATCATGCCTTGGGCCGCGCCCATTTCTGGCACGATCTCGCCCGTACGGTCCGAGATTTCTGCGAATCGGGCCGCGACCTGTTCCGGCGCGTCCTCGCCGACCGCGCGGATGCCCGGAGTGATGGTGACATAGGCGCGTTCGAAGCCGCCGGCGCCGGCGGTCAGGATGCAGCGACTGGGGGCGTCCTCGCTGACCAGATACAACAGGCCGGGCGAGACCGTCTCGGGGCCCAGCAGCTCCAGCGGCAGGCGGGCGCCGAGGTCCTCGGTCATCCGGGTATGGGCGGTCGGGGCGAGGCAGTTGACGCGGATGTCGTTTTTCGCGCCCTCGATCGACAGGGTCTGCATGAGCCCGACCAGGGCCATCTTGGCCGCGCCATAGTTGGACTGGCCGAAATTGCCGTACAGGCCCGAAGAGGAGGTGGTCATGACGATGCGGCCGTAGCTGGCCTCCCGCATGATGTCCCAGACCGCCTTGGTGCAATTGACTGCGCCCATGAGGTGGACGTCCATGACGAAGCGGAAATCGTCCAGCTCCATCTTGGCGAAGGTCTTGTCGCGCAGGACGCCGGCGTTGTTCACGAGGATGTCGACCCGGCCCCATTTTTCCATCGCCGCCGCGACCATGGCCTCAACCGCGGCGAAATCGGTGACGGAGGCCGCATTGGCCAGGGCCTCGCCGCCAGCCGCCACGATTTCGGCGACGACAGATTCAGCTGCCGTAGCGGATCCACCCGAGCCGTCGCGGGTGCCGCCCAGGTCATTGACGACCACCTTTGCGCCGCGTTTGGCCAGTGCCAGGGCGTGTTCGCGCCCCAGGCCGCCGCCGGCGCCCGTCACGATCGCCACGCGCCCGTCGAATCTCATCGCCATCTCGTTTGCTCCTGCTGCCGTCGACGCTTCCTAGCAGGCGTTCCGATCCGGGAAAAACGGCCCAATGTGTTGAAACGGCGCCACAGTGGCCGCATTCGTAGCCAAATTAAGGAACCGGCAGCGTACATTGTCGTTCGGCCTTGTGAGCGCCCCGTATAAACGGGGTCTTTCGGGCAACCACTGAGTATGAGGGATATGATGAAGGTGAAACTTCTCGCCGGCGTGGCAATGGCGGGGCTGTTTGCAGCCGGCGTCGCCAACGCCGAGCCG
>DDSO01000031.1 GCA_002343425.1 Brevundimonas sp. UBA2388
CTTCGGGTCCGGCACCTTGACCGAGAGCACGCAGGTGAGGCCTTCGCGCATGTCCTCGCCGGTCAGCGCCACCTTCTCCTTCTTCTGCAGCCCGGTCTCGTCGGCGAACTTGTTGATCGAGCGCGTCAGCGCCCCGCGGAAGCCGGCGAGATGCGTGCCGCCGTCGCGCTGCGGAATGTTGTTGGTGAAGCACAGCACGTTCTCGTGGTAGCTGTCGTTCCACCACAGGGCGAGATCGATCTCGATCCCTTCCTTCTTGCCGCGGATGACGATGACGTCCTTGAGGATGGGCGTCTTGGACTTGTCGAGGTGGCGCACGAAGGCCTCGACCCCGCCTTCATAGTGCAGGATCTCCTCGAACTTCTCGGCCCCGCGATGGTCCTGCAGCTTGATGACCACGCCCGAGTTGAGGAAGGCGAGCTCGCGCAGGCGGTGCTCGAGCGTCTTCAGGTCGAAGTCGATGTGGGCGAAGGTGGTGACCGAGGGGTAGAAGGTGACCTCGGTGCCCGACAGGACCTTGCCATTGTCGCGCAGCGGCGCGTCGCCCGTGACGCGCAGGCTCTCGACCGTGTCGCCGCGCTCGAACCGCATCTCGTGGCGTTTGCCGTTGCGATAGATGACCAGCTTCAACCAGTCGGACAGGGCGTTGACGACGGAGACGCCGACGCCGTGCAGGCCGCCCGAGACCTTGTAGGAATTCTGGTCGAACTTACCGCCGGCGTGCAGCTGGGTCATGATGACCTCGGCAGCGGAGACGCCCTCCTCGCCGTGGATGTCGGTGGGGATGCCGCGGCCGTTGTCGGTGACCGTGACCGAGCCGTCGGCGTTGAGGATGACCTGGACCAGGTCGGCGTGGCCGGCGAGCGCTTCGTCGATGGCGTTGTCGACCACCTCATAGACCATGTGGTGCAGACCCGAGCCGTCGTCGGTGTCGCCGATATACATGCCGGGCCGTTTGCGGACTGCGTCGAGGCCCTTGAGGACCTTGATGGAATCGGCGCCGTAGGCGGCCTCTTCGGCGGTGTCTTCGTTACGCGCGGTCGGGGTCTGATCGGTCATATATTCGGTCGGTGAAACGCCCTCGGGAGGGCTTCGGAAGGCGGCGACGGGGCCGCCTTGAACGGACGGTTTTCAGGGCGGTTTTCAGGGCGCGAATCCGGGTCGCGCCGAGGCCTGCAACATATAGGGAATCGGGGCGGAATTGCGAGGAAAAGCGGTGTTGCGGGAGGGGCGAGAGTGGTGTGTTTCGCCGCGAAAAATTCAGACGGCGTCCGGCGATTACTCAAGGCGTCGCGGAGCGGTCCTGAAATGGCCTTTCGCGGCGCGGCGGCGATGTCGATGAACCTTTCAAAGACCCGTCCTGTGGGGACGGGAACATAGAGCACGCGCCTGCGTCAGGAACGGTCGCAGGGCGGGGACGGGGGCGGAATCAGGTGGCGCCGGTGGGTCGAAAAGGGCGTATCGGGGTCGCACAGGGGCGAGAAGACACGGGGCGGGAAGACTCTGTTTCCGGGGCGGTCGAATCCCGGACCGCTATCGTCATTCCGGGCGAAGCGCAGCGCAGACCCGGAACCCAGCGGCGCGCGCGAGCGCGAAGCTGTCGGGAGTGCCAGGCTTGAAGCGCCATATGCAGGCTTCAGTGTTTCGCCGCCGTCGCGGCGCCGCTGGGTTCCGGGTCTCCGAGCCGCTGCGCGTCTCTCCGCCCGGAATGACGATAGCCGTGGGGGGCTACTCCCCCGTCAGCGCCCCGCCCTCGACCCGAACGAACTGCGCCCTCCCCCGCAGCGGGGCGAACAGGTCGGCCTCGGTGCCGGTCAGAAAGGCCTGCAGGCCCAGCGCTTCGATCTCGTCGAACAGGGCGGCGCGGCGGGCCGTGTCGAGGTGGGCGGGGGCCTCGTCGAGGAGCAGGACGGGCGGCGCGGGCTGGTCCGCGAGACGGGTGATCTGGGCGAGGATCAGGTTGAGGACCAGCGCCTTCTGCTCGCCCGAGGAGCCCTCGGCGGCGGGGCGGTTCTTTTCACGATGCAGGGCGGTCAGGTCGGAGCGGTGCGGGCCGAACAGGGAGCGGCCGGCGGCGGCGTCGCGCCCGCGGCTGCGGGCCAGACCCTCGCGGAGGGCGGCGGCGATGGCTTCAGCGTCGGCGCCGGCGGTCGCCATGGCCTCGGCCTCTCCGGTCAGACCGAGGTCGGCCTGGGGGAAGGGACGGTCGTTGCGGGCGTCGATGGCGGCCTGGAGGGTGGTCAGGGCGGCGGCGCGGGCGATGGCGGCCTCGGCACCCGCCTCGCCGAGGCGCAGTTCGAGGGCATCGAGCCAGAGGGGGTCGGCGGCGCGGCCCTCGGCCCCTTCGGTCAGCAGGCGCAGCCGTTCGCGCAGGGCCTTTTCATAGGCCGAGACCGAGGCGGCGTGGGCGGGGTCAGCGGCGAAGACCAGCCGGTCGAGGAATTTCAGCCGCGCGGCGCGGGCGTCGGAGAACAGCCGGTCCTGTTCGGGCGTGGCCCAGACCGGGCGCAGATGGTCGAGCAACCGGCCGGGCTGGGCCGTCTCGCCGTCGATGCGGACGATGCGACGGGCGGCGCCGGGGGACTGGACGCCGGTGCCGAGTTTCGTCTCCTCCTCGCCGTCGGTCAGGACGGCGGCCACGGCCCAGGCCCGGCCGGTCGCCTCGCCGGGCTCGCGGCGGCCCATCTCGGGGGCTGTGGCGCCGCGCAGGCCGCGGCCGGGGGTGAACAGGCTGAGGGCCTCGAGCAGATTGGTCTTGCCCGCGCCGTTGGGGCCATGGAGCACGACGGCCCCCGCCGCGACCGGCAGGGTGGCGCTCGCATAGGAGCGGAAGTCGGTAAGGGTGAGGGAGGTGATCAAGCCTGCGGTCCTAGCGCGCTACAGCCTTCACCGCCACAGCACGGCCGGCCCGGCCACGCCGCTTGACTCGCCCCAGATACCGACGTTCGTATAGGCGGAAGGGGTGGGCCGTGAACGCATTCGAATTTGTAATCACGCTCTATTCGTTCGTCTACGCGCTCGGGGTGGCGCAGATCCTCGCTACGGTCGGCGATATGCTCCGGACGGGTGATCGGCTTCGCTTCTCCTGGCTGAACGCGGGCTGGATGCTGAATGTGCTGCTGGCGATCGTCGCTTGGTGGCTCAGCCTCTGGGACCTGCGGACCGAGACCAGCTGGCCGATGTCGACGGTGCTGGTGTTCTTTAGCGTGGCCTGCCTGCTCTATCTGATCTCGCGGTTGGTCAGCGCGCCGATATCGCAAGACGGCCCCGTCGATCTGCAACTCTATCACCGGCAGGAGGGCCGCAAATACGCCGGCCTGTTTGCCGTCAACACGGCGGTGACCATCGCGACGGTGTACCTGTACGGGGCGGAGAGCCAGAACTGGGTGGCGTCGAACTTCGCCAGTTGGCCGACCTTGGCGGCCAGCATCGCCGCCGCCATTTTCGTCAACCGATGGGTCCAGACAGCCGCGCTTGCCACCATACTGGTGATGTGGGGCTGGTACTATGCGACCTTGCAGAGCGCACTGATCTGACGGTGAACCGGGCTTGCGCCCGCTACACCCGCAGCGGCATCAGCACATACTGCACGCCCGGGTCGCCCGGATCGAGGACCAGCGTGGGCGAGGCCGGGTCGGCGAATTTGAAGTGGGCGGTTTCGCCGGTGATCTGGCCGGCGACGTCCAGCAGATAGCGGGCGTTGAAGCCGATCTCGAAGGGCTCTTCGGAATAGCCGATCTCGACCTCCTCGACCCCCTGCCCGGCCTCCATGTTGCGCACCGTCAGGGTGACGCGGTCCAGCTCGAAGGCCAGTTTCACCGAGCGGCTCTTCTCGGCCGAGATGGTGGCCACGCGGTCGACGGCCTGGGCGAACAGGGTGTTGTCGATGTCGGCCTGTTTGTCGTTCCCCTTGGGAATGACCCGCATGTAGTCGGGGAAGGCGCCGTCGATGACCTTGGAGGTCAGGCTGGCCTGGCCGAATTCGAAGCGGATTTTCTGCGGGCTGACCATGACCTCGACCGGACCGGAGCCGTCGTCGAGCAGGCGGCGGACCTGGTCGATGGTCTTGCGCGGGACGATGACGCCGGGGCCGCCGGCGGCGCCCTCGGGGGCCGGGGTCTCGGCCAGGGCCAGGCGATGGCCGTCGGTGGCGACGGCGCGCAGCAGGGGAATGCCGGCCTCGGCCACGGTGTGGAGATAGAGGCCGTTCAGATAGTAGCGGGTCTCCTCCGTCGAGACGGCGAAGCGAGTCTTGTCGATCAGCCGGGCGAGGTCTTCCTTGGGCAGGGTGAAACGCGTGCCCGATGTGTCGGTCGACATGACCGGGAAGTCGCCGGCCGGCAGGACCGGCAGGTTGAATTTGGAGCGGCCGGCCTGGACCACCAAACGGGGGTCGTCACCGTTGTAGCTGAGCGAGACCTCGGCGCCGTCGGGCAACTTTCGAACAATCTCATAAAGCGTGTGGGCCGGGGCGGTGATCTGGCCCTCGACATTCACCTGGGCCTCGGCCTCGTCGACCATCTCCATGTCGAGGTCGGTGGCGGCGAACGACAGCTTGTCGTGCCCGGCGCTGAGCAGGACGTTGGACAGGATCGGAATGGTGTTCCTGCGCTCGACGACGCTCTGCACGTGGCCGAGGGCCTTGAGGAGCGCGGATCGTTCGATGGTCAGTTGCATGTGGTCTCGCCCGGATGCGGCGACTCAGAAGCGCCACCGCGTATAGAGGGCCTTGGACACTAGCGGATTGGCGGCGGGGGGCAAGGAAGGGACTAGGGATGAGGGATTAGGGATGAGGGACGGCGCCACATCGATGTGTGGATAATCTCTGCCGCCGCGCCTCGGCTCCGACCTGTTCCCTGATCCCTAATCCCTCATCCCTAGCCCCGCAGCTTCCGCGTCAGCGTCTCCACATCCCGGGCGATCTGGTCATCAAGGGCCATCAGCTCCTCGATCTTGCGGACGCCGTGAAGGACCGTGGTGTGGTCGCGGCCGCCGAAGCGTCGGCCGATGTCCGGGTAGGAGCGGGTCGTGTGCTGTTTGCACAGCCACATGGCGATCTGTCGCGGGCGGGCCACGGCGCGGGTGCGGCGTTCGCTGAGCAGGTCGGCCTGTTTGAGGCTGAAATGGTCGGCGACGGTCTTCTGGATTTCGTCGACAGTGATGCGGCGCTCGGGTCCGCCGCGCAGGGCGGAGCCGAGCAGGGCCTGGGTCTCATCGACGCTGAGCGAGGACAGGCGGGCGCCGGCGACGGCGGCGAGGGTGTTCACGGCGCCCTCGAGCTCGCGCATCGAGCCCGGAGTGCGGTCGACCAGATGTTCGAGCACCTCGGCCTGGGCCTCGCCCGAGACGACGCCGAGACGGGCCAGGGCCTCGATGCGGCTGCGGGCCACGGCCAGCTTCAGCGCGCGGTCGGCGGGCTCGACCGGGCAGGTCAGGCCCGAGGCCAGATGGCTGCGCAGGCGCGGCTCGACCTCGGTCAGGGCCATGGGCGGGCGGTCGGCGGAGAGGATGATCTTCTTGCCGTCCTCGATCAGGGCGGTGAGGGTCGAGAGCAGTTCTTCCTGGGTGCCGGCCTTGCCGCCGACGAACTGGACGTCGTCGATCAGCAACATGTCAGCGTTGCGCAGACTGTCCTTGAACGCCGCCATGGTGCGGTCCTGGGCGGCGCGGACGAAGGTCGACAGGAAGCGTTCGGCGGTCAGGTAGACGACCCGGGCGTCCGGCCGGAGGCGCTGGGCCTCCCAGGCGATGGCGTTGAGCAGGTGGGTCTTGCCGTAGCCATAGGGGCCGCAGAAGAAGATCGGGTTGAAATGGCCGTCGGCCCAGGCGGCGGCCTGTCTGGCGATGGCCAGGGCGAAGGCGTTGCCCTGCCCTTCCACGAAACTGTCGAAGGTCAGTCGCTCCTGCAGGCCGGCGGCGCGCACGGCGCGGGCGCCGTCGGCGACGGGCGGCACGGTGGCCATCGGCATGGGGGCGGGCTGGAGCGGTATGACGGCGGCGCCCTCGGCGCGGCCGGCGGCGACCTGGGAGGCCGAGGGGGTCGAGCCCATCTCGGCGCGGCAGCGGACGTCGAGGCGGCGCGACAGGCCGTCGAGGCCCAGCCACAGCTCGTTCATGCGGCGCAGGGCGTTCTTGCGCACCCAGTCGCGGGCATAGGCGGTCGGGGTGACGAGGATCAGCTGGCCGGCGCCGTCGGCGCGCACGGCAGAGGGGGCGATATAGGAGCTGAAGGGCCCCTCGCCGATCTCGCTGCGCAGGCGGCCCGCCGCCTCGGTCCAGATACGATCCGGATCCGTCATCCCCGCCATTTGCGCGCTCCCCGTCATCGTCAAAGCCACCCTTCGAAACCCATCACCTGACGCCCTTCGGGAGAGGCCTGAACCTGGGACGACTTCTCCTGTCCCGCGTGGCGTGAGCCTCGCGGGTGGGGTCGAACTCTGGAACAGGCGTCTCACGCCGACACGAAAACTGGTTCCGCGCCGCTTTCATTCCGTATGGGAATGGAAGTGCGTCAGCGGCTCGAACTTACCCTCGGGGAGGGGGGCGTCAACGCTGATTCGCGACTCGAATTGCAGTTAAAATTGTTGACTCCGCTAAAGCCAAACACCGTCAACGAAAAACCGGAATTCGCCACAGAAGCGAGCGCGAATCGGCCTGACAGCGGTTACCGGCGCACGTGCAAACGGCGAGGGAGCCTTCGCGCCCTCGCCGTTGGAATCGCTGGATTTTGCCATGACAGCCCGGTGAAAGGCCGTCCGCGATCCGAAAAATCAGGCGGCGGCCATCTTCTTCAGCTGTGCGGCCAGACGACCCACCTTGCGCGAACCCGTGTTCTTGTGAACCACGCCCTTGGACACGGCGCGCATCAGCTCGGACTGGGCCTCGATGAAGGCGGTCTTCGCGGCGGCGGCGTCGCCCCCCGTGACGGCTTCCTGGAATTTGCGCAGGAAGGTGCGGACGCGCGTGCGGCGCGCCTTGTTCACTTCGGTGCGGGCAGCGATCTTGCGGATCGCTTTCTTGGCGCCGGCATTGTTGGCCATCAGTCAAACCTTACGAACGGAAACGCCGCGGAGCACGGTCCACGGCGGGGAAATCTCGAAGAGCGCGCGGCTATAGCGGAAAGGGGTTGGGGGGTCAACGAAGAGTCTGGCGCCGCCGCAACGGGGCCGCGAACGCAAGAGACGGTCTACAGTTGACGCCTTCTGGTTACAATTGTAGCGTACTCGCGACATTGATCGTGAGACCCGCGCCATGGCTGAACCGACCGCCCCCAGCGAGACTGAACTGGACGTCCTCAAATGCTTCTGGCGCGACGGCGATCTGTCGGCGCGCGAGGTGCAGGGCCGGATAGCGGCGGACCTGGGCTGGTCGTCGTCGACGACGCGGACGGTGCTGGAGCGGATGCGGGCCAAGGGCCTGCTGAGCCGGCGCGATGTGCACGGGATGGCGGTCTATTCGACGGCCCAGCCCAAGACGGCGGTGATCGGCGGGTTGATGAAACGGCTCGGCGCCATGCTGGATCTGGACGGCCCCCTGCCCGCGGCCGCCTTCTCGGGCAGCCAGATCCTGGATGCGGACGATATCGCCGAACTGGAGGCCGCCCTGGCCGCGCCGGACGCTGATCGGGAGGACCGCTGATGGGCGCGCCCGAACTGATGGTCCTGTCGCTGGGCCTGTCGGTGGTCGTGGCCGTGCTTGGTTGGACGGGCGGCCGGGGGGTCGAGCGGGTGAGCGCCGATCCGCGGCTGAGGGACCGGATTTGGGCCGGAGCGCTGGTCCTGCCGGCCCTGCCGCCGCTGGCGGTCGGGCTGATGCTGCTGACGCCCGCGCCGGTGCGGGAGATATCGCTGGCCGCCACGACCCTGCCGGCCGGCCTCGCCCCGGCGCCGGTCGGAAGCGCTGTCGTCGCCTCGCAGGCTTTCGCCCTCGACCCGACCATGGCGGCCTGGGTCGTTCTGGGGGTCGCGGCCGTGCTGACGGCCGTTCGTCTCGCGGCTCTGGCGCTGCGGGCCGGGCGACTGCTCCGCGTCATCGGTCAGGCCGAGGCGCCGGGCCCGGCGGTGATGGCGATGGTCGAGGCCGCGGCCCGCGATCTCGCCATCCGCCCGCCGCGTGTGGGCGTCAGCGCCGCAACCTCCGAGGCGCTGCTGGCCAGTCTGGGCCCGGCGCGGCTGATCCTGCCTGTGGGTCTCAGCGAGGCGGCGGATGCGGAGGCGGCCCGCGCCGTCATCGCTCATGAACTGGCCCATCTGAAGCGCGGCGACCATCGCGCCGTCTGGATGGAGGAAGCCCTGCTGGTCGCCCTGGCCTTCAATCCCCTCATGCCGGTTCTGCGCGCCCGGCGCGCCGCCGCGCGGGAAGAGGCCTGTGACGCCCTGGCCCTTCAACAGGCCGCGCCGGACATTCGCAGGGCCTATGCCAGATCCCTGATCGAGGCCTTGCGGGACCGCGCCGGTCCGCACGCCTCCGGCGGCCTGCCCGCCCTGACCTTCACCGGCGCGGGAAGGACCACCGCCATGCGCCGACTGAAAGCCGTCCTCAACCCCGCCCCCGCCGCCGGCCGCGGCCTCCGTCTGACCGCCTTCGGACTGGCCGGCCTGATCGCCCTGCTGGGCGGCGCCGGATCGCTGGCGGTGGCCGCGGAGCGGGAGGCAGTACTTGTGATCAACGCCGCCGCTCCGGTGACCGGCTCGGAGGCGGCGGCCGAACGGGCGGACGGGCCGGGCCCGGCGGCGGCTTCGACGCTGCTCGCCGAACAGTCGCGCAGCGTCGATCTGGGCCCGGACACGCGCACCCTGCTGAACGGCGCCCCCCTGCCCGAGGGCCTGCCGATGTGGGCCGTGGCCGCCGAACGCGTGGACGTCCGCACGAACGAGCGCCCGCGGGCCGTCAATCTGATCCTGGCCTTCACCGGAACGGTCCCGGTCAGCGTGGACGGCCATCGCATGCCGGACGGCTTTCCGGTCAGCGGCGTCAGTCCGGAGGCCGTGGCCCGCGTGGAAACCATCGGGGGCCATGTGATGTATACGCTGAAGCCCGAGGCCGAGGTGCGCCGCGACCGGATCAGCGCCAGCCGCGAACGGGCCGCCGCGCGAATGGCGACCGACACGGCCCGGAACGCCCTGAGCCCGGAGCAGCAGGCGCGCTACCGTGATCCCACGGCTCGCGAATACCAGACCCTGTGCGCGTCGGCCGACCCGGGCGATGATGGGTTCTGCGCAGGCGTCATGTTCTCACAGTTGCAGGCTGACGGTCTGTGTCTGCCAGCGGAACTGGACCGTGGGTCCGAGATTGTCCGGCGCGCCGCGCTGGGCGACCTGGTCGCCCGCGGCAAGGCCGAGATAGCCCGCGCCTCAATCCGGCCCGGCGACCGGCCCACGGACGTTGCGCGCTCGGCCCTCGCGCGGGCCTATCCCTGTGACGCGGCCGGCGCGACGCCGGTCAGCCAGCCTGGGCCCCTCGCTTCAGGAGCCCGGGCCGCACCGGCTGAAGCGGCGGAGGTCGCCGGGGTGGAGACGGGGGGAACAGGCCCCCAGAGCCAGACGCCTGGAACCGCCGTCGCCCCGGAGGAACCCCGTGAAAGCGAGTTCCTCGCCGAACGCCGGGCCGAGCGGGCGGCGACGCGTGAGGCCTGGCCGAGCGAGCGCGGACTGCGTCTTCCGGGCTGGCCGCGCGCGGACCGACCCGCCCGGAACAGCCCCTTCCGTAACGAACGCGTGGCGTCCGATCCGCAGAACGCGCGCGTCCCGAGGCCCTGAGCCCTACCGGCCGGTGAAGTTCGGCTTCCGCTTCTCCACGAAGGCCGCCATGCCTTCCTTCTGGTCCTCGAAGGCGAAGAGGGAGTGGAACAGGCGGCGTTCGAACTGGACGCCCTGGGTCAGGGTGGTCTCCAGCGCGGCGTTGACCATTTCCTTGTTGGCCATGACGGCCAGAGGGCTTTGCGAGGCGATCTTCGCGGCGATCTTGCGGACCTCGTCCAGCAGGGCTTCGTGCGGGACGACGCGGCTAGCGAGGCCGGCGCGTTCGGCCTCGGCGGCGTCCATCATGCGGGCGGTCAGGACCATGTCCATGGCCTTGGACTTGCCCACCAGACGGGTCAGGCGCTGGGAGCCGCCGATGCCGGGGGCGACGCCGAGGTTGATCTCGGGCTGGCCGAATTTCGCCTTCTCGCTGGCGACGATGAAGTCGCACAGCATGGCCAGTTCGCAGCCGCCGCCGAGGGCGAAGCCGTTGACGGCGGCGATGATCGGCTTGCGGAAACGGGTGATGCGGTCGTGGCCGAGGGCGAAGAAATTGCCCGTGTACATCTGGGCGTAGGTCTGGTCCTGCATCTCCTTGATGTCGGCGCCGGCGGCGAAGGCCTTGTCGCCCGACCCGGTCAGGATCACGCAGCGGACGCTGTCGTCGTGTTCGACGGCGTCGAGAAAGTCCGACAGGTCCTTGAACAGGGCCGAGTTGAGGGCGTTGAGCGCCTCGGGCCGGTTCAGGGTCACCAGCGCATAGCCGTCGGCGTGGCGTTCGATGAGGAGGGTGGAATAGGTGTCGGCCATGGGGCGGGCTCCGAAGGAGTGGCTAGTGGCTAGTGGCTAGTGGCTGGTGAGCGGTGCGTCCAGATTTGGCAGAGATTTCGTCGGCGGCCGGAGCCTGGCGCCTACCCGCTAACCCACTAGCCACAAGCCACTAGCCACTAGCCACTCTACCGCCGCGGGATCAGCGCCAGCGTCAAACCGGCCCGCAGCAGTTCCGCACTCACCACCATGGCCAGAAGGGCATTGGCGGCGATGACCTGACCGCGCGCGCCGGACAGGTCGAGGCTCCAGCCGAACAGGGAGGCGAAGGCCAGCGCCGCCGCCGCTGACAGGGCCAGACCGATCAGCAGCATCAGGGCGACATGGCTGGCCTTCAGCGCCGCGTCGAGCGTCGGGCCCTCGTCCAGCACGCGGGCGCGGCGGCGGAACAGCCAGGCGATCAGGCCGGTGGCCACGGTCTCGGCGAGGATGATCACGGCCAGGGCGCCGAGGAACCAGAGGGCCAGGCCGCCGGTCTCGCCGCGGCGCATCTGCTGCAGGAAATGG
This sequence comes from Brevundimonas sp. UBA2388, assembly GCA_002343425.1. Lineage (GTDB taxonomy): Bacteria > Pseudomonadota > Alphaproteobacteria > Caulobacterales > Caulobacteraceae > Brevundimonas. The sequence continues at coordinate 11,076 of DDSO01000031.1, forward strand.
CCGAAATAGGCGCCCCAGACGGCGAGGCCGACAATCAGGCTGATCCAGAGGTGGGTGCGGCGGTGGGTCATGGGACGGTAGTGGCTAGTGGTTAGTGGTTGGCCGGCGGGCCGGGCGAGGCGCGGTTGGTGTCGCCCTTCCGCCGCCAGAGATGCGGCAATCACTAGCCACTAACCACTCGCCACTCATCTTTTCTGGCAGATCGGGCACCAGAAGGTCGAGCGACCGCCCTGGACGGTGCGTTTGACGACGCCGGCGCATCCCTCTGCGAGGCACGGCTGGCCCTCGCGGCCGTAGACGTCGAACCGGTGCTGGAAATAGCCCTGGCCGCCGTCGGCGTTGGCGAAATCCTTCAGGGTCGAGCCGCCGGCGATGATGGCCTCGCCGAGGACATCGCGGACCACGGCGGCGAGGGTTTCGAGGCGGGGCTTCGACACCTTGCCCGCCGCGATCAGGGGCGAGATGCGGGCGCGATAGAGGGCCTCGCAGACGTAGATGTTGCCGAGGCCCGCAACGACGCGCTGGTCCAGCAGGCTGACCTTGATGTTCTGCTTCTTGCCGGAGAAGGCCTCGGCCAGATGCGCGCCGGAGAAGCCGTTGCCGAGCGGTTCGGGGCCGAGGGCGGCGAACCACGGATGGGCCTCGACCCCCACGGTCGGGATCAGTCCCATGAAGCCGAAGCGGCGGGCGTCGGCGAAACCGACGCGCGTCGTGACGGCGCCGCGCACGGCGCAGAGGCTCATATGCTCATGCTTGCCGGCGATGGGCGCGGCCTCCTCGAACTCGCCCAGCTGTTCGCCGTCGAGCGTGAAGCGGCCGGTCATGCCGAGGTGGCTGACCCAGGACTCGCCGGTCGACAGCGGCATGAGCAGATATTTGGCGCGGCGGTCGATCCGTTCGACGATCGCGCCTTCCAGCCGCTCGGGGAAGCGGTCGGGAAAGGGAAAGCGCAGGTCCGGCCGGTTCTGGCGCACCCGCGTCAGGCGCGCCCCGGTCAGGACGGGCTCAAGGCCGCGACGGACGGTTTCGACCTCGGGGAGTTCGGGCAT
>DDSO01000063.1 GCA_002343425.1 Brevundimonas sp. UBA2388
CGAGGACAAGCACGTCGACGCCCACCGCGACTATTTCGGCCACCTGGTCTCGGGCGACGGCGACGGCGCCCAGAAGCACGAGGCCTTCTACGACGAATACCTCTCGGTGCTGGACCTCAGCGAGGAGTTCTACCTCCAGACCATCGACATCGTCTTCCAGCAGCATCTTCTGGCCCGCGGCCTGCTCGAGCATCGCGGTCGCAAGGTCGATCTGGCGGGAATCAGCGACATCGGGCTGATGACCGTCGAGGGCGGACAGGACGACATTTCCGGCGTCGGCCAGACCCAGGCCGCCCATACCCTGTGCACCGGCCTGCCGGACGACCGGCGGGTGCTGTATGTCCACCCCGATGTCGGTCACTATGGCGTCTTCAACGGACGGCGCTTCCGCGATGACATCTATCCGCGGGTGCGCGACTTCATCGCGAAGAACGAGGCCATAGTTGCAGTATCGGAACGGCCAGCGGCTGCCGCTTGAGGACCTGACAGCGCGGCTGTCGGTCAATCCCCGCGCGCGCCGCCTGTCGATCCGGATTGACGCCCGCGCCGGCGAGGCGGTGCTGATCGCCCCGTCCGAGCGCAAACTGGCCGACGTCGTCGCCTTCGCCCGCACCAAGACGTCCTGGATGCGCGAACGTCTGGCCGAGCGGCCGCAGGGCACGCCGATCGAGCCCGGCGCGGTCATCGACCTGTTCGGCAAGCCGACCCGGCTCACAGCCACAGGGGGCGCCGGGGCGGCCCGTCTGACCGAGGACGCCGACGGCCCCCTGATCGCCTCGGGCGGCGAGGGCGAGGCCTATGCCAGACGGGTGGAAAACCTGTTCAGGAGGGTGGCGAGAGAAACGCTCCAGACCCGAACCGATGTCCATCTCCGCACCCTCGGCCAGCGGCCCGTCAAGATGTCGATCGCCGACCCGAAATCCCGCTGGGGCTCATGCAGCCCGCACAATCGCTCGATCCGCTACAGCTGGCGCGTGATCATGGCCCCACCCGCCGTGATCGACTATCTGGCCGCCCATGAGGTGGCGCATCTGGTCCATGCCGACCACAGTCCCGCCTATTGGAGCGTCGTTCAGCGGCTGATCGGCGACCACCGTCCTCACCGCAAATGGCTGCGCGAGAACGGCCCCGCGCTCCACGCCGTGGGCCGCTAGAAGAACAGCGGCTCGGCCTTCTTCTCCGGCGGCGGCGTCGGCTCGGGCCGCTGGTCCGGGGTATCGCGCTGCGGCTGCGGCGCAGTCGGCCGGACGATGGCCGGGCCGGGCTCGTTTCGGCGCGGCGGCGCCGGCTGGCGCGGCGTGGTCTCCAGCAGGGACTCGTCCAGAGGATCCGGCTCGGCTGCCGGACTGTCGCCGAAGATATCGCCGATGCGGCCGATCAGGCTCTCGACCGGACTCGGCGGCTGCCAGCCTTCGGGCATGGCCGGGCCGTTGGGGATGGCCGGGGCGTTCAGGCGCGGCAGGGCCGCCTCCATGAAGCCGCGCCAGATGGCCGCCGGCGACGAACCGCCGGTGACGCCGCGCATGGCGGTGTTGTCGTCCTTGCCGACCCAGACAGCGGTAACGAAGCCGCCGGTGTAGCCGACGAACCAGGCGTCCTTGTAGTCCGAGGTCGTGCCGGTCTTGCCCGCGATATCCCGCCCGGCGATCGCCGCCGACCGGCCGGTGCCCGAGGTCATGACCCCGCGCAGCATCTGGTTCTGGTAGTAGAGGAACGGGTTCGAGATGGCCTGGATCGGCCCGTCGGCGCGGGAGGCGCGCTGATAGATGACCCGCCCCTGCGGCGTGCGGATACGGCTGATGCCGAAGGCGGTGACGCGCCGTCCGCCGTTGGCGAAGGCGTCATAGGCCTGGGCCATTTCCAGCGGCGAGACCTCGACGGCGCCCAGCGCCATGGCCGGCTCCAGCCCGATGCGGCTGGTGATGCCGAGACGGCGGGCCGTGCGCGCGACATTGTCGCGGCCGATCTGGTCAGCCATGCCGGCGGCAATGGTGTTGGTCGACTGGGCCACGGCGTTGGCGAACGTCATCTCGCCCGCGAACGAGCCCGAATAGTTGCGCGGCGACCAGTTGCCGATGCGGATAGGGGCGTCGTTGACCAGTGTCTCAGGCGTATAGCCGCTCTCCAGAGCGGCCAGATAGACGAACGGCTTGAACGCGGACCCGGCCTGACGCCGCGCATCGGTCGCCCGGTTGAACTGGCTGTCAGCGTATGAAGCGCCGCCGATCATCGCTCGCACCCGGCCCTCGCCGTCCAGCGCCACCAGGGCGGCCTGCTGCACGCCCTTGGAGCGGTCGCGGTCGAGGATGCGGCGCACGGACCGCTCGGCCTGGGTCTGCAGGGTCAGATCGAGCGTGGTCTCGACGATCATGTCCTCGGTCGGTTCACCGACCAGCTCGCGGATCTGCTTGTCCAGCCAGTCGATGAAATACTGGGCATGCTGGGTGGCCAGGGTGCGCGAGACCCGCACCGGGTCGGCCACGGCCTGGGCGCGCTGGGCCTCGGTGATGACGCCCGCGTCGACCATCTCGTTCAGCACCACGGTGGCGCGCGCGCCGGCCCGCTCGTGTTCGGACACGGGCGAATAGCGCGACGGGGCCTTCAGCAGTCCGGCCAGCAGGGCCGCCTCGCCGACGGTCAGCTGGCGCGCGCTCTTGTCGAAATAGCGCTGCGAGGCCGCCTCGATCCCATAGGCGCCGGCGCCGAAATAGACGCGGTTCAGATACAGGGCGAGGATTTCCTGTTTGGAGAATTTCATCTCCAGCCAGACCGCCAGCATCAGCTCCTGCACCTTGCGCTTCATGTTCTGGTCCGGAGACAGGAACAGGTTCTTGGCCAGCTGCTGGGTCAGGGTCGAGCCGCCCTGGACCACGCGTCCGGCGCGCATGTTCGCGGCCATGGCCCGGCTCATGCCGATCGGATCGAAGCCGGGATGGTGATAGAAGCGCCGGTCCTCGATGGCGATGAAGGCCGCCGGCACATAGTCCGGCAGCGAGTCCAGATCGGCGGGCGGGGCCTGCTGGGTGCCGCGCACCGCGATCAGTGCGCCGTTGCGGTCCAGGTAGGTGATCGAGGGCTGGCGATCGACATTGTACAGGGTCGAGGTGTCGGGCAGGTCGCGGGCGAACACTGCGAAGAAGACCACCAGGAAAATCAGGCCCCAGACCGCCAGAACCGCGCCCCAGTACAGGACGCGCTGCAACGGGGTACGCGCGGATTTCGGGCCCGCGCCGCCGCCACGTCCGAAGTTGAAGCCGGAACCCGCCATCAATCCCTCACCAAGCCGAGTCCGCTCTTACCCGGTCACGGAACGCACGGAAACGCCCCCGCTGCCTTCACGAGACTGTGAGGGACGTTTCCGCCGAAACCATGACCCTTCGCGCGCCTATTCTAAAAACGCGTTCACCTCGGCGGCGAACCGGGCGGGCTGGTCCAGCATGATGAAGTGGGCGCTGTCGTCGATCCGCGTCAGGGTCGCGCCGGGCAGATTGGCGAACGAGGCGCGGTAGATGCCGTCGACCATGTCATTGGTCATCCGCGGGTCGTTGAACCGGACATAAAGCACAGTCGTCGGCGCAGTGATCCGGCCCAACTCGGGGCGCAGGTCGGTGACGATCAGCTCGCGATAGGCCGAGGATGAAACCTGCTGGTCGCTCTTCCGGCTGTCCTCCAGCGGCCTGGCCCGCAGGGACTCGGTGTTGATCATGGCGACGATCTGGGCCTCGGCCTGCTGCTGATACTGTTCGCGCGGCGAGGCGGACATGGCCGTGTAGATCTGGTCCGCCATGGGCGCGACGCTCTCGGCCGTGGCTCCGGGCGCACCGAACATGGCGCCCATGAAGGGGATCATGTCCACGACCATCAGCTTGCCGACGCTGTCGGGATGCCGGGCGGCCAGCATCATGCCGATGGTTCCGCCCATGGAGTGGCCGATCACGGCCGGCTTGTTGAGCCCCTGTTCGGCGATATAGCGGGCCAGGTCCTCGGCCACCGGGGCCGAGACGGGGCCCGTGGCGTTGTCCTCGGCCGGCGCGCCGGCGAAGCCCTGCACATGGATGCGGTGGACGCGGTAACGGCCTTTCAGTTCTTCGGTCAGCAGATCAAAGGCATGGGGCGACGAGGACAGGCCGGGGATCAGGATGACGTCGCCGACCGGATGCTCGGGCCCGTCGACGCGGACATGGAACCGGCCCGACTCGAAGTCGGCATGGGCATGGGCATGGCCGTGACCGGCCTCGGCGGCGGCCGGCTGGCCATGGGCCTGGCCATGGTCGCCATGGGCCTGGGCGAAGGCGGGCGCGGCAGCGATGAAGGAAAGGGCCCCGGCAAGGGCGGCGATGGCGGTCATGGTCTTCATGTCAGTATCCCGATGGACGGGCCAAACGCCCGCGTCTGTCCCCTGGTCGCCACAGAGGGCGCGAACGGATGCAGCCGGTCAAGACTTCAGCGTGACAGCCCGCTAAACTGTCGCGCATGACTCCCGCAGACAGCGCCCCCGTCTCTCCGAAATCGCCCGAGGCCAAGGCCCCGCCGACCGCCTTCGGCAAGGGTTTTGTGCTCGACGCCTGGTATTTCGTCGCCCTTTCGCGCGACGTCGCGCCGGCCTCGCTCAAGCGTCACGTACTGCTCGGCGAGCCTGTGCTGATCGGCCGGACCCGGGCGGGGCAGGTCTATGCCATGCGAGACATCTGCCCCCACCGCGCGGCGCCCCTGTCGGCCGGCCGGCTGGTCGAGAAGCCCGGCGAGGGCGAAACCATCGAATGCTGCTACCACGGCTGGCGCTTCCGCCCCGACGGCGTCTGCGCCGCCATCCCCTCCCTGGTCGAGGATCAGCCCTATGAGGCCGACCGGATCCGGGTGCGGTCCTATCCGGTCCGCGAAAGCCAGGGGATGATCTTCGTCTGGATGGCCTCCGACCCGCGCACGGCGCCTGACCCCGACCACGAGCCGCCGGTGTTTCCGGGCGTCGTCGGCGGCGGGGCGAAGATGGTCGAATGGATGGATTTCGACGCCCATGTCGACCACGCCGTCGTCGGCCTGATGGACCCGGCCCACGGCCCCTATGTGCATCAGCAGTGGTGGTGGCGGTCTGCAAAATCGATGCACGAGAAGGCCAAGGCCTTCGAACCGCGCGAGCAGGGTTTCGCCATGGTGCGCCATGCGCCCTCGTCGAACAGCCGGGCCTACAGGATTCTCGGCGGCGCCCCGGCGACCGAGATCACCTTCCGCCTGCCCGGCTATCGCTGGGAACATATCCAGGTCGGACCGAAGCAGGTGCTGGCCCTGACCTGCCTGACTCCCATCAATGAGACTAAGACCCGGATCACCCAGATCTTCTGGTCCGACCACTGGGTGTTCGGCATCGCCAAGCCGTTCCTGCGCATGGGCGTCATCGCCTTCCTGAAACAGGACGGCGGCATGGTGAACCTGCAGAACGAGGGCCTGCGCTACGATCCGGCCCTGATCTGGATCGACGACGCCGACAAACAGGCCAAATGGTACCAGCAGCTGAAGCGCGAATGGACCAGGTCCCGCGCCGAGGGCCGCCCGTTCGCCAATCCTGTGAAGGCCACGACGCTACGCTGGAAAAGCTGAAGGCCGCGACAGAGGTCGCGGCCTTCGAAGCATCGTTCGGTCGGGCGGGACCTATTGCCGGGAAAGTTGGCCCGCCAGGATCACATCGATCTGCTTGCCGATGCGGGTCGTCAGATCCTGCATGGTCCAGCCGTCGTAGGCGGCGCCACGATAGTTCGACAGATAGGCCTCATAGATCAGTTCGCTGAGCAGGCGCACGTCGGCGTCCTGACGCAGTTCGCCTTCGCGCACGCCGGTCTGAAGGGCGTCGGAGACGACCATGACCAGGGGCTTGATGGCGGCGCGGGTCCGCATTTCGGCGGCGACCGGCTGGAACCACGAACGGGCGACGACGGCCTGAACCAGCGGCAGCTGCTCCAGCGAGCCGTGATAGCCGGCGGTCATGGCGGCCAGCAGACGCGCGCGCAGCGTGGTCTCGGCGGCGGCGGCGACCTTCAGGGTCTCGGCGAGCTTCGCGAGGTCTTCCGAAAGGACGGCCTCGAACAGTTCGGCCTTGTCCTGGAAATTGGCGAAGACGGCGCCGGTCGACATGCCTGCGCCCTTGGCGATGTCGCGGATGGTGGCGGGCTCATAGCCCCGCTCGGCGAACAGGGCGCGCGCGGCGTCCAGAACCTTCTGGCGGGTGCGGACCTTGGCGGCCTGGCGGCGGTTCAGCCGGGGCAACTCGCTGTCGGCGTCGAGAGTCTTGGGGGGGGTCAAGGCGATATCTCGCATGAAACGGGTACTCACTGGGCGGCGGCTTTACGCCGTCGTTGGAACTGGACGCCGAAGCGATGGGAAATCCGGGGCGGGCGCGAAGGCACGCAGACACATCGCCTGTCAGGCGAGAACGGGGCAATCATCACGCAACGATGACCAAAATGGGGTAACCGGATTAACAGTCGGGATAGTCATGCGGTTAACGCGCCTGGGCAGCCAGTCCGTCGGTGCGGCTCAGCGCCGCAGGGTGGAGCGCAGGGCGCGCGGACTGCGGACGGCGTCGCTGCCGGGCATGGCCTCCTGGAAGATTTTGCGGAAGCGGTCGCGACGTTCGTGGATCGACGCCAGGACCAGACCCATCGGCACCCCCAGATCGATCAGGGTGTTCTCGGCCAGTTGCAGGCTGGCCTCTGTCGTCTCCGGCACGGCGTCGGTGACGCCCAGGGCATACAGGCGCGCGGCGTGTTTATGATCCCGGGCACGGGCGATCAGGATCAGATCCGGCCGCAGCGAGCGGGTCGCGACCACGACCTCATCGACCTTGGCCGGCGCATCCATGGTCACGACCACGGCCCGCGCCGTGTCGATGCCGCACTTTTCCAGCATCTCGGTGCGTCCCGCGTCACCATAGAAGACATTGGCGCCCTCCTTCCGGCCCATGGCCACGGTCGTCGGATTGGCGTCGATGGCCAGAAAGGCCTGGCCGTGTTCAGTCAGCATCTCGCCCACCAGCCGTCCGACCCGGCCGTAGCCGACGATCAGCACCTGCCCTGACGTCGCCGACGGCGGCTCCATAGCTTCTGCGGGCAGATCGGGAACGGCCGGGACCGCCTGCTTCAGCAAACGGTCGGCGATCAGGGCCATCAGCGGAATGGTGAAGATGCTGATGGTCGCGGCCATCAGGACGGTCTGGGTGAAGGCAGGGGCCGCGATCCCCTCGACCAGACCGGCTCCCAGGATGACGAAGGCGAATTCGCCGGCCGGGCCCAGCACGAGGGCGGTCTCGATGGCCGTGCGATTGTTCAGACCCCACAGGCGGGCCACGCCGAAGATCAGTCCGGCCTTCAGCAGGGTCAGCATGGCCGCCAGACCGAACACCGCGACCGGATCGGCGGCGACCGCATCGAGGTCGAGGCTGATGCCGACCCCGACGAAAAAGACGCCGAGCAACAGCCCCTTGAACGGCTCGATCGAAATCTCGACCTCGCGGCGGAACTCGGTCTCGGCCAGCAGCAGGCCGGCGACCAGGGCGCCGAGGCTCATCGACAGGCCGGCGGCCTGCGCCGCCACCCCGGCGCCGACGACAACCAGCAGGCTGGCCGCGATGAACATCTCCTGCCCCTGTCCGGTGGCCTTGGCCCGCGCCACGGAACGGAACATCGGCCGCAGCACCAGCCTACCCAGCACGATCAGCAGCGCCAGCCCGACCGCGGCCGGGATCAGGGTCAGCAGCGCCGGGCGCAACACGGCCGGGTCGAAATCCCCGCCGCCGACGCCGCTTTGCGCCAGCGCCGCCAGAGCGGTGACCGTGACCAGAATCGGCGCCACGACCACGTCCTGGGCCAGCAGGATGGAGAAGGTCGCCCGGCCGGCAGTCGTCTTGATCCGGCCGCGCTCGGCCATCACCGGCATCACGACCGCAGTGGACGACAGGGCCAGCCCCATGCCCAGCACGGCCGCCGACACCAGCGGCTGACCCATGAAGACGAACACAGACGCCAGCGCCACCGTACAAACGGCCACCTGGGTCAGCCCCAGGCCGAACACCATTTTGCGCATGGCCCGCAGCCGCTCCCACGACAGCTCCAGCCCGATCATGAACAGCAGGAAGGCGACGCCCAGCTCGGACAGGGACCGGATCTGGGTCGCATCCGATATGGTCAGCCAGGACAGCCATGGGGCCGTATCCGCAAACCGCGCCAGTCCGTCCGGGCCCAGCAGCACCCCCGCGGCGAGGAAGCCGAGGACCGGACTGATCTTCAACCGGTTGAACAGCGGCACGATCACGCCCGCCGCGGCCAGGAAGACCACCAGATCCTTGTATTCGCCGCCGCCGCCGTGAGTCGCCATTCGTCCTCCGTCGGGGGTCAGCCTACAGGCTGAAACGCCGCCCCGTCTGGGTTTCCGTCGCACATGACAAATAATTCAGGCGACAGGGCGGAACCGGGGCGTAGGGTCGCCGCCGACGCTGTCCGACAGAGAAGCGAAGTCGAGGAAATCCCCATGAAGAAATTGCTCATCGGCGCCGCGCTCGGCGCCCTGCTCCTGCCCGCGTCCGTCGCGGTTGCACAGGTCGGCGGCGAGGATCACGGCCACACCTGCATCGACGAGGGCTGCACCGTCTTCGAACTGTTCCAGACCCCCGATCAGGGCGCCACGGTCCTGGGTTACCAGGGCACGGTCGCGCCCCGTTACGGGACCTGGGGCTTTGACCTGGCCGGCCGCGACACCGCGGTCCGCCCGGGCGACAGCTTCATGCGCTTCGCCAACGGCGCGGCCCTCGACCGGATGGAAATCCCCTCGGACCGCACCTCCTACGGCTCCTTCGCCCTGCTGCGCGAACTGTCCGACAACCGGGTCAAGGCGATGATCGAGGCGCTCGTGGCCCGCACTGACCTGATCCCCGGCTCGGACGAACAGAAGATCGCCGACGCCTACCGCTCCTACATGGACGAGGCCCGGATCGAGGCGCTGGACGACCAGCCGCTGCGGCCCTACCTGGCCGCCATCCGCGCCGCCAACACCCATGACGCCATGGCCGTCTATATGGGCCAGACCCAGGGTCGGATCGGCTCCTCCATCTTCGGCACGGGCATTTCGATCGATCAGAAGGCCCCGAACCGCTACGTCGTCTCGACGGGCCAGTCGGGCATCGGCCTGCCCAACCGCGACTACTATCTGGACGCCCGCTGGGCGGAGAAGAAGGTCCTGTACCAGGCCTATGTGGCCCGGATGCTGGAGATGATCGGCTGGGAGAACCCCACCGCGGCCGCCGAGGCCATCGTCGCCTTCGAGACCCGGATCGCCGAGGCGCACTGGACCCCGATCCAGAACCGCAACCGCGACGAGACCTATAACGAATACACCATCGCCCGACTGGCGGCCGAGGCTCCCGGCTTCGCCTGGCAGGACTATTACACCGCCGTCGGCGTGGGCGAGGTGCCCCGGCTGATCGTCCGTCAGGACACCGCCATGGCCCCGATCGCGGCCATCTACGCCGAGACCCCGATCGAGGTCATCCAGGCATGGCAGGCCTTCCACTCGGTCGATGACGCGGCGCCGCGCCTGTCACGCCGCTTCGCCGACGCCCAGTGGGAGTTCCGCTCGCGCGACCTGCAGGGCCAGCCCATGCAGCGCAGCCGCGACAAGCGCGGCATCAGCTTCGCCGAGGGCATGCTGGGCGAGGCGGTCGGTCGGCAATATGTCGCCGAATATTTCCCGCCCGCCTACCGGGCGCAGATGGAGGAACTGGTCGCCAACCTCCGCACGGCTCTCGGCAATCGCATCCCGAACTACGACTGGATGAGCGCCGAGACCCAGGCGGCGGCCCTCGAGAAGCTGGCCAAATTCACCGTCAAGATCGGCTATCCGGACAAATGGCGCGACTACTCCGCCCTCGAGGTCCGGCCTGACGACCTGTTCGGCAACACCGAGCGCGCCGGCGTCTTCCAGTGGCAGTACCAGCTGAACCGTCTCAACGACCCGGTCGACAAGGACGAGTGGGGCATGACGCCCCAGACCGTGAACGCCTATTACAACTCGGCCAATAACGAGATCGTCTTCCCGGCCGCCATCCTGCAGCCGCCCTTCTTCGATCCGAACGGCGATCCGGCGGTCAACTACGGCGCCATCGGCGGGGTCATCGGCCACGAGATCGGCCACGGCTTCGACGACCAGGGCTCCAAGTCCGACGGCGACGGCGTGCTGCGCAACTGGTGGACGCCCGAGGACAAGGCCAATTTCGAGGCCCTGACCGCCCGTCTGGGCGCCCAGTACGACACCTATGAACCCCTGCCCGGCTTCTTCCTCCAGGGCGGGTTGACCATGGGCGAGAACATCGGCGACGCCGCCGGCGTGGCTGTGGGCCTGGAAGCCTATCACCTGTCGCTGAACGGCCAGCCCTCGCCGGTGCTGGACGGCGTCACCGGCGACCAGCGCTTCTTCTACGGCTGGGCCCAGGTCTGGCAGACGCGCTACCGCGACGACGCCCTGCGCCAGCAGGTCACCGTCGGCCCCCACTCGCCCGCCGAGTTCCGGGTCATCGGGCCCCTGCGCAACGTCGACGCCTGGTACGAGGCCTTCGACGTCCAGCCGGGCGATCGGTACTACCTCGCGCCGGCCGACCGGGTTCGCATCTGGTAGGGGCCAAGGCCTGAACAAATCGAGGGGGCCGGAGCAGCGACGCTCCGGCCCTTTTCGTTGCGGTTCTTCCTCCCCCGGAGGGGGAGGGAGAGGCAGCGTAACCGAGCCTTAAGCGCTGAACGGTAGCCTCTGCGCATGGATCGTCGTGCTCTCCTCGGACTGAAGACCCAACCGCTCAGGACTGGCGGAGGCGGCGCTGCGGCGTCCCAGGCCACCTATCTGCGGCTGCCGACCATCACCGCCAATGTCAGGCGACCGGGCGGGCGGCCGGGCGTGATGACGGTCGAAACAGGGGTCGATACGCCCGACGCCGCCCTGCGCACCCGCGTCGCCCAGTCGGCCCCGCGCCTGCGCGCCGCCTATGCGGCGGTGGTGCAGCAATCGGCCAATGCGCTGCTGCCGGGAACCCCGCCCGACGTCGAACGACTGGTGGCGCAGCTTCAGGCGGCGACCAATACGGTGATGGGCCGCGCCGGCGCGCGGCTGCTGATCGGGACGGTGATGGTGGTCTGAGGCCGGATCAGCCTGACAGGGCGGTCACATCGCAATAGTGAAAGGCGAAACCTCCACCGCGAGGCATGCCGAAGATCTGTATGTCCCGATCCTGCAACCCGGTCACATCGACGATGAACACGGACCGGGAATTCAACGCCGGTGCGGTTCCCTCGTTAAACATGGAGGTGTTGCCGATCCGTGTTCGCCAGGTGAGCCCCGGCCCCGAAAAGACCGGGCAATCGAACATGACGAGGCCTGACGTCTCAACCACCCTTATGGCGACCATGCCCTCGCCTGACTTCAGTACCGCCGTTCCGTCGACGTAGGCCAGCACCGGGAAATAAAGCTTTACGTGAGCGCCGTTCGGTACCGGGCTATCACCGCCGTACCGCCGGGTCACACCGGCCGTCAGGGTATTCGACCCCGAAAGCTCCCGAGCGGCCGTGGTCCGTTGCGAGGCGTTAAGCTGAGGCAGGTTACCGCGCGGAATAGTCGGTGGGGCCACGACCAGGCCTTCAGGGACCTGCCGTGTCGGCGCCTGGCGCGGCAACTGCTGCGCCAAGGCGGTTCCCCCCAAAAACAGCGACGCAGAGAGCGCGACGGCCGAGAATACAAAGTTTCGCATGGATCCCTCCCCCATCGCGCGGAGGAGAAAACGAACGCCGTTCTCTGTCAATCCTTCGTCGGATCGACCTGTCCCGCATCCCCATAGGTCAGGGCCAGGAAGACGTCCTCCAGGTCCGGGTCCTCGGTGACGATGTCGGCGATGGTGACGCCCGCGGCGCGGACGGCAGCCAGCACCTGTTCGACCGACGACTGGCCCTTTTTGTAGGTGACGGCGAAGGCGCCGTTGGGGCGGGCGACGGCCTCAAAGCCCTTGAGCTTGGGCAGGGCCTTCAGCGCGCCGTCGGGGGTCACGACGACGTTCCGCGTGTCCAGACGGCGCAGCAACTGGGGCGTCGGCTCGCAGGCCACGACCTCGCCGCGGTTCATGATGGCGATGGTGTCGCAGAGCTCCTGCGCCTCCTCCAGATAGTGGGTGGTCAGCAGGATGGTCACGCCCTCGGCGTTGAGGCGGCGGACGTACTCCCAGAGCTGACGGCGCAGCTCGACATCGACGCCCGCCGTCGGCTCGTCGAGGATCAGGATCGGCGGATTGTGGACCAGTGCCTTGGCCACCATCAGGCGACGCTTCATGCCGCCGGACAGGGCGCGGACATAGGCGTGGGCCTTGTCGCTGAGGCCGAGGGCGGCGAGCAGTTCGTCAGAGCGGCGCTCGTTCGCCGGCACGCCGTAGAAGCCGGCCTGGACCTCCAGCGCCTCGCGGGGGGTGAAGAAGACGTCGGCCACGATCTCCTGTGGCACGACCCCGAGGGCGGCGCGGGCGTCGCGCGGCTGTCTGTCGATGTCGCGGCCCCAGATCTCGGCCGTGCCGCCGGTCTTGTTGACCACGCCGGCGAGGATGTTGATCAGGGTCGACTTGCCCGCGCCGTTGGGGCCCAGCAGGCCGAACATCGAGCCGCGCGGAATGACCAGATCGACGCCGCGCAGGGCGACCTTGGGCGGGGCCTTCTTCGAACCCGCATAGGTCTTTTCCAGTCCCCTGACCTCGATGGCGTTCACGGGCAGGGCGGCGGGATCGGACATGCAGAGGCTTTCAGGGTCGATGACGGGCCTAGGTAGGCCCGGCGCGGGTCTCCGCCAAGGGCCGGCCCCGGGCGGGGCATCATTGTTGTCAATGACGCTTGACATCGAGCGTTCAGATGTCTAGGACACTTGTCATTATGAACAGCTTGCTTGACGGAATGGACGCGATGAACCGCACAAAGATGATCGGCTGGACGGCCTTCGCCTTCTGCCTGCTGGGGTATGGGGTGTTCACGGCCGTGGTGGTCCTGAACCGGATGGGCGAGATTCCCATGCGCGAGTCGCTCCTGATCGGCGGCCCTGCCGCGGTGATCGGCGAGATCGGCCTGTGGGTCGCCGCGGGCTGCCTGGGCTGGTCTCTGTTCAGCAAGCGCAAGGCCCTGTTCGACCGGGTCTTCCGCCGCAAGTCGCAGACGGTTTGACGCCGCGCGCGGGGGCTTCTAGGGAGTCGGCCGTTATCCGCCGTCATCCGTCAGGTCTGCCCATGCCGCCGCGCCACGCCGATGCGATCATTCCGCCGCCGGAAGCCATCGTGGTTTCGACGAAGCGCGTGGCCTGCGACGGCGGCGGCGGGGCCCTCGGTCACCCGCTGGTCTATATGGACATGGGCGGCGAGGACTTCGTCGAATGCGCCTATTGTGACCGCCGCTTCGTGCTGGACGCTCATCCAAAGGCGGAGAACGAGTATCTCAGCCCCGCCGCGCGGCCGCCTGAAGCTCACTAGTCCTCGGCCGGCGGCGCGGGCATCAGGTCCCCGAACGGCGCAGCGTCTTCCAGCGCCCGGACGAAGGAGGGCCGCGCCATCAGCCGCGCGTGCCAGGCCCTGAGGCGCGGCCGGTCGCCGAACGGGACCAGTCGTCGCGCATAGGTCAGGATCGGCGCCGCGCAGCAGTCGGCCACGGTGAAGGTCTCGCCGGCGCCCCACGTCCGCCCGTCCGCCAGCCGGCCTTCCAGCCAGTCCCAGGCTCCCGACAGAATGGCCGCGTCCTGAGCGTCGCCGAACGGGTCCTCATGGCCCGCCGGCCGGAATTTCCGCGGGATGATGCGGTTCATAGGCCCGCCGACATAGGTGTCCACCATCCGGTCGACCAGCCGCGCCTCAAGCGCCGACTCGGGATCGGCGGGGATCAGCTGGCCGCCGCCAGCCAGCCGGTCGAGATATTCGATCACGATGCTGGATTCGTAGAGGGTCCGGCCGGCCGTCGTGTCGACCAGGGCCGGCATCTTGGCGAAGGGCGACAGGCTGCGGAACGCGGCCATGACCGCCTCATTGCCGGCCTCGACCAGTGTCTGCTCGAACGGAAGGCCGAGTTCATACAGGGCGACGGAGGCCTTCTGACCATAGGCGGAATAGGGGTGGGACCAGAGGGTGAGCGACATGGTCAGACGGCCTTCCCGGTCTTGTCGGCTTGCGCGCCGGCGCGACCGAAGCACAGGTGCGTCGCCCGCTCGCCCGCGGTGCTGGAGACGATCTCATAGCCGAGAGCGGGCAGGTCCAGCCCCTCCCACAGCGGTTCGCCACGGCCCAGAATTACGGGAGAAACGGCGATGTGCATCTCGTCGATCAGCCCGGCTCCGAGATACTGCCGGATCGTTTCAGCGCCGCCGCCGATGCGGATGTCCTTGCCGCCGGCAAAGGCGCGCGCCCGCTCCAGCGCGGCCACGATGCCGCCGGTCTCGAAATGAAAGACCGTGCCGCCCTCCATCCCGATCGGGTCTCGGGGGTAGTGGGTCAGCACCACCACGGGCACATGATAGGGGGGCTCGGCGCCCCACCAGCCTTTCCATTGGTCGTCGGGCCAGTCGCCCCGGATCGGCCCGAACATGTTGCGGCCGAGGATCCACGCGCCCAGCCCCGCCATGCCGCGCCGGCCGAAGTCGTCATCGACGCCCTCCTCGCCTCCCGTCTGGCCGAAATTCTCACGGCATGTGCGGGTCGGAAAGAACCAGCGGTGCAGGCCTTCTCCGCCCACGCCAAGGGGATGGTCGAGGCTCTGGTCGGGTCCCGCGCCGAATCCGTCGACCGAGACAGCATAACAATCGACTCGCACCCTGCCGGTCACGGCGACGTCTCCCGCGGCCGGCTCATGGGCGGACCTTCGCCCAAGTCTCAACTTCCGGCGACCGGGCGCAACCCCCCGTTAATCGACGAGGCGCACCCTCAAGACGATTCTTTTCGGAAGACAGGCCATGTCGACCATCCAGACCAACAGCTATCGCCGCCAGCGTGACCATTTCGAGCCCCAGGACACCGACCCGCAGGAGCAGCGGCGACTGCGCGGCCTGCTGGAGCAGATCGACTATTCGGCCTACATCGCCAACCGCGAGGTCATCGGCCAGATGCTGCCGAAACTGGATGCGTCCATGTTTCAGAAGCTGGCCGTGCTGACGGCTACCGCGCGCGCCAAATGGGTGTCCGAAGGCCTGCGCCAGTCGGAATCCGGCGCGCCCTCGACTCCCGACCAGATCGCGCGACTGGCCTCGGCGCGCGCCGCCTATGAGGAACTGGCCGAGGCCTATGAAGGCCTGCGCCGCATGGTCGAGCGCGGCTACGTCGCCATCCGCTAGCCGATCGGCTGGGGCCGGGTCGCGATGGGCTCATCCGGGTTGGTCGATGGACGCTCGGCCGCGGTCGGCGCCGGGCCGGGGACCGGGGCGGGCGCAATCTCGATGAGGGGCGTTGTCGCGACCGCCGGCGGCGGGGCGACGACCTCAGGCGCCGGTGAGGCGGGCCGGGCTGCGACAGGAGGCGGCGGCGTTCGCGCGGGAGCCGGCGTCACCGCGGCCGGTCTGGCGGCCGGAGCGGCGACCATGGGCGCGGGCGCCGGGGTCTCGGCGACGGGCTCGGTCACGGCGACCGGAACCGGCGGGCTCTCCGGCGCGACGACTTCGGCGGCGGGGGTGACGGCCGCAGGCGCGGCAGCCACGGCCGGCGCCGGCGCTCCGGCGGGTGGTCGGGTCCAGATCCAGCCGCCAAGGGCGAGGACCGTAACAGCGGCAAGGGCGATCCCGGCATACAGCGGGGTCCGACTGTCTGGCTTGCGGGCCGCGACGACGGCCGTGGCGGGAACCGTAACGGGCTCCGGCGCGGCGGCCACGGGCTTCGCGGGCGCCGTTGCGGCGGTCGGTGCGGGCCTGGCCGGAACAACAGGCTCGACCGGCGGCAGGGGGCGCACGGTGAGGTCGGCCGTCTGGACAGAGGCGGCGGGCACGGACGGCGACGCCGGTTCCTCACGGGGTTCGGGCGTTCGCGCGACCGGCGGCGCGGCGGCTTGAGGCCGGGCCTGGGCCTGAGCCTGAGCCTGAGCCTGAGCCTGAGCCAGGGTCGGGGCCGCGGTCTGGGCCGGCACCCTGGCCGGGGCGGCGCGCGGGATCATCGAGCCGGTCAGGATGCCCGGCGTGAACTGCATGGGCGGCGCCTCGGGCAGGGGCGGCAGGGCTCCGCCCTTCGGCAGGGGGCCGGCGCGGAATACGGTCGCGGGCGGGCGGCCCCAGACCACGGGGCGGCGGAAGGGCTCGGGCGTGCCGTTGAGCTTCTTGTCGGTATCGGTGGGCATCAAAACTCCCGCGCAGGATCCGGCGCGCTACATCAAATGCGGAGGAGGGCCAAGGTGTCCGCCGATCTGGCCCGTTTCGTGACCCGAAGCTGAAGACCTCAGTTCTTCAAACGGTAGCCGGTCCGGAACATCCAGCCGACGATGGCCAGACAGACGAAGAGGAAACCCAGGGTCGCCGCCAGACTGACCCCGATGCCGACGTCGCCGGAACCGTAGAAGGTCCAGCGGAAGCCGGAGATCAGATAGACCAGCGGATTGAACAGGGTGATCGTGCGCCAGATCGGCGGCAGCATGTCGATCGAATAGAAGGAGCCGCCCAGGAAGGTCAGCGGGGT
>DDSO01000075.1 GCA_002343425.1 Brevundimonas sp. UBA2388
CGCCCAGGCCGACCATGATCCCCGACTTGGTCCAGATCGTCGGATCGCTGCGCTTGACCTCGGCGAGGACATCCAAGCTGCGCTGGTAGCGCGCCTGGGGCCGGACCTGAGGGTAGAGCCGGGGGATGGTCTCGAGGTTGTGGTTGAAGACGTCCGGCGTCGCGTCGATCATGACCTCGGCCGCCCCGTCCTTGCGCAGGAAGTCGGGCGTCAGGATCTCGATGGTGGTGTTCGGCGCGTGCAGGCGGATCTGGCGCACCACCTCGGCGAAATGGGCGGCGCCGCCGTCGGAGACGTCGTCCCGGTCCACGCTGGTGATGACCACGTGGTTCAGGCCCAGCTGGGCCACGGCCAGTCCGACCTTGGCCGGTTCTTCAGGGTCCAGCGGCTGGGGCAGGCCGGTCTTGACGTTGCAGAAGGCGCAGGCCCGCGTGCAGGTGTCGCCCATGATCATCAGGGTGGCGTGCTTCTGGCTCCAGCACTCACCGATGTTCGGGCAGGCCGCCTCCTCGCAGACGGTGACGAGGCCCTTGTCCTTCACGATGGCTTTGGTGGCGTTGTACTGGCCCGATCCGGGCGCCTTGACGCGCAGCCAGTCGGGCTTCTTCAGCACCGCCGTCTCGGGGCGGTTCTGCTTCTCGGGGTGACGCAACTCGGCCGGCGTCTTTGTCAGGGTGTTGATCAGCGTGACCATCGCCGGGGAACAGGGCTCCTTGCCAGAGCGGCTATGTCGGTCTTTCGGCCGTCAAAGGCAAGGTGGCGAGGCGCGGCTCAGGGATTCAACACCGCGTCGTTGCGCATCCGCACGCCGAGGCCGAACAGGGTCTCGGCCGTCGGATAGAGGACGGTGTTCTCGAGGTCCTTCTGGGTCATCTCGGGCAGGCGACGGGTCAGGATGTCGTCGAGAACATCGAGCCGGCGGCGCTCGTCGGCCGAGAGCTTGGTCGAGCGCGACAGTTCGCTGACCGCCGTCACGGTCCACGGGTACCAGAGGAAGGTCGACCGCTCGAGGGTGAAGTCGGGCTGGCCGAACAGGTAGGATTCGCTGTCCTGAAGCTGGCAATTCATATCCAGCGGTCGCTTCTGGATGGAGGCGAACTGGCCGTCGCCCTCGCGCAGTCGTCCCAGATAGCCGGTGCGAAGCTCGGCGAAGGCGGCGTCATAGGGCCGCAGACCCAGCGACCGGTCGACGTGCGCCAGGACGTACATGACCTGGGACGTCAGGCCGAGGCAGTCGCCGTCCGTCCGCCGCACATAGGGGTTGGGCCACCAGCCCTTGGCGCCCTCCTGGCCCTCGGTGGCGTTCAGCATGAGCCAGCGGGCGCCGCGACGGATGTCGTTGTCATAGGTCCAGCGGGCGTCGCCCCGAACCAGGTCGGCGTCCCGCGCGGCGAGGAAGGCCATCATGCTGACGACGGTGGAATAGGTGCGCTGGTGTTCCCGCTCGGCGGTCGGCGACAGGGGGCCCCAGCCGCCGTCCGCATGCTGCCGGCCGGCCAGTTCGGCCAGATCCTTGAACAGCCGATCGCGGGCCGGGCCCTCCTCGGCCGGCGTCCAGACCGGCTGGTGCGGGTCCGGATGCAGGGCCAGGGCCTCGGCCGTCGCAACCCAGCCGATGATCTCTGTGACCGTGGTCTTCGCCCCGTCCTGGTAACCCCAGCCGTTCGGCTGCCGGATGGATTCGATATAGGCGAGGCTCCGCCGGACCCGCTCGACGGTCTGGGGCCGGCCTTCGGCGCTGGACGGGGCCTGCAGCACGCCGGACAGCACCTGGGCCGTGGTCCAGCCCTGCGGCCCCATGGAGGCATTGTCCGTGGCGAACCAGTAGCCGCCGTAGTTGGCTCCGGCACTGACGTAGTTCTGATCGACCATGGCGAGCAGTTCAGCGAGCCGTTCGGACTGCATGGGGCCCAGGTCGCTGGCGGGGCGCAGGCTGAGACTGATGAACAGAACGAAGGGCGCGAGCACGCCGGCGCCGATCAGGAACGGCAGCTTGAACCGCGGCCGTTTCCGCAGCCAGAGAAAATACAGCAGGGCGCAGCCGCAGAAATAACCGGCGCCGAGACCGAGAACCATCAGGGCTCCGGCGAAGGTGCTGAAGCTCTCGAAGGCGATGAGGCCGAACGTTTCCTGCAGGGCGGTCCGCAGGGCGGCGATGTGCGGCAGCAGGACTGACAGGTTGGCCGTCAACACCCCCAGGGCGCCGGTCCAGGCAATGGATTTCAGGAACCAGGGCGGCAGGCCGGGCGCCGGCCCGGCCGCATAGGCAGCCGGAAGTTCCGTCACCATCGGCGGCGGCGTCTTCCCGACCTTCGGCGGCGGCTTCTCCTCCGTCACGCGATTCCCCTGCCCTCTCCGGGGTACAGGCGTAGAGAGAACAGGGGCCGAATTCCAGAGGTCGGGCGGCCGGGGTCAGATTCGATCAGCCGGACGAACAGCGCCGTCCGGTTCACGCAACGTAACGCACCTTTTCAACGTCGGGCGTCCGCCCTAGTCTGATAACCGGAGAGAAAAGGGCGCGGGACAACCGCATCCGCACGGAGGATGGACTTGCGCGTAGCCCTCGATACCAAGGACGGCGAACAGACGATTTTCGACGGGCTGATCGCCGCGCGCGACAAGTTCGGCGACAAGGAAATCCTCGAGGACCTCGATCGCAAGCCGCTCACCTACACCGGCCTGATCCGCGCCGCCTTTGTACTGGGGCGCAAGATCGCGGCAATGACGGAGCCGGCGGAACGGGTCGGCATCCTGCTGCCGTCCAGCGCGGGCGTCGTGGTGACTTACTACGGCCTTCACGCCCACGGCCGCGTCCCGGTGATGCTCAACTTCACCTCGGGCCAGAACAACATCAAGGCGGCGATCAAGGCCGCCGGGGTGAAGAAGGTGCTGTGCGCCAAGCGGTTCGTGAATCAGGCCAAGCTCGAGGATCTGCTGGAGGACCTGGCCAAGGTCGCCGAAATCGTCTGGCTGGACGACGTCCGCAAGACCATCGGCCTGCCCGACAAGCTCTACGGTCTGATGGCCGGGATGATGCCCAAACAGTTCCGGGTGAAGACCGACCCGGCCTCGCCGGGCGTGGTCCTGTTCACCTCCGGCAGTTTCGGCGCGCCCAAGGGCGTGGTGCTCAGCCAGTGGAACCTCGTCGCCAACTGCCGTCAGGTGGCCCAGCACATCGACCTGAAGCCCGAATGGGTGATGTTCAACCCGCTGCCGACCTTCCACTGCTTCGGCCTGACGGGCGGGGTCCTGCTGCCGATCCTGCACGGGATGAAGGCGTTCCAGTATCCGTCGCCGCTGCACGCCAAGCAGATCGTCGAATTGCTGCCGGACGTGAAGGCCTCGATCCTGTTCGCGACCGACACCTTCCTGAACCAGTACGCCCGCGTCGCCGCGCCCGACGATTTCGCCACCCTGCAGTTCGTCGTCGCCGGCGCCGAGCGGGTGCGGCCGGAGACCCATCACCTGTTCAACACCCGCTTCCACGGCCTGAAGCTGCTGGAGGGCTATGGCGCGACCGAGGCGGCGCCCGTGGTGGCGGTGAACCACCCCGACCACAACCGCCCAGGCACGGTCGGCCAGATGATGCCCGGCATGGAATGGCGCATCGACCCGGTCGACGGGATTCCGGACGGCGGACGGCTGTTCCTGCGCGGGCCCAATGTCATGCGCGGCTATCTGTCGGCCGACGACCCCGAGAGCGTCGATCCGCTGCCCGGGGGCTGGCATGACACGGGCGACATCGTCGATATCGACAAGGACGGCTATGTCTCGATCCTGGGGCGGATCAAGCGGTTCGCCAAGATCGGCGGCGAGATGGTCTCGCTCTCGGCCGTCGAAGCCTTGGCATCCGAGATCTGGCCGGCAGCCCCGCTCGTCGTCGTCTCCGTGCCGGATGCGCGCAAAGGCGAGCGCCTCGTGCTGATGACGTCCGACAGCAAGATCGCCCGCGACGCCTTCATCCGTCACGTCCGCGACAAGGGCGTCAGCGAATTGAACATCCCGGCCGACATCATGCTGGTCGACAAGATCCCGCTCTTGGGCTCCGGCAAGTCCGACTTCGTGACGGCCACCAAACTCGCGAAAGAGCGGATCGCCGCGAAGACCGCGGCTTGAGCATGCCGCTCTCTGAATACCGAGAAATGCAGATTGAGCGCGCAACACGGGATCCAGCCGTAGGTTGGGTTAGCGCGCAGCGCGTAACCCAACATGACAACGACTTACGGCAGACGTTGGGTTACGCCGCTGAAACNNCAAGATCGGCGGCGAGATGGTGTCCCTGACCGCTGTCGAGGGTCTGGCCAGCGCGGTCTGGCCTGACGCGCGGCACGCCGTCGTCTCAATCCCCGACGCCCGCAAGGGCGAGAAGCTGGTGCTGGTCACCGATCGCCGGGACGCGGACGTGGCCCGTCTGGCGGAATGGGCCCGCAGCCACGGCGCGCCCGAGCTGGCGGTGCCCAAGAAGATCATGCGCGTCGCCGAGGTGCCCGTGCTGGGCACCGGCAAGACCGACTATGTCCGCATCCAGCAGATGGCCGAACTGGAAAAGGCCGCCTGACGGCGGACTCTTGACTGCAACAGTAACAGTTTCAATATGACGAGCGGTCCGAGCCGGGCCGGTGACGGAAGGAACTGACCATGAGCCTGTTTTCCAAACTCGACCCCCACGCGGACAAGGCGCTGGCGGGCCTGCGCATCGTCTCCGGCCTGATGTTCATGCAGCACGGGACGCAGAAGATCTTCGGTTTCCCGGCCCCGGCGCGTGGACCGTTCGAGCTCTTCAGCCAGATGGGCGTCGGCGGGGTTCTGGAACTGGTCGGCGGCGCGATGATCGTGCTGGGACTGTTCACCCGGCCCGTGGCCTTCGTCATGTCGGGCATGATGGCTGTCGCCTATTTCCAGTTCCACGCCCTCTCCGGCGGGGTCTTCCCGATGGTCAATCAGGGCGAGCTTGCCGCACTGTACTGCTGGGTCTTCCTGTATCTGGCCTTCGCGGGTCCCGGCGCCTGGGCCGTGGACCACGTCCTGAAGCAAAAATCGTAGCCGATCCGGACACCCGTCATCGAGATTGAGCCGCCCTCGATGACGTCGTTGAAGACGCTCATGGCGTCGCCCGGCCCTCGCCGGGCGGCGACGTAGAGCAGCGGCAGGTCGGGACGCTCAGGCGCCGATCCGTGGCCCGATCGGGCAGACACGATCATAGAAGGCGGGGTCCGCCGGCGCCGGCAGTCCCCGCGTCAGGCGGAAGCGGTGTTCGACCACCATGGCCTGCTGTTCGATGTTCAGCCCGCCCCAGTGGCAGTCCATGCCGACGGGGTATTCATAGGACGAGGGCCTGTCGCCCGCGCGGATCTTGCCGGTCAGCAGATTGACCCCCTGCTGCGCCTGCCAGACGTGGGTCAGCTCATGGATCAGAAGAGTCTGAAGCCGGAGCGGCGCGAGGGCGATGTCCGGCGGCAATGTCTGCTTCGGCCAGACGATCCAGTCGCGCCCGAACCAGCGGCCCGGCACGAAGGCCCGGTTGAACGGCCACGACGCGGGCAGGAAGCGAACGGGGTCGAGAGCCAGGGCGTCGCCGAAGGCCTCGGCGGCCAGCGCGCGCTCTCCTTCGGTCAGCGACCGGATCACGTCGGCGGCGGCGGCCCGGCATAGCCGCCGGGCGGGGGGACCCACTCCCAATGCCAGGGCTCGAAGGCGTAGGGGACGAAGCCGAACCGGCCGGCGTTCCGGACCAGCCAGCGATAGGTCGCGCCCCGGCTCATGTGCAGGCGGCTGGACGCCGAGGTGTTGTCGACGCCGAGGCCGACGACCTGGCCGACGTAGAGATCGATGGCCGTTCCGGTCCGGTGGGGCGAACAGACAGCGCGCCGCACGCCGTCGCAGTTGCCGGAGGCCGCGCACCGGGCGGCATCGGCTTCCGGGTCACGGAAGCCGGAGAATATCTGCAGAAGTTCCGGGTCGGCGGCGATCTCGGGAACCTCGGCACGGGCGGCGGCGACCATCCGGCGATAGGCCTCCAGCACGTCGCGGCGCAGCAGGCGGGTCAGGCGGTCGGCGTGTTCCTCGGACTCAACCAGATAGCCCAGCTGGTACAGCGGCGGCGGGTCCGGACAGGGCTCCTCGCGGACCCGGGCCATGATGAAGGGCCGCCGCTCCTGCCATACGCCGCGGAAGGTCTGGAAGGTGGCCGGATCGAAGATACCGGTGGACGGCAACTGATGGGCGGTCTGAAAGTCGGCCAGCCGGCGGGCGAACACCGGCGAGTTGGCGGCACAGGACGTACCAAGCTCCTGCTGGATCAGCGGGACATAGGTCTCCCAGCCCCATTCGGCCGAACCGAACGGCGCCCATTCCAGCGATTGCAGCGAGATGCCATTGGCCAGGGCTGGCCCGCCCCAGTCCTCGATCTGGCGATCGCAGAACTCGGCCTGCGCCCGCGCCGGCCCCGCGACCAGCAAGGTCGCGAAGGCGCTGATCAGCAGCAGGAGCAGGCGCAACCACATGGTGGAAGCTGAGCCTGTCTCTGTGTCCACCGCAAGGCCCTTCACGCCGTGCCTGAACCAGCCCTGCGACGGCTCGCGCGGCGCGCGCAAAGGCGGCATGGTTGGAGACGGCCGACTCAGGGCCGGACCGCCGGACGCACCCATGACCGACGCCACCCAAGCTCCGACCGCGACGCCCGCCCCGCGCCGCAGCAACGGCGTGCTGGCCGCCTTTTCGGCCGCCTGCCTGCCCTATGCCGCGCTCGGCCTGCCGGTCTATGTGACCCTGCCGGAATTCTACGCCAGCCACGTCGGCGTCGACCTGGCCGTGGTCGGGCTGATCTTCCTGGTCATCCGCATGGCCGACATTGTCATCGACCCGGCGCTGGGCATGGTCATCGACCGGACCAACAGCCGTTTCGGCCGCTACCGTCTGTGGATGGGACTGGCGGCGCCAGTGCTGATGCTGGCGGTCGGCATGCTGTTCATGGCCCAACCGGGCGCCGGAGCCGCGTATCTGACCGTCTGGCTGGTGGTGCTGTCGCTCGGCTTCTCGGTCAGCCTGCTGTCCCAGATCAGCTGGGCCTCGGCCCTGTCCTCCGACTACAACCAGCGTTCGCGCATCTACGGCTGGTGGCAGACCGCCAACATCATCGGCGTGCTGGCGGTGCTGATGGTGCCCGTCCTGGTGCAGAACATGGGCTGGGGCGACTACGCCCGGGCGGTGCAGTGGCAGGGGTGGTTCATCATCATCGCCCTGCCCCTCTCGCTGGCCGTGACCTTCGCCTTCACGCCGGAACCGCCGCCCGGACCCGCGACCGCCGCCGAGACCCGGTTCGGCTATCTGGCCCTGTTCAAGCGACCGGTGATCCAGCGCCTGCTGGGCGCCGATCTGGCGCTGGGCGTCGCGCGCGGCGTGGTCGGGGCCCTGTTCTTCTACTTCTTCGAGGCTGCGCGCGGGTTCGAGCGCGCCGAGACCTCGATCCTCCTGCTGGTCTATTTCGTCTTCGGCCTGTTCGGGGCCCCGGCGTGGAGCTGGTTGGCGGTGCGGCTGGGCAAGCACCGGGCGCTGATCTGGGCCTGCGTCTATTTCGCCGTAACCCTGATGTTCGCCGCCTTCCTGGCCCCTGCGCTGGTCGGGCCGGCGCAGGCCGGGCTGGAGGCCATGACCGGCAAGCCGGCGCCGTACGCCGACCTGCTGATGGCCGGGGCGATGGTGGCGCTGGTCGGGCTCGCCTTTGCATCCGGCGACCTGCTCTTGCGAGCCATGATGGCCGACGTCAGCGATCAGGTGCGGCTGGATGACGGCGCCGACCGAACCGGCCTGCTGTTCTCGATCCTGACCGCCACCAGCAAGCTCGGCTACGCCGTCTCGGTCCTGACCTTCGCCGGCCTGCAGATGGCCGGGTTCGATCCGGGGCTGGGCGTTGAAAACTCCGGCCCGGCGCTGATGTGGCTGCAGATCATGTTCGCCGGCCTGCCGGCCCTGTGCCTGCTGCTCGCGGCCGTGGCCCTGCACCGATATCCGCTGGACCAGGCGCGCCACGCCGAAATCCGCGCCGAGCTGGAAGCGCGCGGAACGACGCCTCAAGGGCAATCATGAGCAACGCCCCACAACGCCCCATCGACCGCCTGATCGGCATCATGGCCCGGCTGCGCGACCCGGTCAGCGGCTGTCCGTGGGACGTGGAGCAGACCTTCGCCACCATCGCCCCCTATACGCTGGAGGAGGCCTATGAGGTCGCCGACGCTATCGAGCGCGGCGACATGGACGAGCTGAAGTCCGAACTCGGCGACCTGCTGTTCCAGACCGTCTTCCACGCCCGCATGGCCGAGGAACAGGGGCTGTTCGCCTTCGACGACGTGGCGAACGCCATCGCCGACAAGCTGGAGCGCCGCCATCCGCACGTCTTCGGCGACGAGGCGGCGCGGCCGGACGGAACCGCCCAGAAAGCCCGCTGGGAGGACATCAAGGCCGCCGAACGTGCCGCGAAGGCCCTGCACGGCGTGCTCGACGACGTCCCCGTCGGTTTGCCCGCCCTCGCCCGCGCCGCCAAGCTGACCAAACGCGCCGCCCGCGTCGGCTTCGACTGGCCCTCGACCGACGAGGTGTTCGACAAGCTGGACGAGGAGGTCGCCGAACTGCGCGTCGAGATCGCCGCCGGCGACCTCGACAAGGCGCGCGACGAGGTCGGCGACCTGCTGTTCGTGGTCGCCAATCTGGCGCGGAAACTGGGTGTCGAGCCGGAAGACGCCCTGCGAGGCGCGAATGCCAAATTCGTGCGGCGGTTCGGGTTTATCGAGGCGGAATTAGCGAGGGACGGACGGGGGCCGGAGCAGTCCGATCTGGCCGAAATGGACGGGCTGTGGAATGCGGCGAAAACGGCGGAGCGCGCCTGACGCCCCCTATTGCGCCACCTTGTCCCGGTTCATCCGCAGCCGCACCACCAGACCCTGCTCCGCCCAGTCCTTTTCGATGTCGCCGTCCAGCTGACGGGCCATGGCGCGCTCCACCATCCGGCTGCCATAGCCGCCTGGCCCCTCGGGCGGTTTCACCGGCGGCCCACCCTGTTCGGTCCAGGCAATCACGAGCTCGGATTCATGCGCCGAACAGGAGACGTCGAGCGTTCCGCTTTCGGCAGAGAGCGCGCCGTACTTGAGCGAATTGGTCGCCAGTTCATGGACGATCAGGGCGAGGGCATTCGCCGCCTGCTCGCCTACACCCATACGCGGCACCGATACCCGGATGCGGCCGCTGAACGCGCCGAGATCATCATAGGGCGCGAGCAGGACCGACAGCAGGTCGCCGAGCAGGGCGGCCTTGCCTTCCTCGCCCGGCAGGGGGCGGACCAGATCGTGGGCGCGGCCGAGGGCCGTCAGACGCTGGGTCAGCTCGCGCGCCATGTCTGTCGTGGTCTCGACCGAGCGCGAGGTGATGGCGGTCAGGCCCGAGGCGACGGCCAGCAGGTTCTTGACCCGGTGGCTCATCTCGCCGGCGAGCAATTCGTGGCCTTCCTCGGCCTGTTTGCGGCCAGTGACGTCAATGAAGATGCCGAACATCTTGCGGCTGACCATACCGAGGTCGTCGCCCTGGCCCCGGGCGGAAATCCAGCGAACGTCGCCGTCGACAAGAATGCGGAAGTCGATCTCATAGGGGCCCACCACTGCGCGAGTGGCAGCGAAGGCGGCCCGCACCCGGTCGCGGTCCGCCGGGTGAATATGGCAGGAGAGGTCCTCGAAGGTGACGCACGGCAGAACGGGGATGCCCCAAAGCCCGAACGCAGCCTCGTCCATGGAGAAGCTGTCGTCGTCGACATTCCACGACCACAGGGCGACCCCGGCGGCCTCGAGCCCCCGCCGCAGGTCGCCGACCTCCCAATGGGATGTCCCGGCTTTCGTCTCAGACATTTCTGTTGGTCCACGCTCAACCCGGTCTCGCGAAAACACGCGACCATTCGTGAACGCACGAACCTAGCACATGGGGACGGGCAAACGCGCCGGCTCTTATCCGGCCGCGGAAAACTGCCGCTCGAACCGCCCCAGCGCCGCCGGGTGCAGGCGCACCGTCACATGCGTCCGGCCCTCGTCGTCCGTCTCGCGTCCGGTGACCCGTCCGTTCTCGTACAGCCAAGCCAGCGCCTCGCCCTGCGACGGGGCCAGCACCAGTTCGGTCTCGGGGTCGTCGTCGATCAGGCCGGCGATGGTCTCGCGCAGGGGTTCGATCCCCTCCCCGGTCCAGGCCGAGACAGCGACCGCCTTGCCGTCGCGGGACAGGCGTTCGGCCTGGCCCAGCACGGCCTCGCGGGCGTCTTCGTCCAGCAGGTCGATCTTGTTCCAGACCTCCAGCACCCGGCGCGTCTTTCCCTCGGGCGTCTCGATCTGTTTCAGCACCGCCTCGACATCCTTCGACTGTGCCTCGCTGTCGGGTGACGCGATGTCGCGGACGTGCAGGATCAGGTCGGCCTCGCCCACCTCCTCCAGCGTGGCGCGGAAGCTCTCGACCAGTTCGTGCGGCAGGTCGGAGATGAAGCCGACGGTGTCGGCGACAATGGCCGGCCGGCCCTGCGGCAGACGGATGGTGCGCTGGGTGGTGTCGAGGGTAGCGAACAGCAGATCCTTGGCCACCACGTCCGAACCGGTCAGCCGGTTGAACAGGGTCGACTTGCCGGCGTTGGTGTAGCCGACCAGGGCGATGGTCGGAAACGGGACCTTCTGGCGTTGCTTGCGATGCAGGCCGCGGGTGCGGCGCACCTCGTCCAGTTCGACCTTCAGCTTGACGATGCGGTCGGCGATCAGGCGTCGGTCGAGTTCGATCTGGGTCTCGCCGGGGCCGCCGGTCGAGCCGGTGCCGCCGCGTTGCCGCTCGAGGTGGGTCCAGGTGCGCACCAGCCGCGACTTCTCATAGTCGAGCCGCGCCAGCTCGACCTGCAGCCGGCCTTCCTTGGTCCGCGCGCGACGGCCGAAGATTTCCAGGATCAGGCCGGTGCGGTCGATGACCTTGCAGTCCCAGGCCTTTTCCAGATTGCGCTGCTGCACCGGCGACAGGGCGTCATCGATAACCACGGCCTCGGCCTCGGCGGCGCGCACCAGGGCGGCCAGCTCCTCGACCTTGCCCGAGCCGAACAGGGTCGCGGGCGTGACCTTGCGGATGCGCACGATCTCCTCGCCGCGGACGTCGAGGTCGAGCGCGCGGGCGAGGCCGACAGCCTCTTCCAGCCGCTCGAGCGACTGGCGCGAGCTCTCGCTGGCGCCCGCGTCGGACCGTTCGGGATGGATGACGACGGCCCGGATCAGGGGGACGGCGTGGTCAATATGCTTGGTGGTCAGGTCTCGGGCTTTCTTTACGCCGTCATCCTCGGGCTTGACCCGAGGATCGGATGTTGTGGTGCTGATCGACAGATAGGAAGTCGACGGCCGTTGGGCCATCCCTGACGCAAAGCCGCACCACGTCTGGCCC
Organism: Brevundimonas sp. UBA2388; assembly: GCA_002343425.1. Taxonomy (GTDB): domain Bacteria; phylum Pseudomonadota; class Alphaproteobacteria; order Caulobacterales; family Caulobacteraceae; genus Brevundimonas. The sequence continues at coordinate 11,440 of DDSO01000075.1, forward strand.
TCGGGTCAAGCCCGAGGGGGACGGCCGAAGGGTCGGACCGCTCAGTCCTCGTCGGCGTCTGGCTCATAAAGCTGCACCGGCGCGGACGGCATGATGGTCGAGATGGCGTGTTTGTAGACCAGCTGCGACTGGCCATCGCGGCGCAGCAACACACAGAAGTTGTCGAACCAGGTCACGATGCCCTGCAGCTTGACCCCGTTGACCAGGAAGATGGTCAGCGGCGTCTTGGTCTTGCGGACGCTGTTGAGGAAGGTGTCCTGAAGGTTCTTGGACTTGTCTTGCGACATGGCAGGTTCAGCCTGTTCTTGCTTGTTCTCCGGCCGAGGGAGCGGCGCGGGGCTGGATCGGATGTCCGGCCCCTCACCTTAGCCACCGCCCGCACAGGGCCGCAACGCCTAGATGGCGTCGCGGTTCGCCTGATCAAGGTACAGGGCGCGCAACCGGGTCGCGATCGGGCCGGGCTTGCCGTTGCCGATCTTCACCCCGTCGATGGAGGTCGCCGGCATCACGAAGCCGCTTGCCGAGGTGTAGAAGGCCTCCTTCGCACGCTTGGCCTCGTCTACGCTGAAGGCCCGCTCTTCCAGCTCAAGTCCCTCATCGGCGATGAGCGCTATGACGGCGGCGCGGGTGATGCCCTGCAGGATATTGGCCTGGGTGTCCCGCGTCCTCAGCTTGCCGTTCTCGTCCACGATCCAGGCGTTGGTGGAAGAGCCCTCGGTGACCAGACCCATCTCGTCGACCAGCCAGGCCTCGGCGGCGCCGCGCTCCTTGGCCGCCTGTTTGGCGAGGACATTGGCCAGCAGACCGACCGTCTTGATGTCGCAGCGCCCCCAACGGATGTCCGGATGGGTGACGACCGCGACGCCCTTCTTCGCCGCCGCATTGCCTTTCGACCGCGGCAGCGAACGGGCCGTGATCACGACGCTGGGCGGCGTGCCTTCGGGCGGGAACGGATGGTCGCGACGGGCCGTGCCGCGGGTCACCTGGATATAGACCAGCCCCTCGCGCACCCGGTTGCGCCGCACCGTCTCGTTCAGCACCCGGCCCAGGGCCTCGCGCGTCATGGGGATGTCGATGCGCAGCTCGTTCAGACTGCGATGCAGCCGGGTCATGTGGCCGTCGAAATCGGCCAGCCGGCCGTCGAATACGGACCAGACTTCATAGACGCCGTCGGCGAACTGGAAGCCCCGATCCTCGACATGGATCACGGCCTGACCGTGAGGCTGGTACTGGCCGTTTACATAGGCGACGCGGCTCATGCCTCGACCGCCTCTTCGATCTCATCCTCGCCGCCACGAGACGGCGAAACGCCCAGCGACTTGAGCTTGCGGTGCAGGGCCGACCGCTCCATGCCGATGAAGGCCGCGGTTCGCGAGATATTGCCGCCGAAACGCATGATCTGCGCCGCCAGATACTCCCGTTCGAACACCTCCCGGGCTTCACGCAGCGGCAGGGCGATGATGCGCTCGCCGCCAAGGGTGCCGGTGGAATTGGCGTTGGTCGCCTCCTGCGGCAGCATGTCGGCGCTGATCGGCTCGGACGGATCGCCCGTGGCCAGGATCAGCAGCCGCTCAACGTTGTTGCGCAGCTGACGGACATTGCCCGGCCAGGGATGGACCTGAAGCACGGCGATAGCATCGTCGCCGAGCCGTCGCTTCGGCAAGCCCTGCGAGGCGGACAGGGTGTCGATGAAATAGTCGATCAGCTCCTGGATGTCCTCGCGCCGCTCCGACAGGGCCGGCACGCGGATCGGCACGACGTTGAGCCGATGGAACAGGTCCTCGCGGAAGCGGCCCTCGGCGATCTCGACCTTCAGGTCTCGCGAGGTCGAGGTGACCACGCGGATGTCGACCTGGACGTCCTGCTCGCCGCCCACGCGGCGGAAGCGCTGCTCAACCAGCACCCGCAGCACCCGGCTCTGGCTCTCGCGCGGCATGTCGCCGACATCGTCGAGATAGAGGGTGCCGTTATGGGCGCGTTCGAAGACGCCGATCTTGCGCGGGCGACCGTCGTGGCCCTCCTCACCGAACAGTTCGATGTCCAGACGCTCGGGCGTCATGCCGGCTGCGGCGATGGCGACGAATTCGCCCTTCGACCGGGCGCTGGCCTCGTGGATTTGACGCGCCACCAGCTCCTTGCCCGAGCCGGGCGGGCCTGAGATCAGGACGCGGCTATTGGCCGGCGCCACCTTGGCGACCGTGCTGCGCAGGGCCTGGGCGGCGGCGGAACGGCCGATGAAGCCGCTGGGCGCCGCGACCTGGGCCCGAAGCCGCTTGTTCTCGCGCTTCAGCGACGACGCTTCGAGTGCTCGCTGAACAACAACGACCAACCGGTCGGACTTGAACGGCTTTTCAATGAAGTCGTATGCCCCGCGCTGGAGCGCCGTCACCGCCGTTTCGATATTGCCGTGGCCCGAGATCATCACCACCGGCAGGTCGGGATCCAGTTCCTTGATCACGTCCAGCAGTTCCAGGCCGTCAAGCCCACCGCCCTGCATCCAGATGTCGAGCAGGGCCAACGACGGCCGCCGGGCGCGGATCGCGGCCAGGGCCTCGTCGGAGTTGGCCGCCACGCGCACGGCGTGGCCCTCGTCCTCGAGCAGGCCGGAGACCAGCTCGCGGATGTCGGCCTCATCGTCGACGACCAGAATATCGGCTCCCGTGGATCGCATATCGCCTCGCTATTCGGCGGCCGGAGCCGTGCGGGACCGGGAGGCTTTCGCATCCTTCGTCCCGGCGGCGCCGGTCGGTTTCGGTTGGGATTTCAGGGGGAAGATCAGGCAGACGCGAGCGCCGGCCAGGGTCTCTGCGTCGGCCAGCTTCAGCTCGCCGCCGTGCTCCTCGCAGATGCGTTTGACGATGGCCAGGCCGAGGCCCGTGCCCTTCTCGCGCGTGGTCACATAGGGCTCGGTCAGCCGGTCACGGTCCTTGGCGGGCAGGCCCATGCCGTCGTCCTCGATGATGAAGACCACGGACTCGTCCTCGACCAGCAGCCGCGCCGAAATTCCCGGCCGGTCGCCGTCGCCGTCGCGCGGGGCGATGGCGCGCCGCGCGGCCACGGCCTCGCCGGCGTTCTTGAGGATGTTGGTCAGGGCCTGGCCGACCATTGGCCGGTCGGCGTGCAGCACCACACTGGGCAGAGGGTCGATCAGCTCGACACCGACCGCGGCCGCCGCCACCCGCTGGGCGAACACTGCCTCGCGCAGCAGCTCGGCCGGATCACAGGCGGTGAACCGCGGAGCAGGCATCCGGGCGAAGGACGAGAACTCATCCACCATCCGGCCGATGTCGCCGACCTGCCGGATGATGGTCTCGGTGCAGCGGTCGAACACCTCGACGTCGTCCCCGACCTGGCTGCGATAGCGCCGCCGCAGTCGTTCGGCCGAAAGCTGGATGGGGGTCAGCGGGTTCTTGATCTCGTGGGCGATGCGCCGCGCGACGTCGCGCCAGGCGGCGTTGCGCTGGGCCGTGACCAGCCGGGTGATGTCGTCGAAGGTCAGGACCATCTCGCCGCCGACGCCGCCCTCGATGCGCACGCGCAGGCGGCGGGTTTCGCCCTCGAGGCTGACGTCGATCTCTTCCTCGATATGGGCCTCGGCGCGGGCGGCCAGTTCGCTGAGTTCGGGCGAAACCTCGCCCAGGGGCCGGCCGATGATGGCCGGGTCGCGAATGGCCAGAAGCTCGACCGCGCTGTCGTTGATCGCTGAGACGCGGCGGCGCCGGTCGAGGCCGATGACGCCGGCCGAGACGCCCGACAGCACGGTCTCGATGAACCGGCTGCGACCCGTGGCCTCCTCGCTGGCGGCCCTGAGCGCGGCCTGCTGCGCCTCCAGGTCGCCGGTCATCCGATTGAAGGCGGCGGAGAGAGTCTTGATTTCGCCCGGTCCGTCCGCGTCATCGACACGCGCGGTCAGGTCGCCCCCCGCGACCTTGTCGGCCGCTTCGACGAGACGTCCAATGGGCGCGGAGATAGCGCTCGCCGCCCCCATGCCCAGCCAGATAGCCCCGACGAGCACCAGAAGCGCGGTCTCGAAATAGCCAAGGGCGAAGGCGGCCTGGATACGGGAGCGGCTCTGCTTGGCCTCGCGGAAAGCCACGATGGATTCCTCGCCGTTCCGCATCTGGGCGATGAGGCCCGGCTTGAGCGGACGCACCAGATAGAGGTAGGCCTCACCATAGACCGGCAGGGCCATCAGCGACCGCACGGCATCAGGGTTCTCCGACACGTGCTGGGGCGGCTCCCCACCCTCGGCCGCAGCCTCCAGAACCGCACGCGGCGGCGCCAGATAGGGCGGAGCGTCGGGCATTTCGCCACTGGCCAGCACCGCGCCGTCCGGTCCGAGAATGTAGATGGCGGGATAGCCGAAAAGTTCGGCAATCTGGGTAAGGGCATCCGAAAACTGGATCCGGTTCGCAAACAGGGGCCGAACCGAGCCCAACTGCTCCGCGATCACGGCAAGGTCGCCGTCCATCTCGTTCGAGACGTCATCCAGATAGGCGTCGCCGATCAGGGCGCTGTTCTTGACAGCCGACTCCACATTGTCGCTGAACCACTGATCCACGCCGCGATTGACCAGCACCCCGAAGACAAGCGCGATCAGCACCGCCGGGATCAGGGCCACCATCGAGAACAGGGTCACAAACCGGAGGTGCAGCCGGGCGCCGGCGTCGGTGCGCCGTCGGAACAGCATCAGGGCCCGGCGGCCAACCACGGCGGCCAGTCCGCCGATCAGCAGCAGATTGACAGCGAGGATGGCCAGAACGGCCTGGCTGGCCGCTGCCCGCGCGCCCTCGCCGCTGGCCCCCGGCGCAACCGCCACCAGCCAGATGGCGGCGGCGGTGACCAGGAAGGCGACGGCGTAGACGATAAGGAAGCTATTGCGGCGACGTTCCTCGGACCAACCGGAGAACCAGCGCACCGCGCCGCGTCGATCGGCGGGCGGAGCGGGCTCAGTCTCGGCGGCGGGCGTATCCGTCATGCCACAGCAGTCTTGACCACCTGTGGCGGAATATCAACACCCGGGTTGCCGGAATGCGTCACTTCCAGCCAGAGCGCGGTCAGGGCCTGTTCGACGGCTTCAGGGGTGTCCAGCCGGCACAGCCGCGCCTTGGCCGCCCTGCGCTCCAGTGGATCATCGGGCCAGGGCGCCTGTTCGACGTACCAGCCCAGATGTTTGCGGAACATCTTCAGCCCCAGCGGCAAGCCGTAGAAAGCGACGGAAGCGCGCAGGTGTTCGATGACGATGCCCAGCCGCTCGTCCCGGTCGGGCTCCAGTAGCACCGTCCCGTCAGCCAGCGCCCGCTCCATATGCGCCGCCAGCCAGGGTCGGCCGTAGACGCCGCGGCCAAGCATCAGGGCATCGGCGCCCGACTGCCTCAGGGCCTCGCGCGCATCGTCGGCGGTCAGGATGTCGCCGTTGACGATGACCGGAATGCCGACCGCCGCCTTGACCTCGCCGACCGCGGTCCAGTCGGCCACGCCGGTGTAGAACTGCTGCCGGGTCCGTCCATGCACCGTGACGGCCCGGACGCCGATCTCCTCGGCCCGCTTCGCCAGCAGGGGCGCATTGCGATGAGCGTCGTCCCAGCCCAGCCGCATCTTGACTGTCACGGGCCGCGAGGTGGCCTCGACCGCCGCCTGCATCAGCCGGCAGGCCAGGTCGGGCGTCCGCATCAGGGCCGAGCCGCAGGCGGAACCGGTGACCTCCTTGGCCGGACAGCCGAAATTCAGATCCACGATGTCGGCGCCGGCCTGTTCCGCCATGCGCGCGCCCTCGGCCATGGCGGCGGGATCCCGACCGACCAGCTGGATGACGGTCAACGGCAGGCCCTCGCCCACCGCTGCCCGGCGCACGACGTCGGGACGCGCCCGCGCCAGTTCGGCAGCCGCAACCATCTCGGTCGCGACATAGGCCGCGCCCAGCCGCGAGGCGAGCCGCCGGAACGGCAGGTCGGTGATGCCGGTCATGGGGGCGGTCAGCACCCGGCCGGGCACCCAGACGTCGCCGATTTGCAGGCCGCTGTGCATGGGCGGGCAGATAGGGGGTTTCCCGCCCCGGGTCCAACCCGGACTCAGGCCTGGAAGACGGCCATCGCGGCCCGCGCGGCCAGAAAGACCAGAACGCCGCTCGCGATCATGAAGACGGCGAACCGGACGACGATCACATTGATCAGCACCTGAATCAGGCTGTGGATCACCCGCAACGCCACATAGGCCCAGGCCAGCCAGAGGTTCAGGCCTTCGCCCTGTCCGATCAGGGCCAGCGTCAGGGCCGTGGCGTAGAACAGCGTCGGCTGCTCCATCAGGTGGTTGTAGTTGTCGGCCTTCCATCGCACCCGCGGCGGCAGGCCGCCGAGCATGACGTCGCGCGGCTGGGTCGGGTCCAGCTTCGTCCGTGCCCGGATCATGGCGGGCAGGCGCGTGGCGTAGAGCCAGGCCCACATCACCATCGACCAGAGCACCAGGGCGATGACGGGCTGCAGGATCGAATGAGTCATGCCAAGTCCTCCCATGAACAGGCTGTCCTCGCCGCAGTCCGTTGTCAAACAGGATGGACTCAACGCATGGAGCCCTCGTCAGCGCCGCGTCGGGTGAGTAGAAGCGGCGCCATGAGTTTCTCCGCCATCATCGTCGCCGCCGGAACGGGTTCCCGGGCAGGCGAAGCCAAGCAGTGGCGCAAACTGGGTGGCCGGCCGGTGCTGCGCTGGTCCGCAGAGGCCCTTCTGGCCGCCGGGGCGTCTGAGCTGGCGGTGGTCGTCGCCCCCGGCGCCGAAGCCCTGGCCGGGGAGGCGCTGGCGGGGCTGGAAGGCTGGTTCACAGTCGAGGGCGGCGACACGCGCGCGGCCTCGGTCCAGGCCGGTCTTGGCGCTCTGGCCGCGGGAGCCGACGCCCGGGTTCTGATCCATGACGCGGCGCGGCCCTTCCTCGATGCCGCGACCATCCACCGGGTGCTCAGGTCGCTCGACGACCATGAAGCCGCCCTCCCCGTCCTTCCGGTGGCCGACAGTCTGCGTCGGGGCGCGGACGGGATCATGGGCGCGTCCGTTGATCGGGCCGACCTCTGGCGGGCCCAGACACCCCAGGGCTTCCGACTGGACGCCATCCGCCGCGCCTACGCCGCCTGGCCGGACAGGTCACCTCCGACGGACGACGTCGAAGTCGTCCGTGCCGCCGGAGGCGTCGTCGCCATGGTGGCCGGCGACGCCCGCCTGATGAAACTGACCTACCCTGAGGATTTCGCCATGGCCGAAGCGCTCATCCCCCGCCAGACGCGCGTCGGTCAGGGCTTTGACGCCCATCGCTGGGGACCGGGAACCTCGGTCTGGCTGTGTGGTGTCGAGATTCCGCACGACCAGACGCTGATCGGCCATTCGGACGCCGACGCCGGTCTGCACGCCCTGACCGACGCCATCCTGGGGGCCATGGGCGACGGCGATATCGGCGACCATTTCCCGCCCACCGATCCGCAGTGGAAGGGCGCCGCGTCCGACCGCTTCCTGATCCACGCCGTCGAGCGCCTGACCGCGCGCGGCGGGCGGCTGGTCAATGTCGACGTCACCCTGATCTGCGAACGGCCCAAGGTGAAGCCGCACCGTCAGGCCATGCGCGAGCGGCTGGCCGACCTGCTGTCGCTTCCGCTGGACGCGGTCAGCGTCAAGGCGACCACGACCGAGGCCATGGGTTTCACCGGCCGCGGCGAAGGGCTGGCTGCCCAGGCCATCGCGACGATCGAGCTTACTGGCTCCTGAGCGCCTGAAGCTCGGGCGTGTCGAACATGCTGCGCTGGAGCGACCCGAACAGATTGACGTAGTCGTCGGTCCACGGTCGCACCGCGGTCCGGGCCGGCGTATTCCAGCGGTCGTCGGCCATGAAGTCCCTGAGGCCCTCCGGCGTCGGCGACAGGATCAGGGCCTCGGTCGAGGCCTCGGCCATCTGTGGCGTGTCGTCCCGCTCATAGTAGAGCTGGTGAAGGCTCGGCCGACCGAGCGCCTGGGCCGCGGCGACGGCCGGCAGGGTGATATCGAGGTTTCGGTTCGACAGGTGCAGCAGGACCACGCCGTTCGGCTTCAGCAGCGCCAGATAGCCGTCGATCGCCTCAACCGTCAGCAGATGGGTCGGCACGGCATCGGACGAGAAGGCGTCGATGATCAGCAGGTCGTAGGAACCCGGGGTCTCCTTCGCCAGGGTCAGTCGCGCATCTCCCAGGACCGTGTTGATCGGGCCCGAAGCGCAATCGGAGATGTAGCTGAACCACTGCGGATCGCGGGACAGCCGGTCGACCATGGGGTCGATCTCGAAGAAGGTCATCGAGTCTTCGGTGCGCTTGTAGGTGGCCATGGCGCCGGTGCCCTGACCGACCACGCCGATCCTCGCCGGACCGCGCCGCCCGACCATGGTCGCCGCTTGGCCGATCGGGGTGGTCGCCGCATAGTAGAGGGTCGGCACGCAGTCGAAGCGATCGTTGCGGGCCTGGGCTCCGTGCAGGGTGGTGCCGTGCATCATCACATGGACATCGCCGCCGAGCCGGGGATCGGGCGAATTCGCCACCCGCATCACACCGAAGAAGCTGCGCTCGGAGTAGCTCCAGTCATAGCCGCGCGCGATCCACTGGGACGACAGGGTGATCATCAGCAGGATGGCCGTGAACAACAGCGCCCGGTCCCGCAGCAGGAAGGCGCAGATGGCCGCGGGCATCAGCATGACCATGGCCAGCTGGTCCATGCCGAGCGGGAAATTGGCGTAGAACCAGCCGCGCGCGCCGTCGTTGGCGTTCAACCAGATCGACAACAGCACCGGCGACGCCGCAACAGCCGCGGCGGCGATCAGGGTTCCGGTGTGCGTACCGGTCAGCCCGCGCTTGCCCCACGGTCGGGCCAGACCGACGAGCACCAGCACCAGCGGATACTCCCACACCATGTTGAAGATCACCGGCGCCAGCAGGGCCGTGAAGGCGCCGCCGACGACGCCGCCCAGCGACATCAGCAGATAGAATTCCGTCAGCCGGTCCGGCTGCGGTCGCCGTGACGCGAGCAGCTGGTGGCACATCAGTGCGGCGAAGAAGAAGGCGATCAGATGCAGGCCAAACGCCATCGACCAGTTGGCCGAGCGGAAGGCCACGATCAGCACCACGATCGCGCCGGTCGCCCCCTGGATGATCAGGGTGACATTCAGCGGGATCCATGGCCGGTTCTGGAAGGCGATGACGAAGGTCAGCAGATAGAGCGCCAGCGGCAGCACCCACAGGAACGGCGCCGAGGCGACGTCCGTCGAAAGGTGAGACGTCACGCCCAGCATCAGGCTGGACGGCGCCGCAGCCAACAGCACCAGTATGCCTCTCTCACGCCATGACATCGGCGCGCTGGTCTGGAGCTGCGCGGGCTCGGATGTCTGGTCCAGCCGCCGACGCCATACGGTGAGGGCCAGAGCCACCACCATCAGCACGAACACGGCATAGCCGCCGCTCCAGCCGAACCAGCCGCGCTGTCCGGACAGGGTCGCCAGCGGCTCGATCAGGATCGGATAGGACAGCAGGGCCAGAAAACTGCCGAGGTTGGAGGCGGCGTACAGAACATAGGGGTTCTGGCCGTCCGCATGACCGGCGCGAACCCGGGCGTACCAGGCCTGCAGCAACGGCGCCGTCGCCGACAGCACGGCGAACGGCGCGCCCACCGACAGGGTCAGGGTTGCCAGCAGCCACATGATCGGCGCCGACGGGTCGGGATCGCCCAGCAGGCCGTTGACGCTCAAGGGCAGGAACAGGGCCGCGACCAGCAGCAGGGCGAGATGGATCCCAACCTGGGTCTTGATCGACCCGACCTTCTGCAACAGGTGGGCATAGCCGTAGCCGGCCAGCAGGGCCGTCTGGAAGAAGACCATGGCGGTGTTCCACACCGCGGGCGATCCGCCCAGCATGGGCAGGACCAGTTTGGTCACCATCGGCTGGACCACGAAGACCAGGGCGGCCGATGTGAAGATCGCCACGGCGAACAGGATCGGTGTCAAGCGGTCCGGGGCGATGCCCGTTTCGACGCTCGAGTCCCCGGTGGTGTCGCTCATGCCCGCCCCGTATGCTGGCGCCGTCCCCGGGCGCGTTCCGCCACCCTGAACCGACTCGCCGCCCTTTCGGAAGGCCTCGAACGCATGTTTCCCGACGACATCCAGACCCTGGCCCGTCACGTGATCGAGACGGCCGTCGCTCGAGGCCTGACCATCGCCACGGCCGAGAGCTGCACCGGCGGACTGGTCGCGGGGGCCCTGACGGCGATCGCGGGTTCGTCGGCCGTCGTCGAGCGCGGTTTCGTCACCTACAGCAACGCCGCCAAGACCGAGCTTCTGGGGGTGCCTGCAGAGCTGATCAAAGCCGAGGGCGCCGTCTCGGAGCAAGTCGCCAGCGCGATGGCGGACGGCGCATTGACCCGCTCTCCGGCCCGGGTCTGCGTCTCGGTGACGGGCGTCGCCGGACCGGGAGGCGGCTCAGCGGACAAGCCTGTGGGGCTGGTGCATTTCGGAGCGGTTGGACCGGGCGGGGCCATCCATTCCGAACACCGCTTCGGCGATATCGGACGCGAAGAGGTCCGGCTGGCCAGCGTCCGCGTGGCCCTCGGCCTGCTGCTGGACCGGATCAGCGCATGATCATTGACGCGCGCGGCCACCGCTGCCCGACCCCCAGCCTGAAACTTCAGAAGGCGATGCGCGAGGCCGCGCCCGGCGCGCGGCTGACCCTGCTGGCGACCGACCCCATGGCGCGGATCGACGTTCCGCATCTGATGGCCGGACTGGGCGGGGAAACCGTCTCGATCGACGAGGCGGATGGCGTCCTGACTATCGTGGTCGCGACGCCCGCCGCTCCGAAAGGCTGACCACCGATTCCGGCAGGGGCTCGTCAGGCTCGATTTCGGGCGCGCCCATCGACCGGGCGGCAATCTCCATCTCGGTAGCGAAGGCGCCGCCGTAGAAGATGGCGTTGACGTTCCACGACAGCCAGATCAGCAGCACCACCACCGCGCCGACGGAGCCATAGGTCGCCCCCAGCGGCGCGATCTGTTCGACGTAGATGGCGCAAAGCCACGACGAGATGGTCGACATCACCGTCGCCACCACCCCGCCCGCGATCGCCGGCGCCCAGGCCACCGGCGTGCGGTGGGACATGGCGTAGCGGTACAGCATGGTCAGGCCGATCGCGAGCCCGAGCGCCGGCCATAGCCCCTCCAGCGGCAGGCCACCGCCTGTCGCCGCGGTTTCGCCCGGACCGGCGTGCTCAAGCAGTCGCGAGGTCACCACCGCCCCGGACACGACCGTGAACAGCAGGAAGGCCGCCAGAGCGACGAAGAAGGCCAGCAGATTGAATTTGAAGAAGCCATGCGGCTCCTTCTCGTCATGGATCAGGTTCAGTCCGGCCAGCAGGGCCTTGAACCCCCGGTGCGCGGCGTAGCCGCCGATGACCACGGCGAAGAAGCTCTGGGCCGAGACGGTCCGCGCCGAGGCATTGGCCAGCCGCTCGATCTCGAGGCGGAAGATGGCGCGCGCCGCGGTCGGCATGACGTCTGCGAGGGCCGCCGCCTGTTCGCTGACCTGGCCAATGGACAGCACCGCCTTGTAGAAACCGATCAGGATGGCGATGGCCGGGAAGACGGCCAGCAGGGCGAAGAACGACACGCCGCCGGTGTAGAGCATCACGTCGCGGCCCCAGCTGCGCGAGAACGCCTTGACCGACAGGCGACCCCACAGCATGGGCGTGGCCCAGCGCGCCGCTGTTTGAATGTCCGATTTTGCCTGCAATCCGGTCCCCAAACCCTCCAAGCTCGCACTACTACCGTAATTCGGTCTGCGGGAAACCCGCCGTCGAAAGCGACGATCAACCCGTTGCTTAGGGGCGCCCGCCCTCGCTATGGTCCGCGGCCATGAGACCGCCCCCGGGGCTGGGGACGGCTGGAGATTTCGACCTTGGGTTCCGATCCGCGCATACTGGTCGTCGCCCCCGACGATGACCTGATCGGCCCGCTGTGTCAGGGCCTGGACGCCCTTGGCTGGCGCACCGTGACCGCCCGTTCGCTCGCCGGCGCCATTCAGGTGCTGATCGACTGGCCGCTGGAAACAGTGATTCTCGATGCCCGCCTCCCGGACGCCGTCGAGGGCATCGGCGCCCTGCGACAGACCGTCTCCCCTCGCCGCCTCCCAATTCTGGCGATTGGCGCGGAAGCTGCGGACTGGGACCCGGGACTGGCCGATATCGTCATGTCCGGACCGCCTCACGCAGCCCAGGCAGCCCTGCGGCTCGAAAACCTGGTCCGGTCCGCCATCGCCGAGGAAGAGGTGTCGTTGCGCGAGGCCACCTTCGCCGCGCGAGGCCAGCCGCTGCCGATCGCCGATGTCGACTCGAGCCCGTTGCGCGTGCTGGCCGCAGGCAAGCCCGACCGGCATTTTCTCGCCCTGTCCAACGCCCTGACGGCGCGCGGCTGTGACGTGGTGGCGGCGCCGACGCCCTATACCGCTTTCGACTATCTGCATGAGCGGCCGTTTGACGCCGCCGTCCTGTGGGGGGCCGAGGACCATACGCCGGCCCTGTCCATCGCCTCGGGCATGAAGCGGAACACCCGGCTCTATCACATCCCGGCGGTGCTCTATCTGCGCGGCTCCGGCGAGATCAATCTGTCGGAACTCTACAACCGCGGCTTCGCCGACGTCGCCGCCGCCGACACGCCCGAAGACGAGACGGCTGAGCGGATCACCGCCCTCGCCCGCGCCCATCGCCGCCATGTCGCCATCCGCAAGGCGCTGGAGAGCGCGCGCGGCTCGGGCCTGACCGATCCCACAACCGGCCTGTTCACCCCCGAACTGTTCGCCAGCCATCTGGCCCGCGTAGCCGAGGGGGCCCGTCTGCGGCGCCGCCCGCTGTCGGTCGCGGTGCTGCGCGTCTCTGAGACCGAGTCCGTGGTCGAGGCCCGCAAGGGCGGCTGGCTGGACCGCGCCCTGCCCCAGATCGGGGCCATGGTCTCGCGCCTGATCCGCACAGAGGACACCGCCGCCCGCCTGTCGCCCGACGTCTTCGCCCTGGCCCTGCCGGCGACGCAGGGACCGGCCGGGCGGATCGCCGCCGACCGGATCGCCGCCGTCATCGGTTGCACCGCCTTCGACGCCGGTCCTGATCGGTCGCCCTTCGTGGTCGAGTTCGAGGTCGGCGTGGCCGAGGTAACGGCAGGCGAATCCCCCGCCACTGTGCTGGAGCGCGCCTCAAGGGATGTCCGCACCTCCGTCTGACGGTCATTTGACAAACTATTTTGTCTAATGCAGGTTGAGGTCATGACGGCCCGACCTTCCGCCCTGCTCGACGATTTGGACACCGCGCTGCTGGCGCTGGCGCCCATTCGTCGCCGCATCCTGATGGCCCTCACCGAGCCGGCCTCGGCCGCCGGACTGGCCGAACAGCTGGGACTGCCGCGTCAGAACATCGGCTATCATCTCAATGCGCTCGAGGCCGCCGGGCTTGTCCAGCTGGCGGGAGAACGCCGCAAGCGCGGCTTCACCGAACGCCTGTTTGTCGCGGCGCGGAACTATGTCTTCGATCCCGGCCTGATGCAGGCCCCGCCGGACCCGGACGCGGTCGAGGCCCAGGACCGCCACGCCGCCGATCACCTGATCAAGACCGCGTCGACCATGGTCCGCGATGTCGCCCGCATGCGTCAGGACGCGGCCGCCGAAGGCTCGCGCCTGCTGACCCTGACCGTCGAGGCCGACGTGACCTTCGCCGCGCCTGCTGACTTCGACGCCTTCACCGAAGAGGTCAGCGCCGCCGTGGCTGCCCTCGCCCGCAAATACGCCGCGCCGACCGGCCGGCGCTATCGACTCACTGCCGTCGCCCATCCCGCCGTCGCCAAAACCACTCCCGTCAGGAACTGACCCATGACCGAAGCCGCCCAGCCCATGGAAGACCACGTCCTCGTCGAGGTCACCGTTCCCGCTCCCGCCGACGCGGTCTGGGCCGCCTTGCGCGACCCGCAGAAGATCAAAAACTGGTTCGGCTGGGACGCCGACAGCCTGAAGGATGAGATCGACTTCATCTTCATCACCCACGCCAGCGCCGATGATGAGAAGCGGGTGGTCACATTCGTCGGCGTCAACGACCGCTACGAGGTCGAGGCGACCGGTGATGCGACCAGCGTCGTCCGCGTTGTTCGCTCCGCGCCCGCCGGAGAGTGGTCCGACGTCTTCGACGGCATGATCGAGGGCTGGATTTCCTTCACCTGGCAGTTGGCCTTCGCCTTCGCCCGGCACGAGGGCGAGGCGCGCCGCACCCTGTTCTTCTCTGGCCTGCCCCGCGAGGACCGGCTGGCCCGTTCGCTGCTCGGCCTCGACGCCGCTCCGGCGGCGGGCGAGCCATGGTCCGGACCGCTGGGGCCGCATACGACGGCTTCCGGTCAAATCTGGTTCACTGCGCGCCATCAGACCGGAGTCACCGTGGACGCCTGGGGCGACGGCCTGCTGGTCGTCCTGGACCAGCCGCCGAGCGAGAAGCGCCCGCGCGGCACGACCATGATCACCCTGACAACCTACGGCCTCAGCGAAACCGCTTTCGCCGATCTGCAGAGTCTCTGGCAGGGCTGGTGGGATGAGCGGTTCGAGACCGTCGCGCCGGGCTGCGACTGACGGGAGCCTGGAGAGCGCTGTCGAAGGCCTCCCGTGACGCAGAGATCGCCAGGGGTCGTGATGCGATGTTGGTGTACCGGTATACCTCACAGGCTGCGCTCTGACCGGCTGCCGTTTAACGCAACGGCATGGAAACGCCCGAGGACAAGTTCCGTGAGGTCCGGGCCGCGCTGGCGCACGTGGGATTTCCCGACGAATCCGTCGCCAGATCGCGGATTTGCGACGTGTTGGGCGAGCGAGGGGGGATTCCCACCTATCTGGACAACCACATGCTCGGCGTCCTGAGCCGGGGGACGTCGAACCGCGGCGAAGCGGACATGCTGAAGCTCTATTGCGCAAGGCTGATCGGCTCCGAACCCCGGTTCCTGAGCTGGGAGGAGCGGCAATCGCAGTTGCAGGCTTTCGGGTTCTACACGGAGGTCGACTACCGGGGCATGCTCTATAGCCAGGGCACGAGCGCGCCCTATGAGTGGCGAGGGCAAGCCTGTTTCAAAACCGTCTATGAGATCGCGCTCTACCCTTTGATGCTGGCCGAGGTCCGGCCGCAAAACATTGTGGAACTCGGGGCCGGCGCCGGAGGGTCAGCGGCATGGTTCCGGGATATGTGCATGGCCCTGAATGTGGACGCCACTGTTCACGCGATCGATCTGAACACGGACGATCGGACGCAGCCCGGAATAATCACCTACCGCGGGGATTGCATCGAATGGCTTCAGGAGCGGCGCCGAGACCGAAAACTCGTCGGGGTCCCTCTGCTGGTCATCGAGGATTTTCATGGTGATCTGGAGGAAACGCTCGGGGCGCTCGACGACCTCCTTCGTCCCGGGGATTATCTCGTGATCGAGGACGCCATTCCCAAACAGGCCGCCATGGCGCGGGCCTTGCGGCATCGGCCCTATGTCATCGACTCGCGCTACACGGATTTCTTCGGGGTCAACTCGACAAGCGCGGTCAACGGGATCCTGAAACGGATCTAGTCAGCCCTCAGCGGCCGATACCCGGTGTGCCGGTCGAGAAGACTTCGAAACGCCGCGAACTATTCCCACTCGATTGCATCAACGGGCCCAGAACATTGAATGTTCTGGATTTTTTGTGGCCAGTCGAACACGAAACCGATCAACATGCCGAGAAAATCTGATGATCCTGAAAACATTGGCGAAATTCTAATCAATGAAATTTCCGTGATCTCGAAGTCTTTCGCAGGCGATTGTATCTTTTGACGACAACCAAACCATGTAGCCAACGCTGTAAACGTCAAGATGCTTGATCGTGTTTTGACTGTCACCATTCACAGCGGCCCACATGTGGGAGCCTATTCGGATTCGCGGCAGAACCCGACGAGCAGAGAGGTCGGTGAGTGGCAGTCCCGAAAGGAGCCGCAAGACGATTTCGGAACCCCGGCGACGCACCCGATCCAGGATCTATCTACTCGCAAGGAACCGACGATCCCCTGCAGCTGACAGTCGTTCAGGCCGTGCCCCCAATGGCAACCGCTCCGTGCCGCAAAAAAATCTGGCATTAGAATACCAATCTGTATACCGTATACCATGACTGCGGCCTTACGGGCCGTCAGCGACGACGCTTACCGCGCGAAGACGCGGGAGCGGGAGGGAACCAAGGGCAGATTCAATCTGCTCCCAGGAAAGGACGAGACCTTGACCAATCATCTGATGGCCGGCCTGTTATCGGCCACCGCCTTGACCATGGCAGGCACCGCTACTGCGCAGACAGCGCCGACGCGGACGGAACCGCTTGCAGGCGGTCAAGCGGATGAGACCGCGTCCCTCGATGAGATTATTGTCACCGCTCGTCGGACGTCAGAACGTCTTCAGGACGTGCCGATCGCGGTCAGCGCCTTCAGCGGGGAACAACTGCAGCGCCAAAACATCCTGCAGCCGCAGGATTTGCAGCGGGTTGCTCCGTCCCTCACCGTCACACCCACGGCCCGCGGGATCAGCACGCCCCAGTATGGGATCCGAGGCCAGCGGGCTAGCACGCCCACCATGCTGATCGACCCAGCCGTCGGGGTCTATTTCGCTGAGGTCGGTCAGTCCCGAGCCGGTGGCGGAAACGCCACCATGTATGATCTGGAGTCCGTCCAGGTTCTGCGCGGCCCGCAGGGAGCTCTGTTCGGCCGCAACAATACCGGCGGCGCCGTTCTGATCACTCCCATGGCCCCTGGGGAATCGGCAGAGGGCTATGTCACCGCCCGCATAGGCGACTACAATCTTCGTGATCTCGAAGGGGCCGCGAACCTGCCCTTGGGCGAAACCTTGGACCTGCGCATCGCCGGCCGAACTATCGAACGAGACGGCTATTTCCGCAGCGTAACGACCGGTCAGCGCAGCTACGACATCAACAACCAGAGCCTGCGGGCTTCGTTGCGTTGGACCCCCACCGAGGCGTTCACCTCAACCCTGATCGGAACCTGGCTCGATTCCGATGAGGCCGGATCGATGCTGAAGCCCACCGCTATCAACCCGATTGCGATCACGAATGCGACTCTTCGCGCCTTGCTGCAGGCCGACTTCGATCGCCAGCAGACACTGGGCTTCTACGAGAATGCGCAAGGGTCGGGCGCCGAAAATTTCCGCAATCGGGCTCACAACCGAGTCGTTGGCCTGCAAAACACAAGCACGCTGGATCTGTCCGAGACGCTCACGTTGAAGAACATCATTGGCTGGCGGGATATCGAGGTAGATTACTGCCTGGATGCGTTAGGCACCCTTTCCCATATACAGCGCTACTGCGGCCTGCAGGACACCTCCCAGTTCAGCAACGAACTGCAACTGCAAGGCGATTTCGACAACTTGAACGTAGTCGCCGGGCTGTTCTATTTCCGGGAATCGGGGGACGAGATCAATCGAAACCCCGGCGTGGTTGCGCTATCGACGCTGGCCTCCCCACTGTCTAACTGGGTCGATTCCGAGGCTACTAACGTCAGCTACGCCGCCTTCGTTCACGCTGACTACAGCCTGTCGGAAAACCTGTCTGTCTCGGCCGGTGTGCGCTGGACCCGGGACGAGCGCGAAGTGGTATGGCACAGCCGTCAGGAAGCGGCAGCGACGGGTGCCCTACCACGCCGAATCGTTTGTCGGATGGACGGTCTCGTTACGGTTACTCCGTCGCCGTACACGACCGTGGCCGACGCGGACGCCAACCTGATCACGCCCGATCGCGACCTTTGTAGCTTTCAGGCGCAGGCCGACTTCAGCGAGCCGACCTGGACGCTGTCGGCCACCTACGAAGTCACCCCGCGCAATACGCTCTATGTAGCCCACCGCCGGGGCTACAAGTCCGGCGGGTTCTCGGCGCAGCCGGGCAACGCCGCCGCCGGCAGCCTGAACAATCCCACGACTGTCGCCCAGCGCGAACCTTATCTCCCCGAGATCATCGACGATATCGAGTTCGGCTCAAAAAACGAGTTTCGGATCAACGGCATGCTGTCGCGTTTCAACGTCGCGGCCTATCATGGTTGGTACACCGACATTCAGCGAAACTCGCAGCTCCTGGTGAACAACGTCGTCACCGCGTTGACGCTCAACGCCGCGAGCGCAACCATCTGGGGCATCGAGGCCGACTGGATGCTGAGGGTTCATCCCAGCCTTGAATTCAGCGGCGGTTATTCGCTGACCCAAGCCAGCTACGACGAGTTCTTCAACTCTTACAACACCGGTACGACGGCAGCACCGATCCTGACGCGGGTCGATATCTCCGACGCCCGGTTCGGCTTCACACCGGAACATCAGCTGAACGCCTCGGTGACATGGTCACCGGAGCTGTCACCGAGCATCGGGATCCCCTCGGTCTCGCTGAATTTCTACTACCAGTCGGACTTCGCCACCTCCGATACCGGCAGTTCGAACTGCGGTCCCGACGGCCAGTTCGCAGCCTGTTTGGCCTTCGGCGCGGACGTCGATGCCTACAGTCTTTGGAACCTCAACGCGTCGCTGCGCGATGTCGGGGGGCGACAGGGTCTGGACCTGGGTCTGTTCGTGACGAACTTGCTGGACAACGAACATTACGCCTTTGGCACGCCACAGTTGGGGCGGCCCTTTGGAACATTCTCGCAAGGGGTGGGCGCACCTCGGATGTTTGGGCTGAGCTTGCGATACAGCTGGGGCGAATAGGTCGCGCAAATGGGTCTCAGGGATCCCGTATCCAGCGTTTCGTCGGGCCTGAAAGGCGGGGAGGTTTCGAGGGGATCCCGCACCCAAGCCTGGGGCTCCCGGCTAGCGGCCGGAGCCCGGGTTACCGAGCTTGGAATCGTCCTGCGGCGCGGGCTCGACCTCGGCCTTTTGTTGCTGGGCCTATCGACGTTGCTTTTTTTGCTGTTGAGGGCGACGGGCGATCCCATATCCGCCTTGGCGAGCGACGACGCGACGCCCGAGATGCTGGCGGCGTTGAGGACGCAGTATGGTTTCGACGAGAGCCTACCAATCCAGTACGCCAAGTTCTTGGGTCGATTGCTGCAGGGCGATTTTGGTCAGTCGATGGCGAGCGGTGACTCCGCGCTCTCGATGGTTCTGCAGGCCCTCCCCGCGACCCTGCTGCTCGCGTTTCTGGCCATGGGGGCCACCATTATGGTCGCTGTGCCCCTGGGCGCTTGGTTAGGCTCGGCTCCGGATCGCCCGGCTCAACGCGCTGCGGCGGCCGTTGTCTATGTTCTACAGGGCACCCCGGGGTTCGTCGCCGCATTGGTGCTGGTCCAGGTCTTCGCCATTCAGACCAACTGGCTACCGGCGCTTGGCTTTGCCGGACCCCGCACCTGGGTCCTGCCCGCCCTGTCGCTGAGCCTGTTCCTGGCGCCCAAGTTGGCGCGGGTTGTAGCCGTGAATGTCGATGAGATGATGCGGCAGGACTTCGTCCGCGCCGCGCGCGCCGCCGGGGCCGGACCGGGCGTTGTGCTTTGGCGGCACGTCTTGCCGAACGCGATGTTGGGCGCGGTCGCCCTGATGGGAGCCCAGTTCGCCGCACTCGTTGGCGGCGCGGTGGTGATCGAGACCATCTTCGCGTGGCCGGGACTGGGCCGGCTGCTCGTTCAGTCGACCCTCGCGCTGGACTTTCCCGTCATACAGGCGGCCGCTCTTGTGGTGGCTGGCCTGGTATTCGCGGCCAACGTCATCACAGACTTGGTCTTCGTCATGCTGGATCCCCGGCTGAACATCACGGAGGCCCGGTGATCCGGCGTGCCCTCGGGCCCGTCGGTATCGCCTCGGCAGTTTCGTTCGCGATCGCCGTCGTGGCGGTCGCCATCGTACTGTCAGGCAATCTGAACGCTGATCTAAACTTGGACGACCGTTTGACGGGGCCAAGCGGGCGGGCCTGGTTCGGTTCGGATCAGCTAGGTCGCCCGGTGCTCGCACGTGTGATCGCGGGTGCTCCATGGTCGTTGGGGGTGGCGCTGGCCGCCAATGCGATTTCCCTATGCATTGGCGTCGTGCTTGGACTGCTGGCCGCCGAGTTCGCAGGTGCGCCGCGACGGATCATTCTTCAGGTCGTCAATCTCACTCTTTCGTTCCCGGGGCTTGTGGCGGCGATGGCGGCCGTAGCCGTCCTGGGCCAGAGCGCAATGGCGGTAATCCTGGTGCTGGGTCTATTGGCTTGGCCGCTGTTCGCGCGGGTTGTCTATGCCGAAGCGCTGTCGGCGCGCGAGCGGCCCTATCTGATTGCCGCCCGTATCGGCGGGGTGGGACGAGTGACCCAAGTATATCGCCATATCTTGCCGGTTCTATTGCCCAGCCTCATCGCCATGACCGCCTTTCATTTCGCCGACATGCTGATCGCCGCTAGCGCGTTGTCCTTCCTCGGGGTTGGAGCCCCGCTGGGCTCGCCAGCCTGGGGCGCGATGCTGGCCGAGAGCCGGCCCTATCTTTTTCAGGCCCCCTGGATGCTGATCGGGCCGGCCTTTGCTCTGGCCACCACCGTTCTGCTGTTGAACCTTTGCGGCGACGCGCTCGCTCGGCGGCTGGGCGGGCGACGCAGGACGGAGTTACGCCGATGACGGCGCTGCTGGCCTTGCGGGGGCTCACCATCGAAGCCGGCGACGGTCCGCTGGTACATACAATCGACCTAGAACTCGCTGCCGGACGCATTCTGGGTCTGGTCGGCGAGTCGGGCTCGGGCAAGTCTCTGACTGTGATGAGCATACCCGGCCTGTTGCCATCGGGTTGTCGGGTATCTGCCGGAGAGATCGTCTTCGACGGACGTGACATCGTCGATCTATCCGAGGATCAAATGCGCCCGCTCCGCGGTCGTGATATTGGCGTGGTCTTCCAAGATCCCTTTACCAGTCTCAATCCCGTGCGGCGGGTGGGCAGTCTGCTAGAGGAGGCTTTGCGACGCCATACCGGGGTATCGGCTCGGGTCGCCCGGGATCGAGTCATCGAAGCGCTGGATCAAGTCGGACTGCCCGATCCGGTCGGCAAGGCGCGCGCCTACCCGCACCAGATGTCCGGAGGACAAAGGCAACGGGCGCTGATCGCGCTTGCTCTGGTCAACAACCCGCGCCTGCTGATCGCCGACGAACCGACCACCGCACTCGACGCGACCGTCCAGGTTGAGATTTTGGACGTGCTGCGTCGCTCGGCAGAGCGGGTGAACGGGGCAGTCGTGTTCGTCACGCACGATTTGGGAGCGGCCGCCTACATCTGCGATGAGATCGCGGTGATGCGTGGGGGACGCATTGTTGAACACGGACTGGTTCAAAACATCATCGCCCGGCCCACTCATCCGTACACGAAGGAGCTTCTGGCCTGTTCCCCCAGACTGCCGCCCCGGAAAGACAACAGAGGACAGCCATGACCGCCCCCCTGATCCGGCTTGAGGAGGTTTCTGTCGAATACAAGGGGTTCAAGGCCCTGGATCGCGCGAGTCTCCAGGTCGAGCCCGGTCAAATCGTTGGTATCGTCGGAGAATCAGGGTCGGGGAAAACGACGGCTTTGAATGCGATGATGGGTCTGGCGCCGATTTCGGAAGGCGAAGTTTTTTTCGGCGAGGAGCGCATCACCCATTTGCGCACATCCCAACGTCGACGCGTGTGGCGTGATATGCAGATGATATTTCAGGATCCGTCGACGTCACTGAGTCCTTCTCGCAGCCTCGCCGCTTCGGTCGCCGAACCTCTGATCGCCCACGGGGAAAACGCCGTAGCCGCCCGAAGTCGGGCCGCGGCCTTGTTGGAACTCGTGGGCTTGGACGCCGCCATGGCCGACCGATCACCCCATGCCCTGTCTGGCGGACAGCGCCAACGCGTCGCCATCGCACGTGCCCTCGCGCTCTCGCCCCGCCTGATCGTCGCTGATGAACCGATGTCGGCGCTAGACGTGTCGGTGAAGGCACAAATTGCCGCCCTTTTCAGCGACCTGAGATCCCGACTTGGGACCGCCTTCCTGATCGTCTCCCATGACCTGGCTCTAATGTCCGCCATCGCCGACCGAATAATCGTCATGAAGCGCGGACGGATCGTCGAGCAAGGACCGGCGTCGGCCGTCGTGGAAGCCCCCACACAGGCCTACACGCAACGTCTGCGCGCCGCCTGCCTTGACCCCCAAGAAGTGATCCGCGCTCGCTTCAGTGATACGGAGCACGCGGCATGAAGCTGCCCCTCATCATCCTGATCCTTGTGATGGGGTTGGGGAGTTGCTCGGCTCCTGACGAGCGATCCGATGTCTTGCGAGTTGGCGTGCCGGCGCTGCCGAATTCTTGGGGAGACCCTTACCGGGCCGAAGGCGGTCCGCCGGCCCACACCTGGTCGGCCCTGTTTGACGGTCTGACGAGGCTGGACGAGGCCGGCGTAGTGCAACCGGCCTTGGCCGAGCGCTTCTCAACGACAGACGGTCTGACGTGGATCTTCGATATCCGCCCCGGCCTGCGCTTCTCCAATGGCGCAAAAATGGATGCAGAGGCGGCGGCGGCGACGTTCCGCTGGCTGTCCTCGCCGGCTGGCCGCACGACCCTGATCGGATCGCGCATGCGTGACGTTGTCGGGATCGAAGTCCGGGGCCAGAACACCCTGATACTGACATTGAACAGACCCGATCCGATTTTTCCGCGTCGCCTGACGGCCACCCCTATCGTCGAGCCGGAGGCGTGGCGCACCTTGGGTCCGGTCGGTTTCTCGAAGGCCCCGGTCGGGACGGGCCCGTATCGCCTCGTACGGTTCGATGAGCGCGGTCGCCGGGCAATCATGGAGGCCAATCCCTACGCTTTGCGTACACCCAGGACGCCGCGCCTGGAAATCATCGAACTGCTGGACGAAGCGGTGAGGAACCAAGCCCTGATCTCCGGCCACATCGACCTCGGTCGTGTCGGACTGGACGAAATGGAGCTTCTTGAGGCGCGCGGTTTGACGATCGTAACACCGCCGTCGATGCAGGTTCTGGCGATCGCGCTGATCACGGAGGGGCGCGACACGCCACTAGACGACGTTCGTGTGCGGCGCGCCTTGAACCATGCGGTCGATAAGGATGCGATCTCCCGCACACTTATGGCGGCCCGCGGCATGCCATCCGGACAACCTGCGTCGCGCGTGACGGTGGGCCATGACCCCACCATCGCCGCCTACGCCTATGACCCCGATCTAGCGCGGGCCCTGTTGCGCGAAGCTGGATATCCACAAGGGTTCCCGATGGTGATCGAGGGCGTGATCGGCGCGCTGCCAGCAGACTCCGCGATCTATCAGGCGGTCGCTTGGTACCTGAACCAGGTCGGCGTCCGGGCCGTATTTCGACCCAGTCCCTACGCGACCATGGTGCGGCGAAACCAGACAGGCGACTGGGAGGGCGTGGACGCCTTCGCCAGTCCGTGGACGGCGGCTCCCTACAACGACCTTCGCAAGCCGCTGGAAGCCTATTCCTGTATCAAGCCCCAGCCCTTCTTTTGCGATCAGGCTCTCGCCGCAAGCGTGAGGGCGTCCAATGTGCAGATGGATCCCGAGACGCGGCGCCGTTCCTTGATTTCGCTGTCGCGCGCTTATCACGAAGCAGCGGTTTCCCTGTTTCTCGTCGAACAAATCGACGTGTTTGGTTCCTCGCCACGGGTCCGCAATCTTCGGATAGCCAATCGCGTTCCTGTCTATGAGGAAATAGAACTGCTGCCTTGAAGGCGGTCTCAGGGAAGCCGCCTGCTCGTCGATTAAGCTTCAGTTCGGGGGCCCAATGCAGACGTACGCCCCGATCCAGGCTCCACGATTATTTTGACAGCGGAATATCATTCGCGTTACAGAACATGGCTAGGCGCGAATTCATTCGCGAGGGCAATCTTCAACACAAGGGTTGCCGAACACGCTCAAATCGATGGGCCTGCAAAAGGGCCTCGATGCCGGGGAAAATCACATGCTGATCGATCTTCACGCCCACGCTCCGCTTCCGGGTTATTACAATCAGGATCCTCACTGGGGCCCGTTCTTCGAGAAGCATGACGACGGCCATATTCGCCTTCGCGTTGGCGAGTGGATCCTATCCCTCGGCTCTCCCGAGCGTCGAGCCGCGGTGGCGCGTGGCGAGACCATGGAAGTCGAGGAATTCATGGCAAAATGGAACGACCCGGTCCATCGGCTGAGTGGGATGGACGCTGTTGGCCAGGACGCCCAAGTTCTGTCGGTCCCCTCTCACTGCTACATGTATTGGGCAGATCCGGCGTTCGCGAACCCATTTTCTACTACCGTCAATGATACCCTGGCGGAGTACTGCAGCCGTTCAAACGGCCGGCTTTTCATGTGGGCGACGGCGGCTCTGCAAGATCCTGTGAACGCGGCCAAGGAAATACGTCGCGCCTGCACCGAACTGGGCGCCAAAGGATTGAGCGCCGGCGGATCCAACTTCGGCGGCATGGAATTCGACGACCCGCGCATGGATCCCATCTGGGAGACGCTGTGCGATCTCGATCTTCCAATGTTCGTGCACGGATACAACCAGTCCGTGACCTGGGGTGCGAAGGCAAACACCGACAAGTACGAAACGACCGCCATCGTCGGCATGAACTACGACGAGACCAAATGCTTCTGGTACCTGATCTGCGGAGGCGTGCTGGACCGGTTCCCCAACTTGAAGGTCTACATCACCCACGCGGGCGGGTTTGTTCCTTATCAGCTCGGGCGGCTGGCGCAGACCATCAAGAACCTCGATGTGGTCTACAATAAGAAACCCTTCGAGTCGTACCTCCCCAACTTCTGGTTCGACCCTGAACTACACGAGTTGCCCATGAGACAGGCTTTGGTCGAGGTGATCGGCGCGGACCGGTTGGTCTATGGCACCAACTTCGGAGGCAGTGACGCCATTCGCGGTGACCTGACAACAGGCCTCAGGGTCTCAGCCGAGGATTTAGAGAAGATCCGTTGGAAGAACGCGGTCGATCTCTTGCATATCGATCTGGACAAGATGGGGCGGACCAACAAAGCGATTGCCGCCTGATGAAACTGGCCCGGTGCACCACCGGCGGCCCGTCCTTCTGGGCTGTCGTCGATCCCGCAACTGATGCCGCCCGGCCGATCGCGGGCGGAGTCGCCGACTGGGGGCCCGGTCTCGTTCAAGGGGGCGGCGAGGCGGCGCTCACGTTCGTCGGACCTACGCTTGTCCTGTCGCAACTTCGACTGCTCGCCCCTTGCGATGTCACCAATAAAGTCGTCATCGCGGGGGCGAACTACAGAAAGCATCTGATCGAGTTCGGTGTGGCCGCGCCATCCCAACCGATTGCCTTCCTGAAGGCCTATGGGGCATTGATCGGGGCCGCGGATCCAATCCGATACCCCCCGCTGACCGATGAGCTGGATTATGAGTGCGAACTCGTCGTCATTCTCGGTACGTCCGACATCGACCTGGACGATCCGCTTGCCTCCGTCCTCGGCTACACGGCCGGCAACGACGTCAGCGCGCGCGACCTTCAACGCAGTGGCCCTACCGGGATCGGCATGGACCTTTACGCCGCCAAAAGTCAGGACGGCGCGACGCCGGTGGGACCCTGGATCGTCACACCCGATGAGTTCCCGGCTGGCAGTCCCACCCTACGTCTCTCGACCACAATCAACGGCGAGGTTCGGCAGGACGGCACGACGGCCGACATGACCTGGAACGTTCCGGAGTTGATTAGTTTCATTCACCAGAGGGTGAGCTTCGCCGCCGGCGATCTGCTGTTCACCGGTACACCCGAAGGCGTGGGACAGGCGACCGGCCGCTATCTGCGCCCGGCCGATGTTGTCGAGGTGACGGTCGAGGGGATCGGAACCTTGCGCAACGTGGTCGGGCCCAAGACGGGCTGAGGCGACAGCGGCTTTCGCCAATTTTGCCAAGGGCCGTTTGTTTGCCACGGGCCGTTTGGCGTTAGCCTGACACTTCCCATGTCGCCCGTGGATGTTGGTTCAACGAACCATCAGCATGCCGCCATCAATGGCGATGGTCTGGCCGCTGATAAATCGCGCTTCCTTTGAAGCGAGAAAAGCAAGGACCGGGACGAAATCCTCACTGATGTCGCCCAGTCGCCCCCCAAGGGGAATGGCCCGAGCTTTGAGGCAGTCGTGGGCCACCAGTTCTTCCGCAGTCATCTCCGACCTGGTCCTGTCGTACATCGGCGTCCAGATCGCCGGCGCGATCGCATTGACTCGAATGCCATAAGCTCCCCACTCAGCGGCGACCGTCCGGGTCCAGGCGAGCACCGCGCCCTTCGCCGCGGCGTAGGCGGCCTTGCCCGGATGGCCCTTCACGCCGGCGGCCGAAGCGAAGTTCAGGATAGATCCGCCGCGATCGGCCAGATGTGGGAACACTGCTCTGTTCATGAGAAAGGTGCCTGTCGCATTCACAGCCAAGGCGTGGCTCCAGAGGTCAAGCGACGTTGCGGCCGCCGGGCCACTTGGCGCCGCACCAGCGGCATGGATCAGGACATCAAGCCCTCCAAGAAGTCCGACGGCCTCGGCGACCGTTTCCTCGACCGACTGCTCGAGGGTTACGTCAACGAGAGTAAAACCCGCCGCCCCGGACTCGGCGGCGATCCGCCGTCCGGCGTCTTCCGCGAAATCCATGGACACGACCCGCGCGCCGAGAGCGGGAAAGGCGCGGACCAGCCCCTCGCCCATACCGCTGGCGCCTCCGGTGACAATGATGCGACGGCCGCTGAGCTGACGGTTCGGCATGGCGGATCCCCTCGGGCGAATGCTCAAGCAACGGGCAGGATGGTCTTTTCGCGCGCCATCGCGCGCTGGACAGCCGGACGTGCGATCAGCCGTCGTACATGTTCTGAATAGTTGACCAGATCGACCACCGGATGCTCGTCCGCATGGCCCCACGCGTAGAATACGAGGGCGTAGGCGTCGGCGATCGACATGCGATCTCCCACAAGCCACTCGCGGCCTTCCAGCAGCCCATCAATCTTTTGCAAATTGACGAGAAATCGGGTTCGGCCCTCGCGGCTCAACGACGGGTGGGTCGTCTCGTCCGGCGTCATGCGAAAAGGCGCTCGCGCCATTCGGCGGGTGATGTGGACCGTACTGGCGAACCAGGCGATCAGCGCCATGACCCGGGCGGACTCGACCGGATCGTCAGGCATGAGTTTCGCATCGGGAAAGGCGCGGGCCACCCAAGTCAGGATCGCCACATTCTCGGGAATGATGACGCCGCCAATCGATAGCGCCGGCACCGTGCCCCCGGGGTTGATACGCCTGTAGTCGTCGACGCCTTCGGGCGTATGCAGCCGCACCCGATGCGGATCGAAGACGGCGCCCGCCTCCTCAAGCGCGATATGGGACGCCAGCGAGCATGACGTCGGCGTATAGAAGAAGGTCAGTTCGGAGGTCATACGCTGTCGCGGCGTGCGGCGCGCCAGGCGAGCGCGAAGTGGCCAGTAGCCCAGAGCATCGCAAACATGACCGCCATCATGCCGAACTGCAGCGAATTGCTGCCGCCTCCGACCAGTTGGCTAACCACCCCCACTATAAGGGGGCCAACGCCATATCCGATCAGGTTGGTCGCCGCCTGAACCGATGAAACAACCACGCCCCGCATCCGCGATTCGACCCCCCCGAGAAGCATGGCATAGGCAGACGCTGTGTGAGCCCGCGAGAAGATCTCAAACAGGATGAAACCAATCGCAACCATGATCAGATTGCCCGACAGGGCAAACACCAGGCCCGAAAAGAACGACGCTGCGCTCATCACCATGGGCACGGACGCCAGCGCCGGCAGTCCAAACCGGCGCGTCACGATATCTCCGAGCGGGCCGCCGATCAGCGAGCCGATGCCGCCGAACACTCCGACGCCGATGCCCGCGAACAGTCCAGCCTGAGCGAGCGAGAAGTCCTGTGTTCGGATAAGGAACGACGCGGCCCAGACCGGGACGCCCGACATGGCGATGGAGTTCAGAGCGATTCCAAGGAATGGGTGCCTGACCGTAGGTGTCCGGAAGATATAGGCGAGGGTTGAGAAATACGATGGAGCCTTGAGCTGCGCTCCCTTCACGTCAACTTCGCGAACGGGCTCTTTCACCGTAAAGAAGAGCAGAAAGGCCAGCAGGATTCCGGGAACTCCCGCGATAAAGAACGCTGCTCGCCAGCCATAGTTCGTAGCGATGACGCCGCCGATCACGAGGCTGATAGCCGTGCCCAGGGCCGTGCTGACCCAAAATATGCCGATCGGCGTAGAGCGGCGGGACTTGGGGAACAGGTCAGCGATCATCGACAAGGCGGTGGGTGCGCCGGCTGATTCAGCGGCCCCGACGACCAGCCGAGAGACCACCAGGCTGACGTAGCCTGTAGCCAGACCGCAAAAGGCAGTGGCTCCACTCCAGGCGAATAGCATGACGGAGAGCAGATTCCGGCGATTAACCCGGTCGACCAGCATGCCAATCGGTATTCCGGCGATGGCATACGTCAGGCCGAAGGCCAGTCCTGTCAGGAGGCCCAACTGGCTATCGTTGAGGCCGAACTCGTGTCGAACCGGCTCGATCACGATCGACATCACGGATCGGTCGACGGCGTTGAAGACATAGACCAGCGTCAATACCGCCAAGGCGTACCACGCCCCCTTGGCGACGGGCCGCTCCGCCGCCTCTGTTGTCGTCATTTTAAACCTCCCAATGGCCCTTGTCGGGCCATAGCGCCTCTCACTTTGGTATCCGTCGTGGCCGCTTCACCATTGTCCGTAGGCGATCGCTGTGGCGAGACCGCCCGCCTGGGCAGAAATTGGCCTGAGCTCCGCAATCACTGCCACGGTCCTAGGTTCAGACTTGGCCATACGAGCGCCCGTGGTCCTAGGTGGGCGTTCCAAGGGCGACCATCTTGCCGCATAAAACTGCCTCAGGTTTCGGCCGCATCCGGCCGGCACGAAAGGGAGGCGGCCCTCCGTCCGGTGGATTGGACGAAGGGCGCGCCAGTTGGGCTAGAACGGACGGAAGGTAAGTTGGAACATGATCTCGCGTCCCCGGTTGACGTTGCCGGTCAGATCAGCTTGACCACCGAGGGTCGCCGAACCCGTCCGCGCCGCCGTGCCGGTGCCCGGGACGTTCGAAGCCACATCGACCCTGAATTCCTCGGTGAGGTTCCGACCGATCAACGCAAACTCCCAGCGGCGGTCGTCGCTGAATACACGCGCCCCCGCATTGAGGAACCAAACGGACTCCTGTTCCGCGCCTGGGTGCAGTTCCGGGTGCGGATTGTAGTCGGACTTGTAGTTTGCGTCAGCGTTAAGTCCCCACGAAATGCCCGGCATGCCAGTGGAATGCACATAGCCGGCGCCGATCGAACCGCTCCATTCGGGCGCGTTGATCAACCGGTGGCCCGCGAGCTGCTGGCCCGTGAACCGCAAGGTCGTGGGGTTGACTAACTGGTTGCAACCCTCCGCGATGGTCTGCCCGATCCAGCAGGTGGCGAGAAAGTCCGTATAGGTCGCGTCGCTGTAGTTCACGGCGCCTCGAATAGTGAGGTCCTCGATCGCTTCCGGCCGGAAGATGAAGTCGGCCTCTACGCCCCTCACGGCCGCTGCGCCGGCGTTGTTCACCCGGATCACCGGGACGCCGCTAGAGTTGTCCAGCGAGTTCACCTGCAGGTTCGTGTAGTCGTAATCGTACAGGGTCAGGTTTGTTCGAAGGGAGCCATCCAGCAGCAACGCCTTGATCCCGAGTTCGAACCCTTCGGCGGATTCGGGCTGATACAGGGCATTCAGCGGGGTAACGAATGCGTTGCCGGTGTTCGTGGCCGCAGCGAACCCGCCCGATTTGAAGCCCTCTTTGTAGGCGCCGTAGATCGTCAGAGTTTCAGACGGTCGCCAAGTCAGGGTGACCTCCGGCGAAGTGTTGCTGAACTCGGCGCTGCCGGGCGCCACAGGCTGAAGGACGCCGTTCCGGGCGACCGAGAAGTCTTTGGTTTCACGGCTCCAACGCAGGCCGCCGGCGAGCTCCAGCGAATCCGTGATGTCCCAGATGCCTTGGCCGAACACCGACTGGGTCTGGCCCTCGATCGTATGAAAGAACAGGGGTGAGCCGGCCGTAATCAAGCGGGTGTAGGTGGTCAGTTGGGTGTCTTCATAGAAGCCGCCGACCAGGAAGTTGAACGACCCGTCAAAATCAGAAGCGAACCGGATTTCCTGGGTCACCTGCGTCAGTTCTGTGTTGCCGCCAAAACCGAGCGTGGGCAGGGCGTCCGAGGGCGCGACCGCATAGGTGTCGTAACGGAAGTCCTTGTTATTCGCCCAACCGGTGATCGACGTCAGCGTCAGCGCGTCGCCTAGCGCCCAGTTCATTTCCAGTGAATGGAGGGCCTGAGTATAATCCCCCGCGCCTTCACGGTCGGTGAACCCGTCAGGCGCGCCGACGAGAAAGGCCGGGTTGATGCTTCCGTTGGCGTACACGTCGTCAGCGCGGCAGTCGTCAACGGCCAGTGCGGCCGCCAGTGCAGGGTTGGCGACATTGCCGTTCAACGCACTCGCCTGGCCCGCTGTCTGGGGCGCGCCGTTCGGGCAATAGATGCGCTGGAATCCCCCCGCGGCGTTGTAGCCGATGCCCTCCATGTCAGCGTAGCTGAGC
Source organism: Brevundimonas sp. UBA2388 (assembly GCA_002343425.1). Lineage (GTDB taxonomy): Bacteria > Pseudomonadota > Alphaproteobacteria > Caulobacterales > Caulobacteraceae > Brevundimonas. Next base: position 42,088 of record DDSO01000075.1, read on the forward strand.
TTCAGTCGTGCATCAAAGGCGTCGGAGGGCTGCCAAAGCAGGGTGCCGCGCGTGAACATGAAGGACTGCTGCGGGCCGCCGTCGGCATTGCCGGTGACAGAATTCGGCCGGATCGCATTGGCGGCCGCAGCCGCGCTTCCGGCGATGTTGGTGCGCCAGCCCTCCATGTCAGACAACTGTACGACCAGGCGGGCGCCCAGGGTGTCGGTCAGAGGACCGGAGATCATGGCCTCGAACTGCCGCTCCTCGGCATTGACTTCATAGGCCGCACGGCCGCGGGCTTCGAACGAGCTGCCCGGGTCCGCAGTCGTAATCGAGATGACGCCGGCCGGGCTGTTCTTGCCGAAAAAGAGCGCCTGAGGTCCACGGAGTACCTCGATCCGCTCCATGTCGATCTGGCCAATGCGAACCGCGCCGCCACGCGACAGTTGGACCCCGTCGATGTTAATCGCCACCGTCTGTTCGAAGGTTGGGTTGGAACCCGCTGTGGTGCTGACACCGCGCAGCGCGACTGTACCGCCGACTCCGCCCGAGACTTCGCCCACTGCGATTCCGGGAGTCACCGCGCGAAGGTCCTGCAGACTATCGACCGCCAGGATCTCGAGTTGTTCGCGACCAAGAACCGTCACAGCGACGGGAACCGAGATCGGTGCTTCGTCGCGGCGGCGCGCGGTCACGACCACGTCATCGATCTGGGACGCTTGCTGCGTCGACTCCTGGGCCTGAACAGCTGCGGGTGCAGTCAACGTCGCTGCGCAGGCCAGTACGGCATACGAAGCGCGCCGATATAATCCGTTCTTCATGGTGCTCCCCCCGTCCCGGCTGCGAGCCGGAATCATTGTTGCGCCGCCCCAAAACTCGCTCCGGACCCGAAGCGCGCGAGGTCAGCAGCAGGAGGCTAACAGAACACCGCTCATCGGCAACGTAAAAATCTCACTTGGGAACGCTATTCTGTATCTCGAACCCTTGACGGCGCAGGATTGGTCAGCCGCAAAACCCCACCCTGACACATAATCCGGGCTTTCGGAGGGTGAGGATGCGGAGTCTGGCAGGCTCGATCCGGCGGATGATCGGCACTCTCGTGCGGAGATGCGGTTTGCCCGGAAGCAGAAGCCGCCGGACGCCAGATTGCCTCCGTCGGGGTGTTGAGCTTGCCGTGAACTTACATCGCCCTTCGCCATGCGACGCGCCCGCGATTTCTCATCCGGCAGCCGCAAGGAGGACGATCGGCCAAGGATGTGCAGCAATCGGGGACGCGGCGTCAGCGATCTACAGTGATGCCTGAGGCCTCACGATCCCAAGTCGCTTCGGTCGCGCCTTCGTCACGGAGCTGGAATTTCAGCACCCTGCCTTGAGGATTCACGGGAAGCTCCGACCTAAACTCGACGTAGCGCGGCACAGCATAGTACGGCACTCGATCGACCAGCCACCGGCACAGATCCTCTTCCGTGAGCGTCGCGCCGGGCTTCAGTTTGGCGGTCACCTTGAGGTCGTCTTCCTGCAAGGGGGACGGTACGGCATGGACGGCGACCTGTTCGATCGCCGGATGCGTCAAGATGGAGCTCTCCATCTCGAAACTGGAAATGTTCTCCCCTCGCCGCCGCAGATAGTCCTTCTTCCGATCGACGAAATAAAAGAAGCCGTTCTCATCGAACATGCCGATGTCGCCGGTGTGGAACCACATGTTCCCCATGACCTTCAACGTGTCGTCGGGGCGCCGCCAATAGCCCTTGAAAATGATGTCAGGCATCAGCGGCCGGCAGACCACTTCGCCTGCGGTGCCTGCAGGGACCTCGTTGTCGTTGTCGTCAAAAATGCGAACGTCCAGCTCAGGCGCCGCCTTGCCCGATGAGCCTTCCGCATAGGACCCGTCCGCCGGCATGGAGGTAAGCAGTCCCTCCGTCAGGCCATAGATGTTGGACCCGACGTGCTTGGCGCCAAAACGGGTTCGCCAGATCTGCTTGACCTCCTCGGGGAAGGGATTGCCCTTCACGGTATGAACCTGCCCGAAACAGCGCGCCATCGCTTCGTGCTCATCGGCGCGGGCCAGGAGAGTGCCCAGCGAACCCAAGATCGAAACGACCGTCGCCCCGGATTTTTCAACGGCCGGCCAGAACCCCGAGACCGAGAATTTCGGCGCGAACGAGATCGTCGCTCCGACCAGCATCACCGAGACCACGCCGGTCGCGATGGCGTTCATGTGGAACAGCGGCAGGGGCGTCCAGTAGATGTCATCCGGCCCGAACGGTGCTGAGCGGGTCAGCATCCGGGCGAAGTGGCACATCTGGTTGCCCGTGATCATGCAGCCCTTGGAAGGCCCGGTGGTGCCTGAGGTGTAGATCAGGGCGTTCAGCGCCCCGGGGTCGGGCAGTTCGTCAAACACGCTTTCGTCTGCGCCACGATGATCGTCCAGCGCCGCGATGTTTAGGGCCGATCCGGACTGGGCCTCAAACTCGCCTCGCACCAGGACGGTTTTCAGCGCCGTCAATTCGCCCTCGATGGCAAGGACCCGGGGCAGGTATCGCGCCTCACAAACCAGAACCGTCGCCCCTGCGTCCTCGATCTGGTGGCGCAGGAACTGGCCGATCAGCGCCGTATTCAGAGGAACGCTGATCACCGAAATCTTGTTCGCGGCAATCCAGGTCGTGACCGCATCAACGTTGTTGTCCAGCATCGAGACGATCGGGGCTCCGGCGACAAGGCCCAGCTCCTGAAGAGAGTGGGCAAACCGGTTGCTGGCGCGGTCGAATTCCTCGTAGGTGTGCGTCTCGCCGCAGAAATCGAGAAAGACCTTCTGAGGATGTGCACCAACCGCGCGTCGCAGTGCGGCGACCGGCGTGTCGCGAGGGCCGGTTCGCCAGCCCGTCTCGGTCGTATGGGTCATCGCCGTCATTCCATTCATTTCGCCGACTGTTCGATGAACGCGAGGCGAGACCACGCTCCGTGTGCGCGGATCCATTCACCGCCGAACCTACCCGCCGCGATTGCTGCGGTCCAGCGTCATTCTATGGGCAGTATTATATTCTGGCATCAGAACTACAAACATCAACGACTACCTTGCCGCAAACACTGCGCGACCCTAACCGGGCAATAGCCGCGCCGCCCCGCTCCAGCGGATAGCGTTCTGAAATGCGCGGCCTTATCTTGCCGGCCGCATAGAGTCCCATCAACACCTTCATGTCTTCTGCGCCGGCTGAGGGATTGCGTCCTATGTAGGCTCCCCAGAAGACTCCGATAATCTGGCTGCCCTTAAGCAGGGCAAGATTCAGCGGAACCGTCGGAATTCCCGCGGCGAAGCCGACAACCAGGTATCGGCCGTGCCACGCCATCGACCGCATCGCCGGCTCAGCATATGGGCCGCCGACTGGATCGACTACGACGTCGGGCCCCCGTCCGCCGCAAGCGGACTTGATCGCCTCGGTAAACGCGCTCGCTTGCGCGACGTTCTCTACCTTCTCAGGATAATGCACCACCACATCCGCGCCCATTGCGATAGCGGCTTCCAGCTTGTGGGAGGACGAAGCCGCCGCAACGACACGCGCGCCGAGTGCCTTGCCCAACTCCACGGCAGCGAGGCCGATGCCGCCGCCCGCCCCCAGAACCAGAAGCGTCTCGGCGGGTTGGAGGCTCGCCCTGCCGACCAAGGCATAGAAGACGGTCCCGTATGTAACCTGAAGCGCGGCCGCTTCATCGAACGGCATCGCATCCGGGATCACTGTGGCCCGCTCCGCAGGTACGATCACGACTTCGGCCATTGCCCCGAAGGGTATTGACGCGGAAACGCGTTCCCCCACCCTGATGGCTTCAACTCCCTTGCCGACGGTCCGCACTACACCCGCCAACTCGCTTCCGGGCGAGAACGGGCGGCTGGGGCGCAGTTGGTATTTGTCCTCTATGACCAACGCGTCAGGAAAATTCACAGCACAGGCGTGAACCATCACGGAAACTTGGCCTGGCCCCGGAACAGGCTCTTCAACCTCGCGGATCTCGAGCGTTTCCGGACCGCCTCGCCGCAGACTCTGAAGGGCTCGCATTGCGACTCCCAGAAAGGCGCGAACGTCTTCGGGTCCGCCGTTCTGACCTACTCAGGGACGGCACTCGTGACAATCATTTTATTCTGACATAAGAACTCTGTTCCGTTTGCCGAATTTTATGCACTATTGTAGCTTGAGTGAAGCAAGCCCGCGGCTGCCCGGATCGGCTGACGGACCCGTCGAAGGATGACGCCGATGGCAGATGGAACACTTGGCCGCGCCGTTCTGATCGAGCGGGTAAACCGCGTCGGTTGGATCACGCTCAATCGCCCCGGGCAAATCAATGCGATCAACTCGTCCCTGCGTCGCGAGGCACTGATGGCGCTTGATCAACTCGACAGCGATTCCGGCATCGGCGTTATTGCGATCCGCGGCGCTGGCGAGCGGGGCTTTTGTGCCGGGGCTGATATCAAGGCGCAAAGCGACGCGACCTGCCTGACCGCCCTGCGAGACGAATTGACCCCAGGCTGGATCGAGGCATTGGACCGGGTCAATAAGCCCCTGATAGCCGCGATCCATGGTTACTGTCTCGGCGGGGGGCTGGAGCTCTC
>DDSO01000078.1:0-41644 GCA_002343425.1 Brevundimonas sp. UBA2388
CGGGTCATCTCGTCGCCGTCGATGTCCACGATGGGATTGGCGACCTTGATCCTGGTCATGCGGGTTCGCGCCTCTGATTGGGAATGGGGAGTGTGGCGGGCGGTATAGCGGGGCGCGCGGGCGGGTGCAAAGGGCGGCGTCCCGGAGGTTAACCCTGCCTCGAAAAAGTCTTCCACAGCCAAGGTGAACCGCCCGGCTGCGCGGCGGTTCTGATGACCGGAAGCATGTGTGGGGGCGTCTCTCTTGGATAGCGAAACAAGGGCGCTGGTTCAGCGCTGGATCATCGCATTCTGTGAAGCGCCGGTGCTGATCGACGCCGAGCTCATGCGGCGTGTACTGGACGACACGGAGGCCGCGAAGGGACGCGAACGCCCGCAAGCGGCCCTGACGGATTGCATCCGCGCGGAGGGAAAGTGATCGTGGCTCCCATGAGCGATGAACCCGAAGTCCTGATTGTCGGCTCGGGTCCGGCAGGTCTGACGGCGGCGACCTATCTGGCGCGGTTCAGACGGCGGGTGCTGGTGGCCGACGGCGGAGCGCCGCGGGCCTGCTGGATCCCGGTCAGCCACAACATGCCCGGCTTCCCGCAGGGGATCACCGGCGACGCCATTCTGAAACGGATGACCGAACAGGCCGAGGAATACGGGGCGGTTATCGAGGCGGGGCGGATCGAGCAGCTGACGCGCGACGGCGCCGGCTTCGTGGCCCGTCTGAACGGCCGGGAGATGAGGGTGCGGGCGGTCCTGCTGGCTACCGGGGTGGTCGATCATCACCCTGACCTTCCGGGCGTGGAGCGGGCCATCGAGCGGTCCCTGGTCCGCATCTGTCCGATCTGCGACGGCTTTGAAGCCATCGACAAGGCGGTGGCCGTGATCGGCAATGATGACAAGGGCGTGCGCGAAGCGGCGTTCCTGCGCACCTACTCCGACCGGGTCACCCTGATCCATGTCGGGCCGGACGAAGCTTCGATCGCGACCGATGAGCTGGGGCGGCTGGGGATCGAATTGATCCGCGCGCCAATCGACAATGTCCGGCTGGAAGGCGACCGGGTGACGGCGCTGAGCTGGGGCGGGGCCTTTCGCACCTTTGATCTGGTCTATTCGGCGCTTGGAACATCGCCGAACGCTGGACTGGCCGAGGGGTTGGACGCCCGGACCGGCGAGGACGGCCGACTGATCGTCGATCCGCATCAGGCCACCAGCGTCAAGGGTCTCTACGCTGCCGGGGACGTTGTGCGGGGCCTGAACCAGATCGCTGTCGCCTCGGCCGAAGCGGCGGTGGCGGCTACGGCCATTCACAATGCCCTGCGCGAGGCGGACGGCTGGACCGTCAGTTGAGGATCAGCCGCAGGAAGGCCGCGTCTGACCAGTCCGTGCCGCCGCCGGCCAGCCTCGCCAGAATGCCGTCAGCCTGACGCACGACGACCAGATCGCGATCCGGGATCAGGTACAGTCGCTGATCGCCCGCGCCGGCCGCCATTCTCACAGTCGGCAGACCCGCGAGGGCGGCGGCCGAGGAATCGATGGGGGAGCGCGGGCTGGGCGGAACCAGACCCGGACGGAGCAGCCACCAGGTCAGGCCGTAGCCGGGGTTGGCGGGAGTCGGGCGGAAGCAATCGGCCAGCGCCTGCGCATCAACGATCGCCCGGCCCTCGACGCGGCACCCGCCCTGCACAAAGGCGCCGAAGCGGGCCCAGTTGCGGGCGTTGAACTGAGCGCCGGATGGCAGATTGGCCTGACCGGCCTGACGCCGCCAAGACCCATGCGTCACCCCGGCGGGCCGCAACAACCGCTCGTCGATGAAGGCCAGCACGTCGTCGGGCCGCCCGGCCGCTGACAGCTTGCGGCGGACGATCTCGCCGAACACCTGAAACGGGGTGGGCCCATAGCGGAACACGCCCGGCGCCCCGGCGAAGGGCTGGGCGACCGACGCAGCATAGGTCGAAGGCCGCCCGATGGAGCCGCCGCCCACGCCGGAGGACAGACTCAACAGGGTGCGGATCGTCGCCGAGCGCTTGACCGGGTCGTCGCCCCATTCGGTCAGGGTGTCCGCGCAGGCCTCATCCAGGGTCAGCAGGCCGTCCTGGACCATGGCGGCGGCCAGCACGCCGCTGAAGCTCTTGGTGCCGCTGGCCAGTTCATGCGTGTCGCCGGCGCTCGAGCGAGGATAGTCCTCGAACAGGACGCGACCGCCCTGCATGACAAGGAAGGACACGCCGCGCCTCTGTGCCGAATAGTCGGCGGCTGCTGCATAGTCGCGGCTTTGGGCCCAGCCCTGTTCAGGCGCAATGGCGACAGCCGCTGCACCGAAAAACACGCCGCGTCTGTCGATCTGCATGGCCTGCTCCTGCCGCCGGTCAGGACTGGAACGGTAGGCTTCCAGCGCTTCCGTCGCCAGACATAGCTCGACCCGAACCCCGGGAGCAGGAGACTCCGGAGTTCGGGCCACGACCCCGAGGGGGCCGAAGGTCACGGGCGGGGGAAGGGTGGTCTCCTGCGGCGGACCGGATTCAGGGAACCGTCAGCGGCTCGGCGGCGGCACAATACGGAGCGGCATGCGCAGGAGCTGACGGGTTCGGCTAGTGCGCCAGTCGTGACGATTCCGCGCCCAGTCCCATGCAATTTCCTTATGGGTGCGGTGAACGTCTTCCATCCTGGCTTCCCTCGGCCTGGTTTCGGTATTTTGTCAGGCCGACCAGCCGACGGGCGAGCGCCCACTCCAGGGCGTCACGACCAGTCCGCGCGGCCGCGGCGCTTTGGACCGGCGCTTCATGCTTGCCAATGCTTCGACGATGGCGCTGAGCAATCCCGAGTAATCTTCCTTGTGGGCGGCGTGGACGTTTTCCATCACGGCCTCCTCTGTTGTTGTTGCGATGACGAATATCTAGGCTTGACGAGACGACCCCACAAACCAGATGATCGCGTCAAACCACAAGGATACCTTATGGCTGACCCGCTCGCCGGCATCCCCCTCGCCTCCATTCGGGTGTTCGAGGCAGCCGCCCGTCTGAAGAGCTTCACCCGCGCAGCCGAGGAACTGGGCATGACCCAGGCCGCCGTCAGCTGGCAGATCAAGGCGCTGGAGGGCCGGCTGGGCCAGAGCCTGTTCCGTCGCCTGCCCCGCGAGGTCCAGCCGACCGAGGGCGGCGAACGGTTGTCCCGCGCCGCGACCGAGGCCATGACCCTGCTCCGCCGGGCCGTCAGCGACCTGACCGAGGCCGACGAGCACATCCTGTCGATCACCACCCTCGCCTCACTGGCGGCCCAGTGGCTGGCACCGCGGCTGGGCGGCTTCCAGGTTGCCAATCCGGGTCTGGCGGTGCGGCTGGACACCAACCCCAACCTGCTCGACATCTCCCGCGAAGGGTTTGACGTCGGCATCCGCTCCGGCTCCGGCGACTGGCCCGGGATGGAGAGCCAGCTGCTGATGCCCAGCGTCTTCACCCCGGTGTGCAGCCCGGCGATGGCCGAGCGGCTGAAACTGGTCGAGCCCGCCGATCTGCTGGATGCGCCGCGCATCGGCATGGAGAAGGAATGGGCCGCATGGTTTGCGGCGGCGGGCGTCAGCGGCGGGACGCAGCCCATGAGCCGTCTGACCGCCGACTATCAGGTGCTGGAGGTCGCGGCCGCGCTCGGCGACCAGGGCGTGGCCCTCGCCTCGCCCATCCTGTTCGCGCGCGAGCTTCGCAACGGTCTGCTGGTGCGCCCCTTCAGCCAGACGGTGTCGTTCCACACCGGCTATTATCTGGTCTGGCCCGAGGGTCGACGCCGGTCGCCCAAGATCGCCCGCTTCCGCGACTGGTTGGCGGCCCAAGCCGACGCCGATCCCACCATCGTGGAGGCGCGGGCGATCAGGCCCGCATGAGGCCTTCCAGCACCGCCAGCGGCACGGAACCGTTCAGCAGCACCCGGTCGTGGAAGGCCTTCAGGTCAAAGCCGGGACGTGCCTCCGCCTCGGCCCGCAGGCGCGCGATCACCGTCTGGCCCAGCTTGTAGGAACAGGCCTGGCCGATCGAGACGCAGTAGCGGTCGATCTCCTTCTCGGCCGACTCCGGCGGCTCGCCGCACTCCTCGATCATGTAGCGAATGGCCTGATCGCGGCTCCAGCGCTTGTGGTGCAGGCCGGTATCGACCACCAGCCGGACCGCCCGGAACAGATAGGACTGCAGATATCCCACCCGCCCCAGCGGATTGCCGGCATAGACATCCAGATCATCCGCAGCGACGCGCTCGGCATACAGCGCCCAACCCTCGTTGAAGGCCGAGTTGCCGGCGACGCGGCGATAGATCGGCAGGCTGCCCGCCTCGCGCGCGACCGTGATCTGGAAATGGTGACCCGGCGAGGCCTCGTGGTAGGTCAGGGTCGGCAGACCCCATTTGGGCCAGTTCGCCGTGTTCGACAGGTTGATATAGTAGGCGCCCGGCCGCGTCCCATCCAGCGAGGCGGCCTGGTAGTAGCCGCCCGGCGCGCCCAGCTCGATAGACGGCGGCACGCGACGGATTTCGACCCGTGCGCCGGGCAGGGTGTTGAACACCCGCGGCAGCAACGGCTCCAGCGCCTCCATCTGACGGTTCAGTGACCCGATCAGCTCGATCTTGGCCTCGTCGGTGTTGGGCCAGAGGTGCTGCGGGTCCTCGCTGAGGGTTTTGATCCGGCTGCCGACCGAACCCTCGGTCATACCCATGCCCTTGAGGATCGTATCGATCTCGCCCTGGATGGCGGCGACCTGCTCAAGGCCGATGTCATGGATGTCCTGGGCGCTGTAATCGGTCGTGGTGAAGGCGCGCAGCGCCAGGGCATAGGCCCTGGCGCCCTGCGGCAACTTCCAGGCCCCCGCATCGTCGGTCGCATGCGGGCGCTGGGCCTCGAAGACAGCGATCTGGCGGGTCAGGGCCGGCTTGATCTCGCCGTCGATCACACTGGCGGCCTGGGCGCCCCAGTCGCCCATCATGTTGCGCTCGTCCGTCTTGCGGATCAGCGCCTGCAGCATGGCCATGTCATAGGCCGGCGTGTCGCGCAGGGTCCGCAGCTGGGTCAGGGTCTTGTCCATCAGGAACGACGGCAACATGACGCCGAGCGCGGCGTCGGCTGTGATCCGCTCGCTTTCCTGATCCAGCAGTCGCGCGAAGGCGGACAGCCGCGAAATGAAGGCCTCGGCGTCGGCCTCGGTCTCGAGCCGGTGCTGGTTGGCCATGAAGTCCGGCACCGAGAAATAGGCCCCCGACCGCTGGGTCACGACATAGGGTCCGCCCCCGCCATAGGGGATGTCCGCCGCCAGGGCCGCGCCCTCGGCGGTGAAGCGATAGACGGCCAGCGACACCTTGGCCTGATCCGACAACCCTTCCTCCGACACCGTCCGGATTTCGGCCCAGCGGGCGCGGGCGCGGACGCGGTCGGCTTCGGCGTCGGCGATCCCGGCCTGACGCAGCTGACCCGACAGGGCGGCGCGCGTGCCCCGGTCGAGGCCGAGGTTGGTCGCATACTCGGGCGACAGGTCGACATTCTCCTCGAACCAGCGGGTCAGCATGGCGTCGAGGCGGGCGTCAGCGGGCGACATCACCGGGGCCTGTGCGGCGACCGGCAGGGCCGCCATCAGGCCGAGGCCGGCGGAGGACAGCATCAGGCGGCGGCGGTCGATCATGCTCTGGCTCCGGAGACTGGTCAGGCCATCGCCGCGCGGACACGCCGTTCGAGGATGGTCAGCGGGATGTTGCCGCCGTCGATCACGGCGGCGTGGAAGCGTTTCAGGTCGAAGCCCGGCCGATCCTTCAGACTGCCCCGCAGGGCGGTGATGAAGGTCTCGCCGATCTTGTAGCTGCAGGCCTGCCCCGGGGCGACGCAGTAGCGTTCGACCTCGGACTCGTTCGGATCGCTCACATTCTCGGCGAAATACCGGATGGCCCGCTCGCGGCTCCAGTCCTGGGCGTGCAGGCCGGTGTCGACGACCAGACGGCAGGCGCGGAACAGGAAGCTCTCCAGATAGCCGATGCGGCCGAAGGGGTCCCCGTCATAGACGCCCAGCTCATCGGCCAGCCGCTCGGAATACAGGCCCCAGCCCTCGCCATAGGCGGAGAAGCCCCCGACCCGCCGGTAGATCGGCAGTTCGCCCGCCTCGCGCGCCAGGGCGCCCTGGAACAGGTGGCCGGGCGCCGCCTCGTGATAGGTCAGGGTCTTCAGCGTCCAGCGCGGCCACTCCGCCGTGTCGCGCAGGTTGATGTAGTAGATCCCGGGCCGCGACCCATCCAGACTGCCGCCCTGGGCATAGCCGCCCGGCGCCCCGGCCTCGATCGCCGGCGGGACGCGGCGCACCACAAAGTCGTTGCGCGGAATGCGCGGGAAGACTTCGGGCATGCGGGCGCGGATCGACGCCATCTCGGCGTTCACAAAGGCCAGCAGCTCCTCGCGCCCGGCGTCCGTATTGGCGAAGCGGAAGCGCGCCTCGGTGCGCAGTCCGGCCAGCCGCTCGGCGACGGTCCCCTGCGTATACCCCTCGCCCTTCAGCAGGACGTCGATCTGGCTCTGGAGGTCCGCGACCTGTTCCAGACCGATGCGGTGGATGTCGACGGGCGAGTAGTCGGTGGTGGTGAAATTGCGCAGATTGAGGGCGTAATAGGCCTCGCCGTCCGGTATGCGCAGGACGCCGGCCTGATGGCTGGAACGAAGCCGCAGGGCCTCGACCGCCTCAATCTGGCGGGTCAGTGCATTCCGCACCCGACCGTCGAACAGTCGGGCAGCGCCTTCGCCGAAATTCGGCAGGCCCTTCTCGGTGCTCCGGCGAACCAGCGATCGTACCATGGCCTGATCTTCGCCGGGCTGGTCGCGCAGGGCGATCAGCTGCAGCCGGGTCTTGTCGAGCACGAAGTCGGGCGCGATGACGCCCATCTCCGCATTGGCCAGCATCCGCTCCGTGTCCTGGTCGAGCGCGGTCGGGAAGGCATCGAGTCGGTTCAGGAAGCCCACAACGTCGTCGAGGGTCTCGATCGGATGGGTGCTGTCCAGAAAGTCCGGCACGGCGGCGTAGGCGCCGCCCAGCTGCGACACGCCATAGGGAGTCTGCCGCCAGCCGTCGGGCGTGTGCCAGGGGAAGCGGGCGTAGTCGACGGCCAGTTCCCGCTGGAACAGGGCGACGTCATAGCTCAGCCGCCCTTCAGGCGAGAGGGCCTCGGCGTTGATGCCGCGAAGCCGGTCCAGCCGCTCGCGGTTGCGCGGTGCTTCCGCCTGGAAGGCCGCGACCGAGCGGTTATTCAGCTGGCCCCGCTGCGCCGCGCGCGAGCCGACGTCGAGCCCGAGAGAGGTGGCGCTCTCGGGACTGCGATTCAGCCCGTCCTCGAATTGGACCAGCAACAGGGCATGCAGCCGGGCGTCTTCGCTCGCCGCGGGCGTCTGGGCCATGGCGGGCATGACCGCCGTCAGGCCGAGGCCGGCGGAGGTCAGCATCAGGCGGCGGCGGTCGATCATGGAGACTCCTTTGGCTGCAAGGTCCGGCTCCCCGCTCCGCTCAGGCGGAGCAGGGAGTATCGGCTCCGGCTCAGGTCCGTTGCGACGCGATCCAGTCGGTCATGATCTTGTCCAGTACGGTCAGCGGCACGCCGCCGGCATTCATGCCCGCGTCGTGGAAGGCCCTGATGTCGAACCGGTCGCCGAGAGCCGCCTGGGCCCGGGCGCGCAGCTCGACCCATTTGTTGTGACCGACCTTGTAGCTGGAGGCCTGACCCGGCCAGACGCAGTAGCGTTCGACCTCGGTGGTGACCGCGGTTTCGGAATCGCCGAGGGTCTCGACCATGTAGCGGATGGTCTGTTCGCGGCTCCAACGCTTGTGGTGCAGGCCGGAATCGGCGACCAGCCGGGTGGCGCGGAACAGCAGCGACTGAAGATAGCCGATCTGGCCGATCGGATTGCCCTCATAGACGCCCATCTCGTCGGCCAGCTGTTCCGAATACAGGGCCCAACCTTCCGAATAGGCCGAGAAGCCCAGAACCTGCATCAGCAGAGGCCGACCCGGCTGTTCCTGCTGCAGGGCGATCTGGTGGTGATGGCCCGGTGAGGCTTCGTGATAGGTCAGGGTCGGCAGCTGCATGCGCGGCCATTCCGACGTGTCGCGCAGATTGATGTAGTAGGCGCCCGGCCGCGATCCATCGAGCGCCGGCGAGTTGTAATAGCCGCCCGGCGCGCCCGCCTCGATGAAGGTCGGCACCCGCCGGATCTCGACCGGCGCGACCGGGATGCGGCCGAAATACTCGGGCAGCCGAACGGCCATCTCGGCCATCTGGGCGTTGAGGTCAGCCAGCAGCTGCTCCTTGCCGGCGTCGGTGTTGGGATAGAGCTGGCTGGGGTCCTTGCCGAGGGCGGAGATGCGCTCGCCGACCGTACCCTGGCTCAGCCCCTGGGCCTTCAGCAACACATCGGCGCGGGCCGAAAGCTCGGCCACCTGCTCAAGACCGAGGGCGTGGATCTCGGCGCCCGACAGGGTTGAGGTGGTGTAGCTGCGGATGCCCCAGTCGTAATAGGCCTCGCCGTCCGGCAGCCGCCAGACGCCGGCGTCGTGAGTGGCCCCGGCGCGGCGCGCGCGCATGGCCTCGGCCTGACGGCGCAGGGCCGGATAGACCTCGCCCTCGACGATCCGCTGCGCGCGGGCGCCCCAGTCGCCGGTCAGGTTCTTCTCGCCCGCGCGGCGCACGATGGAGGTGGTCAGGACCGACTGACCCGCCGGGGTGTCATAGAGGTTGGCGAGCTGCAGCAGGGTCTTGTCGATGACGAAGTCAGGCGGCACCGCCCCGGCGGCGAAGTCCGCCTGCATCCGCGCGGTTTCCTGGTCCAGGGCGGTCGGGAAGGCAGCGACGCGCGCCAGATAGGCTTCGGCGTCCTCAGCGGTCTCGATCGCATGCTGGGTGTCGAGGAAGTCCGGAAGGCTCTGATAGGACCCCGTCAGCTGGGAGATGGTGTAGGGTGCGGGGCCGAACCCGCCGCCGCCATAGGGGAACCGCTCACCCATCATCTGGGTCTCGCCGAAGAAGCTCAGGGCGTCGTGGTAGACGCCTTCGGTCGCCGGCAGGGCGGCGCGGTCGATGGCCCGGAGCTGGTCCATCTGGCGACGGAACACGACCCGGTCGGCGTCGATCTTCGCCTGGGAACGGTCGTCGAGGCGCGACTTCATCGCCGCCATCGGCCCCTTGTCCATGCCCAGGGAGGTCAGGGTCTCGGGCGATTCCAGCAGGAAGCTCTGAACGATCCCGTTCATCAGGGCGGTCAGGGCGGCGGAGGCCGAGGCGGCCGCGGCCGGCGTCTGCGCCCGGGCCTGGCCGCAGGCCGCGAGGCCCGCTCCGGCGGCAGCGGTGAACATCAGGCGGCGGCGATCGATCATCATGGCGGCAGGCTCCCTTGGCGCGACGCGGCAGAGGACGCCGCCCGGCAACGAATGGCAAGTTACGGATGCTTCAGCCGGCGTGGAGCTCCTGCTTCACGCGTTCGGCGAGGGTCTTGATGTCCAGCGGCTTGGGCAGGAAGGAGACCCCGACCTCGTCCTGCAACAGGTCCGAGAAGTCGCTTTCGGCATAGCCGGAGATGAAAAGAACCGGGGCGTCGCCGAGGTACTGACGGGCCTTCTTCAGCAGGGCCGGTCCGTCGAGGCCGGGCATGATGACGTCGGAGATCATCATGTCGATGGTCCCGGCGTGTTGCTCCGCCAGTTCCAGCGCCTGTTCCCCGTCCTCGGCCTCGATGACCTCATAGCCGCGCTGGCGCAGCAGGCGGGCGGCGATGCCTCGCACGGCGGCCTCGTCCTCGACGAACAGGATACGGCCGGCGCCCGACAGGTCGCGCGGCGCCTTGGCGACCTTTTCGATCACCGGGGTCTCGGCCAGTTCGGCTTCGGCCGCCTCGGGCAGGAAGATGCGGAAGACCGCCCCACCCTCGGCCGCGTTCGACACATTGATATGGCCGCCGGCCTGTTCGACGATGCCGTAGACAGTGGCGAGGCCCATGCCTGTGCCCTCGTTCACCGCCTTGGTGGTGAAGAAGGGTTCGAAGATCTTGTCGAGCAGTTCAGGCGGCACGCCCGGTCCACTGTCGGCCACCTCGATCAGGGCGACGGCGGCGGTAGGGGCCGCGCTCCAGCCCATCAGTCGCGCCTCGTCGGCGGTCAGGCGTGCGGTGCGGATGGTGACGACGCCCGCCCCCGGTTCGACCACGCCGCGCATGGCGTCGCGCGCGTTGACGGCCAGGTTCATCACCGCCGTCTCCAGCTGGCTCTTGTCGGCCAGCACCACCGGCAGGTCGCGGCCGTAGTCGGTCTCCAGCCGCACGTCCTCGCGCAGCAGGCGGCGTAGCAGGACCGCGAATTCGCCGACCAGTTCGCCGAGGTCCAGCCGTTCGCGACGCACCGTAGACTTGCGCGAGAAGGCCAGCAGCTTGCGAACCAGATCGGCGGCGCGGATGGCGGTCTGGCGGATCTCGTTGAGTCCCTCATACGAAGGATCGCCGACCGGATGGCGTTCCAGCAGGCCCGACAGCTGCAGCTGGATGGCGGTCAGCAGGTTGTTGAAATCGTGCGCCACGCCGCCGGCCAGCTGGCCCACGGCCTGCATCTTCTGGGCCTGCGACAGCTGCAGCTCCATCGACTTCTGGGCCGACACGTCGAACAGCCAGATACGGCGGCGGTCGCCTTCGGGGGCGACATACAGGTGCAGCATGCGGTCCGGATGGGCGCGGGCGACCAATTCGATCGGGCCCGACGAGCCGCCGTCCAGCTTCAGCCGCGCCTCGGCCACGCCTGCCGGATCGAACAGATGGCCGAAGGCGGCGTCGCGGGCGGCGGCGGGGCCGGTCAGAACAGACAAGGCGGCGTTGGGCTCATCCACCTTGCCCGAGAACAGGTCTTCGGCGGCGATCACCGCCGAGCCGAACGGCGCGCCTGCGGCCATGGCCCGGCTTTCGACAGCGTTGGAGGTCGCGGCGTGGCGCGGAGAGACGGCGGCGGCGACCGGCAGCACAGCCTCGGGCGCGGCGCGGACGAGGAACCGCCCCTCCCCGGCCTGGCCGATCAGGACCTCCTGTTCGCGCTCGCCGATGACCACGATGGCGCGGCCCTGTTCGCCGGCCCGGGCCTGGGCGAAGGCCATGTAGAGGGCCGAGGCGGACTTGCCTTTCGGCAGGGCCACGGTCGCGCCGTTGGCCTCGGCCCAGGCGGCGTTGAACGCCAGCACCTGGCCGGTCGACCAGACCAGGGCCGCCGGCTCGGCCATGGCGTCCAGCAGATCGATGGTGGCGTCGCCGATCGGCTTGCGCGTCTCACTGCGGGCGAAGGCGAACAGACCGATCAGGGCCACGGCGCCGACCGTGAAGATCAGCACCAGCCCCGGCGCACTGGTCGGATCGGCGCGGAACGCCGGATAGGCCAGGGCCGCGACGGCGACCACGAAGCCGACCGCCATGACGATCAGCAGCGGATCGAACGGACGGCCCTTGGTCGAGGTCAACGCGGTTGCGGTCATGGCGCCTCAGCCCGAATCAGCACGGGAAGCATGCGCCATAGTGTTCCGTATGCGCCCGGTGCGCGAATCCGGCTGTCAGGCCGCCTTGCGCTGCTCGGCCTTCAGGTCGCGCGCGGCGTTGATGCGGGCCTCGGCGATGGCGTCGGCGATCTGGTGCGTCGGCCGCTTTTCGACCGCCGAACGCTCCAGCACCTCTTCCAGCGTGTCCATCAGGCGTGACAGCTTGGTCTCGACCCAGGCCGGATCATAGGCGCCGCCGCTCTGACGGGCGCGCAGTTCGGAAGCCACATTGATGATGCCGCCGCCGTTGACGACATAGTCGGGCGCGTACAGCACGCCGCGCTCGAACAGGATCTGGCCGATGTCCGGGGTGGCCAGCTGGTTGTTCGCGGCGCCGACCACCGCCTTGACCGTCAGCCGGTCCAGCGTCTGCGGGTTCAGCGTCGCGCCGAGGGCGCAGGGGGCGTAGATGTCGGCCTTGACGTCATAGATGGCGTCGGGGGCCACGATCTCGGCATTGGTGCGGGCGGCGACCTCGGCCAGCAGGGCGGTGTTGACGTCGGTCATGATCAGCTTGGCGCCGGCGGCGTACAGCTTGTCGGCCAGATAGCCGCCGACGTGGCCGATGCCCTGGACCGAGACGGTCAGGCCGGTCAGGTCGTCCTGGTTCCACAGGCGTTTCGCCGCCAGCAGGGTCGAGCGATAGACGCCCTCGGCGGTGACCGGGCTGGGGTCGCCCGAGGCCTCCGGACCGTCGTTCAGGCCCAGCACATAGGGGGTAACCTTGCGGGCTTCGGCGATGTCCTCGACCGAGACGCCGACGTCCTCCGCCGCATAATAGAGGCCGCCGAGCGTATCGACCGCCCGGCCGAAGGCGCGGAACAGTTCGGGCGTCTTCTGGGTGCGGCTGTCGCCGATGATGACCGACTTGCCGCCGCCCATCTCCAGGTCCGCGACGGCGTTCTTGTAGCTCATGCCGCGCGACAGGCGCAGCACGTCCTCCAGGGCCTCGGCGCTCGACGCATAGTTCCACATCCGGGTTCCGCCGCAGGCAGGGCCGCGAGCGGATGAGTGAACAGCGATAATGGCGCGGAGGCCGGTCTTTTCATCAAAAACCGCGTGCACGCCTTCGTGGTTCGCGAAGGACGGGGAATCAAACAGCGTCATGCTCACTTGGGCGTCTCCCGGGGTATTTTTTGTTTGGGCGGCTGATACGCCGGGACGCTTAACAGGGCAAGCATGGCGGTTTCGCGACGTTGGGGCCGAGGGTCGAGGGGCAAAGCTGATCCGCGCTGATCCCGTCTTCCCTAGTCCCTCGCCTCTCGTCCCTCGTCCCTGAGTTCAGGCAGCACAGCCCCCGCCCCCGACGGCAGCGGTGCGGCGGCGTCCCGCAGCCAGGCCTCGACGTCGCGGTACATGACCTCGGCCTGGAGATCGCGGTTCAGGATGTGCCAGCCGTCCGGATAGAAGCCGGTGCGGAAACCGGGCCGGTCTCCCGCCCGCTCAAGCGCGCGGCGCATCGGGTCCGGCCGGATCACATTGTCGTTCGCCCCGTACAGCAGCAGGGTCGGGGCGCGAATGTCGCCGAGTCTCACTGACGCCGTTTCCATCAGATCGACCAGGCCGTACAGGGCGTCGAACCGGGTGGAGATGAGGCTGTTCGGGTCGCGATAGTTGCGGAACAGCTCCATCCGGTTGTCGGACGCCGGAAGCGCCCGGACTGCCCATTCGGGCGCATCGACGGCGCGGTCTCCCATGGCGCGGGCGGCGATCCACAGACCGGCGGAGTTGACCGGTCCCTGCGCCGACCAACCCCAGACGGCGGGGGCCAGAAGAATGACGCGGTCGGCGGCCGGCGGTCGGTCCGAGGCGAAGGCGGCGATCGTCACGGCCCCGCCCATGCTCTCGCCTGCAACGGCGATGACCGCGCGCGGATGGCGGGCGCGGGCCAGGCTGACGGCCGTGCGTACATCCTCGACCATTCGCGCCTCTCCGGCCCAGATGCCGCGCCCCGGCGCCTCGCCGAAGCCGCGCTGGTCGATCACCCAGGTCTCGATGCCGCGCTCGGCCCACCACGGGCCGGCCAGGCGGAATGAGGCCCGCGAGTCGTTCATCCCGTGCAGGGCGACGATAACGGCCCAAGGCTCGCCGCTCTCCGGCGCCCAGCGCGCCAGCGGCAGGCGGGCGCCGTCGTCCATCAGCAGGGCCCGCGCCTCGAGGGCCGGGCCGGCGAAGCCAGCCGGCGGCGTAAGGGGCGGCTGGATCGCGGGCGTGGCGCAGGCGGCGACCGCAAGGACTGTGAACAGAACTGCCAACCAGCGCATCATGGCGTCAGGATGCCATGGGGGCTGATCAGGCGAAGTCGTCATCGTCCTCAACGACGGGCGGCAGGGCCGCCAGCGCTGCGGCCGTCTCGGCCTCGGTCGGCAGGCGCAGGCGGATAACGCCCTTGAAGGCGTTCGGATCGATCGCCTTGCCCTTCTTGGTGATGGTCAGCCTGCCCTGACGCATCAGGGCGAGGGCGCAGTGCCGCACCTTGGGCAGCATCCGCTGCCACTGCTCGGGCTGCAGTTCCTTGGCCACGTCGGCCGGTTCAATGCTCTTGCCGCCGACGCCCTTGGGGTCGGCCTTCGCCAGTTTTTCGAAGATGGCGGTTTCGATGGGGTCGCTCATAGCGCCTGTATGGTGCATTGCGGGAGCAAGAAGAAGGCTGGAGTTTCCCATGGTCGAGAAAGTCACGGTGTCAGAGGGCGAGTTCGCCGGCTGGCAGATGTACGACCTGCACGGCACCTTCGATCAGGTCGTGGGGCCGTTCTACTTCCGGCCGGACCCGGACGGCGGCATGCGCTGCGCCTTCCGCGCCGAGCCCAAGCATATGAACGCGGGCGACCGGATGCACGGCGGCTGCCTGATGACCTTCGCCGACATAGCCCTGTTCCAGACCGCCTATCAGGAGATGGAGGGGGCGTCAGGTGTGACGGTGTCGCTGGATTCGACCTTCATCGACGGCGCCTATGTGGGCGAACTGGTCGAGGCGACGGGCGAGGTGGTGCGGGCAGGCAAGAGCCTGATCTTCGTGCGCGGCCAGATCCATGCCGGCGAACGGGTGCTGATGACGTATTCGGGCGTGATCCGGAAATTTCAGCCGCGCCGCTGAGCCGATACCGCCGCTACCGATGTCAGCCGTCGATGATGCTCTGGAGGATTGAGGCCATCCGGTCGCGCATCCGGTTGCATTCGGCCGAGGTCAGATCGTAGCCGCCGGTGATCTCGCGGCTGACGGTCATACCCATGATGAAGCCTGAAGCGAGGCGGGCGCGGATGGCGGCGTCGGGGCCGCCGACCCACTCCGCGAAGGGGCCGAAGAACCGCTCATTGCCCGCGCGCTGGACCAGTTCCATCGCCTTGGTCGAGCCGATCGAGCGGAGCAGGATCAGCAGGCCGCGCAGCTTGCTCTCGCTCTTGGCCTCAAAGATCGCCTCGTGCGCAATCCGCTGGCCGAAGTCGTGGCGGTCGCCGGTCATCAGGTCCGCGCCGTTTTCACAACTGTCGAGAACCGAGACGAACAGCTCCTCCTTGGAGCCGAAATAGCGGGACACCAGGGCGGCGTCGACGCCGACGTCCCCGGCAACGTCGCGCATGCCGACATCGTCATAGCTCTCGCGCGCGAAGCGCTCGCGGGCGGCGATCAGGATGGCGGCGCGGGTCGCCTCGGCATTCCGGGGCCGAGGCGCGACGTGGCAAAACAATTCGTGATCTCCGCAATAGCCCCAAGAACCCTATGGCTTTGTCATCGCCCGCCGACAAGCGAAAGCGCATCGAACCCGGGCTGGCGACAGGGGCCGAACGCCTCCGGTTTTGCACTGCAACAGGGGGGATTGACGTCGCGGGAAGTGTTCGTCACCGTAACAACACTCATCAAGACCGGCGGAGGGATAGGCCCTTTGATGCCGGGGCAACCTTCCGGGACTTCCCAGTCCCGGAGATGGTGCCAACTCCTGCGAGGCCTCCCCGGAAGCCGCGAGAGATGAGTGAAGCGACGGCCCCCTCACGTCCGGGGACCGGCTGACTTCACGGGTCTGTCACGCATGAATTGGTTCGCCCCACCGGTTTCGCTGAGCGAAAGCGGAGCGGGCCGTGGCGTCCATTGAAACCCCTGAAGAGACCGTCGGACGCGACGTCCACGCGGCCATTCCCGAGGACTTCCGGCTGGAGTCCGGCCAGCGTTTGGCGACGACGGACGTCGTCGGCCGCCTGCATGGCCCCGACCATGCGCCGCTCGTCGTCGTCGCCGGCGGCATCTCCAGCGGCCGGTTCGCGGCGCGCTGGTGGCCCTCGGTGGTCAAGGCCGGCGGCCCGATCAACCTGCACCACCTCCGCGTCCTGGCGTTCGACCTGCTGCCCGGCCGTGGCGCGCCCGGCGTCACCATCACTACCACGGATCAGGCGCGCCTGCTGGCTCTGCTGCTCGACGCCCTCGACGAGCGGCGCATCGACGCCTTCGTGGGCGCGTCGTACGGCGGCTGCATCGGCCTGGCTTTCGCCGCCGTCTTCCCGGATCGGATCGGCGAGCTGGCGGTCATCTCCGCCGCCCACCGCGCCCATCCCGCGGCGACAGCCTGGCGCGGGGTGCAGCGCCGCCTGCTGGCCTTCGCCCGCGACTGCGGCCGCGAAGCCGAGGGGATCGCCCTCGCCCGCCAGCTCGCCATGACCACCTATCGCACCGCCGAAGAGTTCGACCTGCGCTTCAGCCAGACGCCGCCTCCGGCCGCCGGCGACGCCTGGCCCGTCTGCGACTATCTGATCGCCAGGGGCGCCGCCTATGCCGAGGCGACCAGCGCCGACCGCTGGATCAGTCTGTCGGACTCGCTGGACCGGCACAGTGTCGATCCACGCGCGGTCCGCTGCCCCCTGACGGTGGTCGGCTTCTCCTCCGACACCCTGGTTCCGATCGAGGACCTCCGCGACCTGGCCGCCCGCGCCCCGAACCTTCGCCGTCTGATCGAGGCTCCCTCGATCTTCGGCCACGACGCCTTCCTCAAGGAACGCGAGCGGGTCAGCCACGCCCTGCACGACGTCCTGAACACCCTTTCCCTTCCGTCCCGTGAGATCGCCGCATGACCTGTCCGTCCAACCCCCACCCCTGTACGACCGCCGCGCGTCATGGCGTGAACAGCGACCCGGCGCACGGCGCGGTGATGCCGCCGCTCTATATGTCGTCGAACTACAGCTTCGACGGCCTCGACGGAAAACGGCGCTATGATTACACGCGGTCGGGCAATCCGACCCGCGACGTCCTCGGCGAAACCCTCGCCAAACTCGAAGGCGGCGGCGGCGCGGTGGTGACGGCGACCGGCATGGCGGCGGTCGATCTGGCCCTGTTTTCGCTGGAGCCCGGTGACCTGCTGATCGCCCCGCACGACCTCTACGGCGGCACCCACCGCCTGCTCTGCGCCCGCGCGAAGCGCGGCCATTTCGACGTTCAGTTCGTCGATCAGAACGACCGCGCTGCGCTCGACGCTGCCCTTGCCCTGAAGCCGAAACTCATCCTGATCGAGACCCCTTCCAATCCGCTGATGCGGGTGGTGGACGTGGCAGACATCTGCGCCCGGGCGCGGGCTGTCGGCTGCAAGTCTGCGGTGGACAACACCTTCCTGTCGCCGGCCCTGCAGCAGCCGATCGCGCTCGGCGCCGACCTGGTGATCCATTCGACCACCAAATACATCAACGGCCATTCCGACGTGGTCGGCGGCTGTGTGGTGGCGAAGGATCCGGCCGATCTGCAGCAGCTGACCTGGTGGGCCAACTGTCTCGGCGTCACCGGGTCGCCGTTCGACGCCTATTTGACCTTGCGTGGCGTGCGCACCCTGTTCGCCCGTATCGAGCGGCAGCAGGCGACCGCGCACCGGGTGGCCGAATGGCTGGCCGCCCAGCCGTCGGTGAAGGCGATCCACTATCCGGGCCTGGCGTCCCACCCCGGCCATGCCATCGCGGCGCGCCAGCAGGCAGGCTTCGGCGCCATGCTCAGCTTTGAACTCCACGACATCGCCGCCGTCCGCGCCTTCGTGGATCAGCTCGAGGTCTTCACCCTGGCCGAGTCCCTGGGCGGGGTCGAAAGCCTGATCGCCCACCCGGCCCTGATGACCCATGCCGCCATGACGCCCGAGGCGCGGCGGACGGCCGGCATCACCGACGGCCTGCTGCGCCTTTCCATCGGCCTGGAGCATGCCGACGACCTGCTGGCGGATCTGTCGGCGGCGCTCCGCTTCGTGGCGCTCCCGCTCGCCATTCAAGCCGCCTGAGGGACACAGCCATGACCGCCCTGCCCCTTCCCCTGCCCGGCCCCTCCGCCGCGAACCCCGCCGTCGTTCCGCATACCGATGAACCGGTCGCCCTGCTCCAACTGGACAGCTCCAACCCCGCCGAAGCCGCCTCCGCCGTTTATCGCGAGGTCCGGCGCGGTCGCCGGGTCGTCGCCGTCGCCTGTGGCGATGCGGACGCCGCCGGACGCCTGTCCCGAACCCTGGACGCCATCGGCGTCGTCGCAGTCCGACCCGCGTCGGGCGAGGGCGTGCTCGGGGCCGGCGTCACGATCGTAGCCGGACCAGCAACCCTGCCCGGTCGATCGCGGCCTCACCCCGGCCGTGCCCTTCGCGTGGCCCTGGCCGGCTGCGGCGTGGTCGGAGGCGGCGTCCTTCCGCGGCTATTGGCCGATGCCCGGTTCGAGGTCGTCGGCGTCCTGGTGCGCGACCCGGCCAAGACCCGCGACACCGCCATCCCCGCTGATCTCGCCGTATCTGACCCGGCGGCCCTGCTGGCGCGCGAACCGGACATTCTGGTCGAGGCGATCTCGGACGCGTCTACCGGTCTGGCCCTGATCCGGGCCGCGCTGGCGCGCGGGGTGGACGTGGTCAGCGCCAACAAACAGGCGGTCGGCGCCGACCTGCCCGCGCTGATCGATCTGGCGGCGGCGGGCGGAGCGCGCCTGCTCTATTCCGCCAGCGTCGGCGGCGGCGCGCCTCTGATCGAGACCGTTCGAAGAGCCCGCGCCCACGGCGCCGTCGTGCGGATAGAGGCGGTGCTGAACGGCACCTGCAACTTCATCCTCAACCGCCTCGCCGAGGGCCGGCCGTTCGAGGAGGCGCTGACCGCCGCGCGCGAGGCGGGGTTCGCCGAGGCGGACCCGTCCGCCGACCTGGAGGGGCTGGACGCCGCCGCCAAACTTGCCATCCTCGGCCATGAGGCCCTGCGGGGAAGACTGACCGTGGGGGCCGTAGCCCGCCAGCCCCTGGGCCGTGACAGCGTGCTTCCCGCAGGTCGGGTGCGTCAGCTGGCGCGACTGGACGTCCGCACCGGCGAGGTCGGCGTCGCCCTTCGCGCCGTCGATGGCGACCCGTTGTTCGCGGACCTGGCGGATGAGTGGAACGCCTTGCGGGTCACAACCGGGGACGGACGGGTCTTCACCGCACGCGGCCGCGGCGCCGGACGGACGCCGACCGCCGAAAGCGTCTGGGCCGACCTGACGGACCTTGCCGATTTCGGTCCTTCGACCAAAGAAAACGCCGCCGGTTCCTGAGAACCGGCGGCGCTGGAGTCGCCTTGATCAGGAGACGATCAGAAGCGGTAGCGGGCGCCGACGAAATACTGCCGGCCAGTGTGGTGGTAGACGGAGGTGCTCTGGCGCTCGAGGCCGTCGCCAACGAACTGATGGTTGAACTCGTCCGTCAGGTTCAGGGCTTCAAACGTCACCTCGACCTGGTCGCTGATCTGGTACGAGGCGGAGGCGTCGATGTTTAGCGTCTCCTGTTTGCCTTCGATCGAGTTGCCGTTCCGACCGGGCACGTTCTGGGTATAGCTGTCGCGGGCGGCCGCCGAGACGCGCGCCGAGAAGCGGTCGTCTTCATAGTAGAGGGTGGCGTTCCACGAGACCGGCGACAGGTTGACCAGGTCCTCGGTCTGGAAGGCCGTGCACAGGGCATTGGCGCAGTAGTCGATCTCCGATTCCACGAACGTGTAGTTCAGCTGGACCCCGAGGTTGGAGAACGGCCCCGGCAGGAAGCGGAAGGGTTGCTGATAGCTGACCTCAAATCCGCTCAGCGGGCCGCCCTCGGTGTTCACCGCCGCCGTAAGCTGGAAGATGGTGGTCGGCGTACAGACGCCCGTGCAGAAGCCGGGGGCGAAGGCCGAAGGGTTCAGCGTCGTCAGGCTGGCGTAGGGCAGGTCCTGGCGCAGGATCTGGATGTAGCTGTCGATGTCCTTGTAGAAATACGAGAAGGACAACAGGCTTTCCGGCGCGAAATACCACTCGACGCTCATGTCGTAGGTGGTGGCCCGGAACGGCTCCAGCTTCACGTTGCCGATGGTTGCGGTGAAGTTCGGCCCGGTCGCCGCCAGCGAAGTGACGGGCACCAGATAGTTGGTGCCGGCGAAGGTGTTGCCGATCTGGGGCCGCGCCATGACCTTGGCCACGCCGAAGCGCAGGATCAGGTTCTCGACGGGCTCCAGCGCCAGGTTCATGGACGGCAGGGTGTCCATGTATTCGTTTTCACCGGTCACGAGCGTGCCGCCGCCGGTCGAGCTGTAGCCCTGGGCGTTGAGCACGGTCTGGACCTGGCGGACCCCGACGTTGCCGCGGAAAGGCATGTCCCACAGCAGGGTGTTGAAATCAGCCTGCAGATAGACCGCGAAGTCTTCCTCATTGATGACGCGGTTGCTGCCGCGGGCGTTGCCGTTGGTGATGCCCGTCAGGCGGAAGTCGCCCCCCGGAACGCCGGTGTCGCAGTTACAATAGATGTTGAACAGCGAGGCGATGGCGTCGAGGTCCGGCCGCACCCAGTTGGTCGGCGTGCCGGTCGGAACCAGATTCACGCCGAAGCCGGTCAGCAAGTTCGAAATGTTGGCCACGGTCGTGCCGCCCGGCAGGGCGGGAACGACCGTCTCGTCGGTCCGGCGCATTTCGGCTGAGCGGGAATCGTAGCTCTTCCAGTTGATGCCGGCCTTGAAGGTCAGCCAGTCCGAGGCGTCGTATTCGATATCGCCCTGAACGGACTCGAACAGGGTGTCGACGCTATTGGGCCGGAGGCGGACTTCCGACCTCGGCACAGCCAGGCCCGTCTGGCGCCACTGCCACTGGGTCGGATCGGCGACGTCGAAGCCGTAGCTGAGAACCGGGGCGTTGGGGTTGCCCCGGAAGTCCCAGGAATAGCCGGCGACGTTCGAGCGATCGAGCGTGACCGTGGTCTGGATCGGGTTGTCGAAATTCGACTCCGCCCGGCCGTAGTACCAGCTGCCGCGCAGACGATCGCTGAAGTCATGCTCGGCCGTCAGGCTCCATTGCAGGAACTCGGTCGACAGGACGTCGAAGCGGCTTTCCGAACGGATGTCGACGTTGTCGAACAGGCCGTAGACCAGCATGCCGTTCTGGACCTCGGCCTCGCGGACGTGGATCTGGGTCTGGCCGCCGGCCGCCGCGTTGCGGCTGAACGACAGGGACTCAAGGAAGTCTTCCGCACGGGTCGCGTCCAGTTTGGAATAGAGCACGTCGACCGAGAACAGGGTGCTGTCCGCGGGCCGCCACTGGAAGGCGCCGGTGACACCCAGACGTTCCTGGGTGTGGCTCAGCCGGCCGTAGCGCGGCAGGCGAGGAATGAACACGTTGGCCTGGTTCGCGGTGTTGTAGGCGGCGACGTTGGCGGCGGTGTTGGCCGGGCGCGCCACGCCGGTGGCGCAGTTGGCGGCGGTTGAGCCGTTGGCTCCGCTATTGCCGGGGTTCTGGGGTGCGACACCGACGGGGGAGCAGAAGCCGCCGCTGTTGGTGGCGCCCGGAGCTGCGGCAGGGGCCCAGCGCACCGAACTGAAGCCTTCTTCGAGCGAGTCACGCTCGCTGTAGGCCACCGAGAACAGGGCGCCGAACTGATCGTTCTCGCCGAACCGGTCGCTGATCAGGAACGCCGTGCGCGGGCTCCAGGCTTCGGACAGGTCGTTGTATCCGGCCTGGAACGAGGCGGCCATGGTGAAGCCGTCGTAGTCGAACGGCCGGGTCGCCTGCAGATCGACCGTGGCGCCCAGCGACCCTTCTTCGGTCTCGGCGGCGGCGGTCTTGCGCACCGTGATGCGGCTGAACAGTTCCGAGGCGAAAACGTTGAAGTCGAAGCCGCGACCGCGGTTGGCGCCGCCCGACGAATCGGTGCCGCCGGCGGTGGCCTGGGCCTCCATGCCGTTGATACGGGTGCGGGTGAAGTCCGAGCCGAGACCGCGGACGGTGATCGAACGGCCCTCGCCGGCGTCACGGTCGATGGCGACGCCGGGGACGCGCTGGATCGACTCGGCCAGGTTCAGGTCGGGGAAGTCGGCGATGTCCTCGGCGACGATGACGTCGATGACGTTGGTGTCGCGCCGCTTGGCGTCGAGGCCGGCGGTCAGGCTGGCGCGGAAACCCGTGACGATGATTTCGTCGATCTCGGTCGGATCGTCCTGGGGCGGGGCGGTCTGGGCCGCAGCGGCCCCGGCTCCCAGGCCAAGCGACAGGGCGACGGCCAGGCCGGATGCTCCGGCGAACAGGCTACGACGAAGAGTGCGGGTCATCCCCGGCTGAATGGCTTGCATCATATGCTCCCTCCCAATGGGCATACAGAACGCCGAGGTAGCCCCGGTCTATGTGTTTTTGCGACCTGGCGTCTTTGGCCCAATCGTTTGACACCGGTGTCATCTTGGCGTGGAATGGTCTCTGACACCGGTATCAATCATGAGCCTAACCCGATGATCCCTGTTTTCGCAACCCTGCTTCGACGCCTCCTTGTCATGAGCTTTGCGGGAACCGTGATTTCCGTGTCGTCGGGGGCACACCTCGCATCGGCACAGATCCCGGATGGGATCATCGCCTTTCCGGGCGCGGAGGGCGCGGGCCGGTTCGCGCTCGGCGGCCGCGGCGGGCGGGTTCTACGCGTGACCCATCTGGGGGACTCAGGCCCCGGCAGCCTGCGCGCGGCGGTCGAGGCCGACGGCCCGCGCACGGTGATCTTCGACATCGGCGGCGTGATCCGCCTGACCTCGCCCCTGACCGTCCGCCGCGGGCGTATCACGATCGCCGGCCAGACCGCGCCCGGCGGCGGAATCACCCTGCGCGACTATCCGCTTGTCGTGGCCGCGGACGACGTCGTGATCCGGCATATCCGCTCACGCCTCGGCGACGAGAGCGGGATTGAGGCCGACGCCGTATCGGTCGAACGCGGCCGCCGGATCATCCTCGATCACATATCCGCCTCGTGGTCCGTCGATGAAACCCTGTCGGTCGGCAGCCGCTACGCCCCGCCCGAGCGGGGCATCTATGACGTCACCGTGCAGTGGTCCCTGATTGCGGAATCGCTGAACGCTTCCGGCCATGCCAAGGGGGACCACGGCTACGGGACGCTGGCGCGCGGCGGACACGGCGCGCGCATGACCTTCCACCACAATCTGTGGGCCACGCACCGGGCGCGCATGCCTCGCCCGGGCAACTACAATCCGCCGTCGGTCGATCCGGAGGGTCCGCGCTTCGAGTTCCGGTCCAATGTCTTCTACGACTGGGGCGGTGGGCACGCCGGCTACAACGCCGACACCGAAAGCCTGTCCGTCTACGCCTTCATCGGCAACGCCTACATCCCCGGCCCGGACTCGGTCGGGCGATGGGCGTTTGAGGAATCCAGTCCGCTGGCCCGCGCCTGGTTCGACGGCAATGCGATGGACGGAGTCATCCCTGCCGACCCCTGGAGCCTGGTGAAGGATTCGAGCCGCCCGGACTACCGGCTGGCGACCCGACCGGACTGGGCGGACGCCGCCAACGAAACGGCGACGGATGCCGAGGCGCGCGTTCTGGCCCAGGTCGGCGCGGGCCGGACCCGCGACGCCGTCGACGCCCGCATCATCGAGGGTGTCCGCGCCCGCACCGGCCGCATCATCGACAGCCAGTCCGAAGTCGGAGGGTGGCCTGAACTCGAGCCGGGATCCCCGTGGACCGACAGTGACAACGACGGCATGCCGGACGAATGGGAAGCGATGCATGGGCTCAATCCGGCCAATGCGGCCGATGGCGTGGCAGACGGTAACGGAGACGGGTTCACCAATCTCGAGGACTGGCTGAACAGCCTCTGATCAGCGTGCCAGCCAGCCGCCGTCGACGGCCAGCACCGTGCCGTGGACATAGGCCGCCGCGTCCGAGGCCAGGAACACCGCCGCGCCGCTGATGTCGGACGGATCGCCCCACCGGCCTGCGGGGATGCGGGCGAGAATGTCACGGTTGCGGGTCTCGTCGGCGCGCAGGGCCTCGGTGTTGTTGGTCGAGAAATAGCCCGGCGCGATGGCGTTGACGTTGATGCCCTTAGACGCCCACTCGCAGGCCAGCAACTTTGTCAGCCCGGCCAGGCCGCTCTTGGACGCGGTGTAGGACGGCACCCGGATGCCGCCCTGGAAGCTCAACATCGAACAGATGTTGATGATCTTCCCGCCCCGCCCCGTATCCGCCCAGGTCCGGGCCACGGCCTGGCTGAGGAAGAAGGCGGTCTTCAGATTGGTGTCCATCACCGCGTCCCAGTCCTCTTCCGTGAAGTCGAGGCTGTCGTTGCGGCGGATGATGCCCGCGTTGTTGACCAGAATATCGATGGCTCCGACCGCGGCGACGGCCTGCGCCACGACGTCAGCAATCGGCGCAACCGAGGACAGGTCGGCGGGGATGGCGTGCAGCGCCCGCCCCGTCTCCGCCACCATGGCCGCCGTTTCGGTCGGCGCCGACCGCCCCACGGCGATGATGTCGGCCCCGGCCTGGGCCAGTCCGACCGCGATCGCCTGGCCAAGGCCGGTGTTGGCGCCGGTGACCATGGCCGTCTTGCCCGTCAGGTCGAAAGAGACGCTCATTTCAGCTTGCCTGTATTCTGCGGGTTTGGAGCGGATTGTGTGGATAGGTAACCGGTGTCATAAGCTTATGCAAACATCGGCCGGCGGCCCGCCTCACCATCAAGCCTCGAGAAAAACCCATGAAAATCGCCCTCATCATCGAGAACAGCCAGGCCGCCAAGAGCGAGACCGTCCACGCCGCCTTGACCGCAGTCGCCGGACCCCTCGGCCATCAGGTCTTCCACTACGGCATGTACACGCCCGAGGATAAGGCGTCGCTGACCTATGTGATGAACGGCCTGCTGACGGGGATCCTGATCAACTCGGGCGCCGCCGATTTCGTGGTCACCGGATGCGGCACCGGCACGGGCTCCATGCTGGCCGCCAACGCCATGCCGGGCGTGTTCTGCGGCCTGATCATCGACCCCACGGACGCCTTCCTGTTCGGCCAGATCAATGACGGCAACGCCATCGCCATGCCCTACGCCAAGGGCTTCGGCTGGGCGGCCGAGCTGAACCTGCAGGACGTCTATCGCAAGCTGTTCGAGGGCGAGCGCGGTCTGGGCTATCCCAGGGAACGCGCCGAGATCATGCGCAGGAACCGCGGCATCCTGAAGGATCTGAAGGCCGTCACCTGCCACGACATGCTGACCGTCCTGAAGACCGTGGACCAGGACCTGCTGAAGGCCGCCGTCGCCGGCGAACGCTTCCAGGAATACTTCTTCGCCAACGCCACGGATGAAGCGATCCGCGACCATGTGAAGGGCCTCGTCAGCCACTGATGCCCGCGATCCGCCTGCGGAGCTGTGGTCCGCTGCGACGTCCCGTCGCCGGCCGGACCGACCGACCGTCAGACAGTCGCCGGAGCCAGCGCCTTGCGGACCGCCATGCCGAGTTCTGACAACCGGAAGGGTTTGCGCAGCACGCTTTCCATCGGCATCACCCGGTCCACCGCCTCCATATCGGCATAGCCCGTCGCCAGGAGGATCGGCACGCCGGGAGCCACCACCCGCGCTTTCAGGACCACATCAACCCCGGTCATGCCGGGCATGGCGTAGTCCACGATCAGCAGGTCGGGCCGGGATCCCTGCAGGACGCGCAGCCCCGCCTCCCCGTCGGCGGCCTCATCGACGCTGTAGCCGAGAGACTGCAGACACTCGACGATGAAGCGCCGTACGGCGTCGTCGTCGTCGACGACCAGAATGCGCTGGTGCGGCCCCTCGGCGTCGGCCTCTGCGCGGAAGACGTCCTCGGGCGCCGAGACCACGGCGGCCGCCGTCGGCAGCCAGATCTCCACGGTCGTGCCGCGCCCTTCGACGCTGGACAGACGCACCGTGCCGCCGGACTGCTGAGCGATGCCGTAGACTTGGCTCAGGCCGAGCCCCGTGCCCTTACCGATCGGCTTGGTCGTGAAGAAGGGATCGAACACCTTGGCCATCAGTTCGGGCGGTATGCCGGAGCCGGTATCCGTAACGCTGATCACCGCATAGTCGCCGGGAGCCAGATCACTGCCCTGCGCCATCTGACGTGTGCTCGAGATTGTCAGGACGCCGCCCTCGGTCATGGAATCCCGGGCATTGATCGACAGGTTCAGAATCGCCAGTTCGAGCTGGTTGGCGTCGGCCAGCGCCCAGGGCTCAGCGGCGTCCAGGACCATCTCGATCCGCACCATCGGACCGATGGTGCGGTCCAGAAGGTCATGCATCCCTGTCACCAGCCCATTCAGGTCGACCGCCTTCAAGGTCAGGTTCTGGGTCCGCGAGAACGCCAGCAACTGATGGGTCAACTTGGCCGCGCGCTCCGCCGCCTGGCGAGCGAAGTCGGCCAGTTTCGCCGTCTTTTCATCCTCGGTCCGGCGCTGGATGAGTTCGAGGTTCCCGAAGATGACGGTCAGCAGATTGTTGAAGTCATGGGCGATGCCGCCTGTCAGCTGGCCCACCGCCTCCATCTTCTGGGACTGCGCCAGCGCCGCCTGGGCGCGCTCGCGCACAGCGACTTCCTGCATCAGCTGGTTGTTGGCCGACGACAGTTCCTCGGTCCGCTCGGCGATTCTGGCTTCGAGTGAGCCGTTCAGATTGGTCAGCCGGCCCTCGGCCAGTTGAAGCTCTTCCAGGCGACGACGCGCCTCGTACTGTCGGCTTCGACCGCGCATCGCCGAGTTGACCGCACTGGCGAGGGTGTCGCTGTGCACTGGCCGTTCAAGCACGACAACGTTGCCGAGTTGCTCAAGCATCCTCAGCGCATCGCGCGGGCGCCGCCCGGCGCGCTTTGTGGCGAGCAAGACGAACGGAAAGTCCGACCAGGAGGGCTGGTCGTCCAACCATGCGCCGAGGCCGCTCAGATCAGCATCCAGCAGGGACTCCTCGGTCACCACCGCGATCGCCGCACCACGTCGCGCTTCACGGGCGAGGGCCTCGCCGCTTTCGCAGATCACACTCTCATGCCCGACACGTGTGAGTAGTTGATCGATCACGTCAGCGTCGCGGCCCTTTATGGCCAGCAACAGGATACGCTGCTCCACCCGCCTATCCTTCGCCGACGGCGGGCTCGGCCGACATCAGGGGCGTGGAGCCGCGATAGTTGGGCAACCCCGTCAGGACACCCTCGAAATCCTTCAGCGGATCGCCGATCTGGATGCCGCCGCGTGCGAGGCGGAACTCGCGGATGCTGGACTGGTGCTCGGTGGTGCGACTCTTGGCGACCGAGACGGCCTTCAGGACATTGCCGCGCGACTCGAAATACCGGAACAGGACGATGGTGTCGGACAGATAGCTCAGGTCGATCTCGGACCGCACGTCGCCCACGATGCCGTGCTGGCCGAGGATCAGCACCGTTATGACCCCCTGCTGGTTCAGGTAGCTGAGCATTTCGTGCATCTGCAGCAGCAGATATTTTTCGCCCGGCATGGCCTGCAGGAAGGCGTTGAGACTGTCGATGGCGATGAAGCCCACGCCGTCCTGCTCAACCGCCCGCCGGATCCAGCTGGCGAACTCGCCCGGAGTCAGTTCCGCCGGGTCAATCTGGAAAACCTGCAGCATGCCGCTGTCGATGTGTGGCTGGAGGTCCATGCCCATGGCCCTGGAGCGCGCCAGCATGGTCGTGACGCCCTCATCGAACAGGTAGTAGGCGGCCTTCTCGCCCCGCTGTATCGCTTCAAGGCCGCAGCACACCGCCGTGGTGGTCTTGCCCACGCCCGACGGGCCGTTCAGCAGGGTGTTGGTTCCGGGCGAGAGACCGCCGCCGAGCATTTCGTCCAGATGATCAATTCCGGTCGAGACCAGCGCGTCGGAGAACTCGGCATGATGATCCGCCGCGACCAGGCGCGGGAACACCGCGACGCCGCCCGTCTCGATGGCGAAGTCGTGGAAGCCGCCGCGATATTTGACGCCCCGCATCTTCACCACCCGCAAACGCCGGCGCTCCGAGCCGTACTCCTGCGCCGCCTGTTCGAGGGTAATCACGCCGTGGGCGATGCTGTGGAGCTGCAGGTCGCCGGGGTCTGAGCTGCGGTCGTCAAGCAGCAGGACGGTGCACTGGCGGGTCGAGAAATACTGCTTCAAGGCCAGTATCTGACGCCGGTAGCGGAGCGAATTCTGTGCGAGGAGGCGCATCTCCGACAGGCTGTCGAACACGACCCGCGCTGGCCTCAGGCGATCGACGCACTCCATCACGCCGGCAATCGTTTCGCCAAGCTCTACCTCGGACGGATCCAGGATCGACTGTTCGCTTTCAGGGTGCAGCCCGTCCTCGCTGACGAGTTCGAAAAGCTCGATCCCGTCCAGCGCCCAGCCATGACTGCGGCCCACTTCGCGCAACTCCGCCGCCGTCTCGGACAGGGTTATATACAGCCCCGGCTCTCCGGCCCGCACACCCTCCAGCAGAAACTGCAGCGCAATCGTCGTCTTGCCGCTGCCGGGGGTGCCCTCAAGCAGATACGAACGGTTGGCCGTCAGTCCTCCTCCGAGGATGGTGTCCAGCTCAGGAACGCCCGTCGAAACTCGAGGCGAGGCGGAATTGGACGTGGCGGGCATTGGCCTTCTCGGCAATCGCTCGGGATTGTGAGCCGGGAAGGAACGAGCTTAGCCGGGAAAGGCTCCCTGAAATGCGTGTTTCAGGGCCGGTACGGGCCTGTATCAGCGGTTCGGCGGCGCCGTCGAATCCCTGACCACGAGAGACGGATCGACCTCCGGCTGGACGAGGGTCGCGGGATCGAGGCCGCGCAGACCGGCGGTCAGTTTCTCCGCCGCCATCCGGCCCATGTCGCGGATCGGCAAGCGGACTGTGGTCAGGTTGGGCCAGACGCGCGACGCCATCGGCAGGTCGTCAAAACCGACGATCGACAGGTCGCGGGGTACATCCAGACCGGCGTCGCGGGCGGCCTTCATCACCCCGATCGCCATCTCATCATTGCCGGCGAAGATCGCCGTCGGGCGCTGCGGCAGGGCCAGCAGTTCCGTCGCGGCCTCGACGCCGGATTCGAACGTATAGGCCGCGCGGCGGACGTAGGCGGGATCCAGCACCAGCCCGTGCTCGGCCAGCCCCTCGGCGAATCCCCTGCCCCGCTCGTGCGACGAACGGAAGGTGTCCGGACCCGAAATGAACGCGATCCGCTGATGCCCCAGTTCAGCCAGATGCCGCGCCGCCTGGGCCGCGCCCCGGCTGTCGTGCGTCACCACCATACAGGCCGGTTCGTCCAGCGAGACCGAGGCGATCCGCACATAGGGACAGTCCGCCTCCTTCAGAATGGCCACCACCCGGTCGTCCTCTGACACCGACGGCGGCATGACCACGCCGAACAGCTTCTGCCGCACGATGAAGTTCCGCACGTCGCCCAGAAAGGCGTCACTCGCCCTGTTGCAGGGATGGACGACCAGTTCCAGGCCGGAACCCCGCACGGCGTCGAGCACGCCCTGCTGCATGTTGACGACATAGTTCGGGCTTGGGTTGTCATAGATCATCCCGACCAGGAACGACCGCCGGAAAGCCAGCCCCCGGGCCTGGGGGTCGGGGGTGAAGCCATGTTCGGCGATGACCGCCTCGACCCGCTTGCGTGTCTCTTCCTTGACGAAGGGCGAGTTGTTGATGACCCGTGAGACGGTCTTCTTCGACACCTCGGCGAGCCGGGCGATGTCATTGATGGTGGCGGGCTTGCCGCCGGTCCGTCTGGGCTCGTTCACTGAGGGATTCTCTCTGGCCGAACGGTGTCCTTAGACCTTGCCGCGCGCCCTGTCAGCGGTCACGTCCCGCGGCGGGTCGCGGGGCGATCCAGCACATCGTCACGCAGCGGAGTCATGAAGCGCAGGTCCCAGTCGTCGGGGTTGAACGGCTTGCGCGTCGCTTCGACCACAGCCGGATAGCCGCCGACCTCGCGCTCGTGGTCGATGATCTCCCCGCGGCCCTCCGCGACCTCGGCGATCAGCAGCACGTCCCGCATGTCGCGGTCCCAGGGTCGGGCGCCGACCTGCGACAGGACCGCCCGCTGCACGTCCACGGCGGGCATCGGCGTCAGCCCTTCCCACCAGACCGGCGGACGACGCGTCTGGATGATCCGGGCAGGACTGGTGGTGTAGCGGCCGAACATGCGGATGGGCTCGCCGACCTGATCCACGGCGATGTTGTCCCGGCCATAGTATTCCACGTCTCCCGCCCCGCCGATCATCATGAAGGCGAGTTGGTCGACCGGCGTCGACGGGCCCGCGCGCAACACGTTTCCGATCACGGTCATCTTGCCGACCTCGAACGGGACGGTCCCCCACTCCTCCGGCGCGAGGTTGTAGTGGATGGCGCGCGGACCCGGATTGTAGATCAGGTTGTTGACGATCACCCCGTGAACCCCGCCCTTGAACAGGGGGCTGCGCTCATAGTTGTGGGCATAGAGATTGCCGACGATCAGCAGGCCGGTGACATTGTCGTGGATCAGCGAGCCCTTGGAATGCTCGCCCTTGGAATGGGTCGAATAGGCCAGGCTCTCGCCGTTCAGATTGTTCGAGAAGGTGATGTTGTGGCTGGTGCCACGGCGCCATTCCTCAGGCGTCGAGCCGGTGAAGCGCGGGCCCGAGGCCGACAGGTTCTCGTCGGTCGCCCAGGTCAGACTGCAGTGATCGACGATGACATTGTATGCGCCGACGGTGGCGATGCCGTCCTCGTCCCAGCCGCTCATCCACTCGCCACCGGCCGAGCCGGGCCGGATCCGGATGTGCTGGACGATAACGTCGTGCCCGCGGATGTCGATGCCGCCGCGGATCAGGGTGATGCCCGGCGACGGCGCGGTCTGGCCGGCGATGGTGATGAAGGGATTCCGGAGCACCAGGGTCTGTTTGCCCAGGTCGATGACCCCGCCGACCTCGAACACCACGATGCGCGGCCCCTCGGCCTCGATGGCGGCGCGCAGCGAGCCAGGGCCCGAGGCGTCCAGATTGGTGACCCGGATGATCTGGCCACCCCGCCCGCCCGGCGTCTGGGCCGCCCAGCCCAGTGCCCCCGGGAACGCCGGTAGCGGCGCTTCGGCAGCGATCGGCGCCGGCTGCTGTGCAGCGGCAGGCGAGGCAAGGCTGGCCGGAAGGATGAGGGCGGCCACGAGGGCGGCGAGGCGGAGCAGGGTCATGATTCCATCCTATTGCACGGTCGCTGTGGTCGCGACCTTGAGCCGGGGCGGCGCCGGAAAGGCTTCGCCGGATTCAAATTGACACCGGTTTCCTTCCTGCGCAATGTCTGCCGCAACAGGGAGGCGGCGTGAGCCACGCACACGATAATTCAGCGGTTTCACCGGTCGCGCGGGCCTTTGTCGGCGCGCGTCGCGGCGGCTGTGCGCTCGAAGCCTATCCGGGCCTGCAGCCCGAATCGCTTGAGGCCGCCTACGCCATCCAGGATGAGGCGATCGCCGCCTGGCCGGATCGTATCGCCGGCTGGAAGCTGGGCCGGATCAACGCCCCGCACGATGCGCGCTTCGGCGCCGGGCGGCTGGCGGGGCCGATCTTCTCGCGGAACGTCTGGACGGCGGCCCACACGCCAACCCGCTTCGGCGTGATCGAGGGCGGCTTCGCGGCGGTCGAGGCGGAATATGTGCTTGAGATGGGCGAGACCGCGCCGGACCGGGCCGACTGGACCGTCGATTCGGTCGCGCCGCTGGTGTCCCGCGTCTTCATCGGGGTCGAGATCGCCGGCAGCCCCTTCGCGGGCATCAACGAACATGGGCCGGCTGTCACGGCCTCGGATTTCGGCAACAACGCCGGTCTGATCCTTGGCTCCGAGGTCGCCGGCTGGCGCGAACGCCTGTCGGACCTGACCTGCACCGTGGCCATCAACGACATCGTCATCGGGCGCGGCGGCGCATCATCGATCCCGGGCGGACCGCTCGATTCACTCGCCTTCCTCCTGAACCTCCTTCACCGGCGCGGCCGGCGGCTCGAAGTGGGCCAACTGGTCTCGACGGGCGCCGCCACCGGCGTGCACGATATCTTCGCTGGCCAGTCCGCCTCCGCCGACTTCGGGCCCGATGGCCGCATCGACTGTGTCGCGGTCCCGGCGACAGGAGCCATCGCATGAGCCTGACCCGTCGCACCCTCGGCCTCGCCGGCCTGTCCGGTCTCGGCCTCGCCTCCTGCGCCCCGCGGGCGACCGCCAATGGGCAGACCATCTTCAACGCCGTCGATGTCCACCCCGGCGACTTCCCCACGGTGACCGCCGTCAAATGGATGGGCGAGGAACTCGGCCGGCTGACGGACGGCCGACTCGGCATCCGCCAGTTCCCCTCGGGCCAGTTGGGCAATGAAGACGATTCGATCGGTCTGACGCGTTTCAAGGCGGTCGATATGTGCCGCGTCGCGGTCGCGGCCCTCAACAACGCCTTCCCCGAGACCCGCCTGCTGGCCTTGCCCTATGTCTTCCGTTCGGTGTCGCATGTCCGCGCCGTGGTCGACGGCGGGATCGGCACCGAACTGCTCAATGTGTTCGAGGGCCGCGGTCTTGTCGGGCTGGCCTATTACGACGCCGCACCGCGCTGCTTCTACAATGTGCGCCACCCGGTCACCGAGCCGGGCCAGCTGCGCGGCCTGAAGATGCGCGCGCCGCAGTCGGACATCTTCCTCGACTCCATCCGCGCCATGGGCGCCAATCCGACGCCCCTGACCTTCGGCGCGGTCTTCTCCTCGCTGCAGACTCATCTGATCGACGGGGCCGAGAACAACTGGCCGGCCTATCAGTCCAGCCGCCAGTACGAGGTCGCGCAATACTGGAGCCAGACCGAACACTCGTTCTCGCCTGACGCCCTGCTGATGTCGAAAGACAGCTTCGACGCCCTGACGCCGGCGGACCAGGAACTGATCCGCGACGTGGCGCGCCGGTCGGTGCAGGTCATGAGGGTCGACTGGGACAGGAGCGAGGCCGACGCCCGCGCCGCCGTCATCGCCGCCGGCGTCCAGGTCGCCGAGGTCGACAAGGAAGCTTTCGCCGCCACCGTCCGGCCCGTGCTGGACAAATACCTGGCCGAGCCGCGCCTGCGCGCGCTCCACGAACGGATCGCAGCGGTCGCCTGAACGGCCGCGCAAACTCACGGCGCTCAGGGAGGGCGTTGCATGTCTGAACCTCGACGCGGAAGCGCACGCGCGCTCGACGGCCTCGACCACCTGGCCATGGGACTGGCGGGCTTTGCCCTCGTGGCCATGGCCCTGATCCAGGCCTGGCAGGTCTTCGCCCGCTATGTGCTCAACGACAGCCCCGGCTGGACCGAGCCGCTCGCCCTGCTGCTGATGAGTTTCGCCGTGATGTTCGGCGCCGCCGTCGCGGTGCGGCGCGAGACCCATTTCGCCTTCCAGTCCTTCCGGGATGCGGCGCCGGGTCCGCTGCAATGGCTGCTCAAGTCGATTTCCCGCCTGATCGCCGCCGCCGCCGGCGCCGGCCTGATGGTCCTCGGCGGAACGCTGATGATCGATGAATGGCCGGTCGCCCTGGCTGGAGCGCCCCTGCCCTCGGGTCTGAAGTTCGCCGGCCTCTGTGTCGGCGGCGCCCTGATCCTGCTGTTCTCGATCGAGCGCCTGCTGACCGGCGACTACCGCGCGCCGGATGTCGCCGAAAAGGCGGAGGACTGAGCATGGAATACATCATCCTCTTCGGCCTTCTGGCCATCCTTCTGGCCATCGGCGTGCCGGTCGCCTTCTCCCTGCTGGCCGCGACCCTGGCGACGGTCCTCTATCTGGCCCTGCCGCCGATCGTCGTGTTCCAGCAGATGGGGTCCGACATCACCTCGGTGGCCCTTCTGGCCATCCCGCTGTTCATCTTCACCGGCGAACTGATGATGAAGGGCGGCCTGTCCGACCGGATGATCGCCCTCGCCTCCTCCATGGTCGGCCATGTGCGCGGCGGCCTGGGCCAGGTCACCGTCGTGGGCTCGACCCTGTTCGGCGGCGTCTCGGGCAGCGCCATCGCCGACGTCTCGGCCGTCGGCGGCACCATGATCCCGCAGATGCAGAAGCGCGGTTATGACGCCGACTACGCCGTCAACGTCACCATCTCGGCGGCGCTCGTGGCCCTGCTGGTGCCGCCCTCGCACAATATGATCCTTTATTCGGCCGCGGCCGGCGGCGGGGTCTCGATCTCGGACCTGTTCGCCGCGGGCATCATCCCCGCCCTGCTTCTCGCCGCGACCCTGATGGTCACCGCCTATGTCGTCGCCCGCAAGCGCGGCTATGCAGCCGAGGTCTTCCCCGGCTTCCGCACCATCGCCGTGCGGCTGGTCGCCGCCATCCCCGGCCTGCTGCTGGTCGGCATTATCTTCACCGGCATCCGGATGGGCGTCTTCACCGCCGTGGAGAGCGCCTCGATCGCCGTGGTCTACGCCACCGTGGTCACCGGCCTGATCTACCGCCACATGACCTGGAGCGCCTTCAAGGCCGCCTGCCTCGGCGCGGCGCGAACCTCGGGCATGGTACTGTTCATCATCGGCTGCGCGGGCGCCTTCGGCTGGCTGATGGCTTACATGCAGGTGCCGACCATGATGGTCGACCTGCTGCAGACCCTGACCGACAATCCGATCCTGATCCTTCTGCTGATCAACGTCATCCTGCTGATCCTCGGCACCTTCATGGACATGGCGCCGCTGATCATCATCTGCACCCCGATCTTCCTGCCGGTGGCCAAGGCCTTCGACGTCGATCCAGTCCAGTTCGGCGTCATCCTGCTGCTCAACTGCGGCATCGGCCTGATCACCCCGCCGGTCGGGTCAGTTCTTTTCGTCGGCAGTGCCATCGCCGGCATTCCCATGACCCGGGCGTTGAAGACCATCTGGCCGTTCTGGCTCTCTTGCGTCGCCGTGCTGATGCTGGTCACCTTCATCCCGGCGCTTTCGCTGTGGCTGCCCTCGCTGATGAAATGACCGACCTGCTGGCCGTTCGACCGGCCGAAGACTGCCGCTGGGACTGCGTCGCCCTGGGCGAAGTCATGCTGCGCCTCGATCCGGGCGAGGGCCGCATCCGCACGGCGCGGTCCTTCCAGGTCTGGGAGGGCGGCGGCGAGTACAATGTCGCGCGAGGCCTGCGAAAGACGTTCGGGATGCGGACTGCGGTCGTCACCGCCCTGCCGCGCAACGAGATGGGCGCCCTCGCCGAGGATCTGATCCTCCAGGGCGGCGTCGACACGTCCCACATCCTGTGGCGTGAGGCCGACGGCATCGGCCGCAATACCCGGATGGGTCTGAATTTCACCGAGCGCGGCTTCGGCGTGCGCGGCGCGCTGGGCGCCTCGGACCGTGCCAACACCGCCGCCTCGCAGATGCAGCCGGATGAGGTCGACTGGGACGCTCTCTTTGGCGGCGAAGGCGTGCGCTGGCTCCACACCGGCGGCATTTTTGCAGCCCTGTCCGAGAGCACCGCCGCGACCACCCTGGCCGCCATCCGGGCCGCCAAACGCCATGGCGTCATCGTCAGCTACGACCTCAACTACCGCGCCAGTCTGTGGTCCAGCCATCCCGATCCGGACGCCGCTCAACGGGTCAACCGCGAGATCGCCGGCCTGGCCGACGTCCTGATCGGCGACGAATACGCCTGGGAATCCTGCCTCGGCGTCGGCGGCCACGCGGCCCGCGCGGACCAGGCCGACGCCGCGCCGTTCGACGCCCTCGTCGCCCGCTCTTCCGGCGACCTGCCCAACGTCAGGATTTTCGCCGCCACCCTGCGCGACCCGGTCTCGGCCTCGGTCAACCGCTGGGGCGCGGTGCTGTGGGCCAGTGGAAAGCGCTATACCACGCCGGTGCGCGAGATCGCGGTTCTGGACCGCGTCGGCGGCGGCGATGGTTTCGTCTCGGGGATGGCGTATGCCTTCCTGAACGGCCTCGGGCCGCAGATCGCCGTCGATTACGGCGCGGCCCACGGGGCACTGGCCATGACCACCCCGGGCGACAACGCCATGACCTCTCTGCATGAGGTGAAAGCTGTGGCCGGCGGACGCGGGGCGGCGGCGATCCGCTAGTCTTGACGACCTGCAGTTGTGGACGCGAGCCTTGCAAGCCTGTGTTCTGAACGTCACAGATACGTCCATATGAGCGGGGCGCGATCTCAATCGGTGCGCCAGATCGTGGACAGATTGAAAGGCGGGGCTGGCCATTCACATTTCTGTATGCAACCTCGGCTATGCAGACGCATTAACTGCTACCCAACCCGGAGACTGACTGATGAAAAAAACCATTGCAGCCATCACAGCCGGCCTCCTGCTTGTCGCAGGTCAGGCCGTCGCCCAGAACAACAGCGCGACCGTCCGTGTCGGCGACCGTGTCGGCGCCCAGGCCGGTGACTCGAGCGAATTCGCGGGCGTGCCGATCGCTGTCCTGCTGCTCGGCGGCGCCGCCCTGATCACCC
This sequence comes from Brevundimonas sp. UBA2388, assembly GCA_002343425.1. Lineage (GTDB taxonomy): Bacteria > Pseudomonadota > Alphaproteobacteria > Caulobacterales > Caulobacteraceae > Brevundimonas. The sequence continues at coordinate 36,203 of DDSO01000078.1, forward strand.
TGATCGTCGTGGCCACCGACGACGACAGCGAGAGCGACTAAGCTTTCCGGCCATTCCGGCCTCAGGAATCGCCCCCGTCGCGCAAGCGGCGGGGGCTTTTTCCTGTGCCCGCCCCGCGCTCCTCCGTCTTCAGGCCCGCTCTTCCTCCGCGCCGCAGAGCGCGCACTGGAAGCGGGCGACCTTCGATTTCGAGGGCATGGGCCTGAGGACCGAGGTCCGGCCGAACTCGAACCGGCACCGCCTGCATTCGTCGTCCTGGGGCGCACGGGCCGCGAGGACGCTCGCTATGGCCGCATCCTTCTCGGCCACCTTCGCGCGCGCCCGCGCCTCGTCCGCCTGGGCCCGGACGATGTCGTCCTGCGCCGCGCGCTTCTCGCGCTCCAAGCGCTCGACCAGCTGGCGTCGGTAAAGGTCGTGGTCGGTCATTTCGTCCCCCTCTCTGGCCGGCAGCGAGGCGCAGATAAACCACGGAGTCAACGGCAGCGCCCTGCTCCGGCCAGCCCCCGGAGACGGTTGCACAGGGCCGATGCGCTTTCAGCCGTCCCGGTCTAGGCTCCCGGCAAACGAGTCCGGGGGAGAGACCATATGACCGACTGCGCCGCCGCCGGGGACCCTGCCGTCGACCGCGACGACCGGCTGGTCATTCTCGCCTCCTCAGTCGGAACGGTGATCGAGTGGTACGACTTCTATCTGTACGGCTCGCTGGCGGCGATCATCACCGTCCAGTTCTTCTCCGGCGTCAACGAGACCACCGGCTATATCTTCGCCCTGATGGCCTTCGCCGCCGGCTTCGCGGTCCGACCGTTCGGAGCCATCTTCTTCGGCCGGCTGGGCGATCTCTGGGGGCGCAAGAACACCTTTCTCGTCACCATGCTGCTCATGGGGCTGTCGACCTTCGTCGTCGGCCTGCTGCCCTCCTACGCCGCCATCGGCATTGCAGCGCCCGCCATCCTCATCGCCATGCGGCTGCTGCAGGGCCTGGCCCTGGGCGGGGAGTACGGCGGCGCAGCCACCTATGTCGCCGAACACGCGCCGCCCGGAAAGCGCGGCTTCTACACCTCCTTCATCCAGATCACGGCGACCGCCGGCCTGATGCTGAGCCTGCTGGTCATACTCGGCGTGCGCACCGCCGTCGGCGAGGAGGCCTTCAAGGACTGGGGCTGGCGGATTCCCTTCCTCGTCTCGATCCTGTTGCTCGGCGTGTCGCTGTGGATCCGCCTCAGACTGGCCGAGAGCCCGGCCTTCGCCCGCATGAAAGCGGAGGGCAAGGGCTCGAAGACGCCGCTCAAGGACAGTTTCGGGAAGTGGCCGAACCTCAAACTGGTGCTGCTGGCCCTCGTCGGCCTGACCGCGGGTCAGGCCGTGGTCTGGTATACGGGCCAGTTCTACGCCCTGTTCTTCCTCGAGAAGACGCTGAAGGTGGATGGCCCACTGGCCAACATCCTCATCGCGATCTCCCTGCTGCTCGCCACGCCCTTCTTCGTCTTCTGGGGCTGGCTGTCAGACAAGGTCGGCCGCAAGCCGATTATCCTCGTCGGCTGTCTGCTGGCGGCCCTGACCTATTTCCCGCTGTTCCACGCCCTGACCGGGGCGGCCAATCCGCAGCTGGCCGCAGCCACCGCCAGCGCCCCGGTCAGCGTGCACGCCGACCCGGCCGACTGCGCCCTGCAGTTCGATCCGGTGGGCAAGACGGTGTTCGACAGCTCCTGCGACCTGGCCAAGTCGTATCTGGCCAAGGCCGGCGTCACCTACGCCAATATCGCCGCCCCGGCGGGATCGACGGCCGAGGTCCGCATCGGCCATGTGGTCGTGACCAGTTTCGACGGCGCGGCCCTGCCCCGCCCCGACTTCGCCGCGCGCAAGGCCGAATGGGAAGCCGGACTCGGCGCCGCCCTGGCCGCCGCCGGCTATCCTGCCAGGGCTGACAGCGCCCTGGTCAACAAGCCGCTCGTCGTCGCCATCCTGTTCGTGCTCGTGATCTATGTGACCATGGTCTACGGCCCGATCGCGGCGGCCCTGGTCGAAATGTTCCCCACCAACATCCGCTACACCTCCATGTCCCTGCCCTATCACATCGGCAACGGCTGGTTCGGCGGCTTCCTGCCCACCACAGCCTTCGCGATGGTCGCCGCGACGGGCAATATCTACTACGGCCTCTGGTATCCGGTGGTGGTGGCGCTGGTGACGGTGGTGGTCGGCTATCTGTTCATCCGTGATCGGAAGGATGTGGACCTGGGCGGCTAGTTGTTCGGTCCCGAAGTGAGGTGGATTGAATCGTATCGGAAGCGGTCTGGTTCGTCAGCCCACGCCTTGCAGATGGCTTCGTAGGGCGTGAGACCTTGTAAGGTCTTGGGCCGCTTGGCGAAGTTGTAGGCGTCCAGGATGGCGACGAGGTGCTGCCTGAGCTGTCGGTGGCTGTCGTAGTGATAGCGGCGGCCGGTGGCTTCCTTCAGCATCCGGTTCATCCGCTCGACCTGGCTCTTGGTTCAAGGACGATTGCGCTTGGTGAAGCGGTGCTCGGCGCAGTGTTCGAGGCAGACGCGGTCGAACTTGTGGACCCGCTAGCGAGCTGCGGGGCCGGAGCGTTGCTGGGGCATGTCCCCGAACTGCACGCCGTTGTCGGTCATCACCGTATGGATCTGTAGGGCACGGCTTCGATCACCGCCTTGAGGAAGTCGGCGGCGGCCTGGACGTTGGCGGCGGGGTGTAGCTGGGCGAAGGCGAACTTGGATGTCCGGTCCACGGCGACGAACAGGTGCAGCTTGCCCTCGTCGGTCCTGACCTCGGCGATGTCGATGTGGAAGTAGCCGATCGGATAGCGCTTGAACGGCTGTTTGGTGGGCTTGTCGCCGGCGATCTCGGGCAGGCAGCTGATGCCGTGGCGCTTCAGACAGCGGTGATGCGACGACCGGGTCAGGTTCGGCAGCGTCGCCTGGAACGCGTAAGGGCCGTCGTCCAGCGGCAACAGGGTATGCCTGCGGAGGCGAAGACGATGGCTTCTTCCTCAGGCGTCAGAACCGTCGATCAAACCGTCTTGGGGCCCATCGGCGCGTCATGAACGAAGGCTCGCTTGCGCCGTTTGGCGACGGTCTTGTGGTTGAACCCGTGCCGCGGCGCTAGCTCTTTGAGCGGAGCTTTCGATCGCTGTATCGCAGCTCGGACTGCGTGCGTGGTCGTGGCGCTGCCGAGGAGTATCTGGCCCATAGTGTCGCTCGGAATGAAGGGTCAGCTCGACTGATTCCCCCACACTCCGGGACAGGACACCTAGGGCTTCCCGTGCCGCGCCGCGGCTTCGCGGGTGCCAATCGATAGCTAGAATCCCACGCCGGTCGCGAGCGTGGGTCTCGCAGGGTTTGCGGGCTTTGCTACCGTACGGCCTCCACATAGACGCTCATCTGCGGATGAGTGTTGTCGAAATACAGGGTGTTCCTGAGTGGGGCGCAGGCCGATTGCCCGTAGCCAGATCGATAAGGTTCGGCGAAGCCCGCGTTGCGCATGAATGCCGCGATTTTGTCGTGGCTCCACCACGAGACATGATTGCCGGGTCTGTCGCCTCGCCATTCGGTCAACCCGGTAAAGTAGTCGAGCGCACCGATCTTGCCCTTTTCGGCGATTATGCGGCGAATCTCAACGGCATCAAATTTGTGAACCGAAGGCGAAAGGTCGTTTGGCGCCAGCATGGTCGCGACGTGATGCAGCCACCGCTCTTCCAAGGGCACTGAAGTGGCCGGCGCGTGGAGCATGGTCTCAAAGGTTCCTGGCCGATCATAAGCCTTGTCCCAATAGAACCAGTCCTCATCGGAGCGCTGCATGGCCGCAAAGTCGGTGTCAGCGTCGGGTCCCGTGGTCACGCGCAAAAATCCGCCCGGCTTCAGGGCGCGATATGACTCGCGGAACAACCGGTCCACCGCGTCATCCTTGACGTGTTCGATGGTGTGGCTTGTGTATATGACATCGGCTGACGCATCGGGGATCGGCAGAGGATCATCCGACATGAGATCGCAATGAATGACGTTCTTTTGATCGTCCCTGTACCAATCGGAAACATAGTCCAGATTGATCCACCGAGGATGGAAAAACGAGCCTGCGCCAACGTTGTAGAAACGACCGTGAGGATAGAGTCGGTCGTAGAGCGCCGTATCGTCCGGCACGACCCGCCTGAGATCGACGCCAAATCGCTGGGCCGTCGTTCGTATCCGATGCTTCAACTTGCCCAACGCCATTTAGCTCCGAGTTCACCTTTAGATGGACGTTTATCCCAAGGCTGAGGGACCGGCCATACCTGACGACAAACGCCGCGCAAATTTGCCAAAGATCATGGCCGATGATGGTCCTGTCTGTTCCCCTCCACGGCCCCGACCCGCCGACATCGGCGCGTTGTGAACCCTCTGTAGGTCGTCCACCCGATCCGGCCCGGGAAAGCTTGAGTCAGCCTTTTCCCGAGAATGACGCAGGATGGGAAGCTATTGAGTCCACGTCCGGGTCGGCGCAATCAGCCTCAGACCCGCGGCGACTCATCGCGATATCCGGTCCCTTGAACCTCGGATTTGCCAGAGCGCGCATCAAGCGAATCCTTGGTACACGCTAGCCGCGACCTGAGACAGGACACGGTGCGCCAGAGACAGCCAGCCTTGGAGACGGTTTAATGGTAGAACATCCCTCATCACTGCCTGTTGCACCCCGATGGGCGACTTGCGCCCGGATAGGACTTGTCGAATATGAGTTGGCGCGCAACTCGGCCCGTGAAACGCCGGACGCCTTCTGGGGCGAACAGGCGCGCCGCCTCGACTGGACGACTCCGCCCACCCGCATCAAGGACGTGTCGTTCGACAGGGCCGATTTCCGCATCCGCTGGTTCGGCGACGGTGTGCTGAACGTGGCCTACAACTGCCTTGATCGGCACCTGGAGACCCGCGGCGACGAGACCGCGATCATCTGGGAGGGCGACGAGCCGACCCAGTCCGGCGGCCTGACCTATCGCGAGCTGCACGCCGAAGTCTGCCGCATGGCCAATGTGCTCAAGGGCCTTGGCGTGGTGAAGGGCGACCGCGTCACCCTCTATCTGCCGATGATCCCGGCGGCGGCCGTGGCCATGCTGGCCTGCGCCCGCATCGGCGCGGTGCATTCCGTCGTTTTCGGCGGCTTCTCGCCCGACAGCCTGGCGGGCCGGATCGAGGACTGCGGTTCGAAGGTCGTCATCACCGCCGACGAGGGCCTGCGCGGCGGTAAACGGGTGCCCCTGAAAGCCAATGTCGATGCGGCGCTGGAACGGCCGGGCGCGAGCGTTGTCGAGACGGTGCTGATCGTCTCCCACACCAATGCCGACATCCCGATCGTCGAGGGCCGCGACGTCCGATACGGCGAGGCCAAATGCGGCATCAGCGCCGACTGTCCGTGCGAGCCCATGAATGCCGAAGATCCGCTGTTCATCCTCTACACCTC
>DDSO01000078.1:41693-42028 GCA_002343425.1 Brevundimonas sp. UBA2388
GCCGACGTCGGCTGGGTCACCGGCCACAGCTATTGCGTCTATGGCCCCCTGGCGAACGGCGCCACGACCCTGATGTTCGAGGGCGTGCCCAACTATCCGGACCACAGCCGCTTCTGGCAGGTGGTCGACAAGCACCAGGTCGAGATCTTCTACACCGCCCCCACAGCCCTGCGGGCCCTGATGCGCGAGGGCGACGGGCCGGTGAAATCCACCAGCCGCAAGTCCCTCCGCCTGCTCGGCAGCGTCGGCGAGCCGATCAATCCCGAGGCCTGGCGCTGGTATCATGAGGTCGTCGGCGACGGCCGCTGCCCCATCGTCGACACCTGGTGGCAGAC
>DDSO01000054.1 GCA_002343425.1 Brevundimonas sp. UBA2388
AGATGCAGGGCAGGCGGTTCTGCTCGGCGATCTCCTGCGCCCGCAGGTGCTTCTTCACCGTCATCGGGAAGTAGGCGCCGCCCTTCACCGTCGGATCGTTGGCGACGATCATGACCTCGCGGCCCGAGACCCGGCCGATGCCGCAGATCATGCCGGCGCCGGGCGCCCCGTCGGGGTCTTTTGCATCGCCATACATGCCGTTGGCGGCCAGCTGGCCGATCTCGAGGAAGGGCGAGCCGGGGTCCAGCAGCCGCTCGACCCGGTCGCGGGGCAGCAGCTTGCCGCGCGAGACGTGGCGGTCGCGGCTGGCGTCGGAGCCGCCGCGCGCGGCCTTCGCCACCTTTTCGTGGAGTTCGTCGCGGAGGGCGCGGTTATGGGCGTCGAGCGCCTTGAAGGCGGGGCTGTTCGGGTCGATGGCGGACGTCAGCTTGGGCATGAAGCCGGTTTAAGCGGCTTCGCGGGCAGGGGGAAGCGGCAGGGTCGTGTCACCGTCCCGATCCCGGATGATCATCCGCCCTGGCTGACGCCGTAACCGATCAGGGCGATCGCCGCCGCCAGCAGCATCCAGCCCGGATGCCGCCCGCGGGTCCCCCAGAAATTGCCGACCGCGCCGTACAGAAGCAGGCTGCCGACAAACAGGCCGGTCCAAAGCCTGAGGTCCTCGCCGGCCCATTGTGCGGCGGCGATCAGGGCCAGACCGCCGAGGAACCAGACGACTGTACTCATATGGAGAAGCAGCGGCACAAGCCGCCGGATCGGCCCGTTGATCCGGCCGTTCGCGACGAGCGCCGCCTCGATCGGTTTGACCATCAGCCGTTGGGTCAGGACCCCGTGGACCACGGCTGTGCCGCTCCCGATGACCCCGGCCAGAATCAGGGCGGTGTTGTGCCAGCTCATTGCCATACACTCCTGTATGGTACGTCTATGGCGAAGGTGCTGGTCCGCGTCAATACACCTGTGTATGGTCGGGGCGTGATCGAACGCCTGACCAAATCCGACTGGATCGCGCACGGCCTGCGGACGCTGGCGGGCGATGGCGTGGCCGGTCTGAAGGTCGGGTCCATGGCGACCGGGCTGCAGGTGTCACGCGGCAGTTTCTACTGGCATTTTGAGGACATCGCCGATTTCCGGTCCCAGCTTCTGAAAAGCTGGCAGGAGCGAACGACCGATCAGGTGATCCGGGAACTCGAGACAGAGGCCGAGCCGGAGCGACTGAAGCAGCTTCTGACGCGGGCGTTCGATGCGCGACCGACCGTAGACCGGGCCATCCGGTCGTGGGCCGCGGAGGATGAGGCGGTCGCCGCGATCGTGGCGTCCGTCGACGCGCGCAGGATCGCCTATATCGCGGACCTGATCGTAGCGGCGGGCGTGGAGCGACAGCGCGCGTCCCGCCGGGCGACCTTTCTCTACTGGGCCTGGCTGGGACAGACCATCGTCATGGACCCAAGCCATGCCTCTCTAGCGGACGTCGAGATGGACGACATTTGCGAGCTGTTCGAATCCTGAGCGGTCGCCCCGGTCATGGCTTTCCTTATGCCAGCCCCGAAGATTCCCGGGTTGACCGCGCCGCGCCGCCATGGCCTGTCCCGCCTCCCATGTTCGCCCTCAGCCTCCAGACCCGCGCCAGCCTGAAAGACCTGCTGCACCTCGCGTGGCCGGTGGTGCTGGCGCGTATCGGCATCATGACCATGGGGCTCACCGACGCCATTGTGGTGGGCAATTTCGCCAGCCGCGAGCTGGCCTTCCACTCCCTGGCCTGGGCCCCGCATTCGATCATCGTGGTGACGGCGGTCGGCCTGCTCTTCGGGGTGCAGGTGATGACCGCGCGCATGCTGGGCGAGGGCCGGCGCGAAGAGGTCGGCGCGGTGCTGCGGCGAGGCCTCGCCTATGCGCTTCAACTCGGCGTCGCGGCCTGTATCGCCCTGATCTTCATAGGCCCCTGGGCGCTGGGCCAGATCAATCTGGAAGCCGGGCTGGCCGAGGGCGCGGGACCGGCGCTGATCGTGCTGGCGCTTTCGATGCCGGCCTATCTGGTCTCGGTGGCGGCGCAGTTCTTTCTGGAGGCCCTCGGCAGGCCCAAGCCCGGGATGGTGGCCATGTGGGTGGCCAATGGCGTGAACTTGGCGCTCAATCTCCTGCTGGTGCCGGATCTGCTGGGACTGGGCGTGGACGGGGCGACGGCGTCCTGCTGGGCCACATTCTGGGCGCGCGCGGCGCTCGCGGTCTTCCTCGTGATCTACATCGCCCGCCTGCCCGAGGCGCGGGCGCTGGGCGTCTTCAACCGGCCCCGGCGAGACCCGGTCGCGGCGCGCGAGCAGCGCAAGATCGGCTACGGCGGGGGTTCGTCCTATTTCATCGAGGTCGCCGCCTTCGCGGCCATGACCTTCTTCGCGGGCCAGCTCGGCGCCAATGAGACGGCGGCCTGGGCCATCGTGCTCAACGTCTCGGCCATCGTCTTCATGGTTCCCATGGGGCTGTCGTCGGCGACGGCCGTTCTGGTCGGACGGGCGCATGGCGCGGGCGACGGGCGCGGCGCCCTGCGCGCGGGGCTGGTGGGGGTGGGAGTCGTCGCGGCCCTGACCCTGACGGTCGCCCTGGTCGTCTGGCCGACCGCCCACTGGATGGCGGGCGCCTACAGCCGGGACCCGGCCCTGCTGGCCATCGCCGCGCCCGCCCTCGTGCTGGCCACGCTGTTCTTCGTGGCGGACGGGATCCAGGTGGTCGCGGCCCAGGCCAATCGCGCGGCGGGCGATGTCTGGTGGCCCACCATCATGCATTTCGTGGCCTACAGCCTGATCATGATGCCGCTGGGCTGGTGGTGGGCGCATGAGATCGGCGTCGATGGCCTGGTCTGGGCGGTGATCGTGGCCAGCCTGGTGTCTTCGGTGCTGCTGACGGGGCGGTTCGTGCGGGTGGCGCGGCGGCTGCCGCAGGGATTAGGGATTAGGGATTAGGAGAGGCAGGGTTGCGATATGCCATCGTACTCGCCACTAACCCTGTCTGATCCTTGGTCCCTCATCCCTAATCCCGGCCTCCATGTCCCGCATCCTCATCACCTCGGCGCTCCCGTACATCAACGGCATCAAGCATCTGGGGAATCTGGCGGGCTCGATGCTGCCGGCGGACGTCTATGCGCGGTTCAAGCGGGCGCAGGGCCATGAGGTGCTCTACATCTGCGCCACCGACGAACACGGGACGCCAGCCGAGCTGGCCGCCGCCGCCGCCGGTCAGGACGTGCGGACCTATTGCGACGAACAGCACGAGGTCCAGAAGGCTGCGGGCGAGGCGTTCGGCCTGAGCTATGACTGGTTCGGCCGGTCCTCGAACGCGCCCAATCACCGGCTGACCCAGCATTTCGCGGACGTCCTCGAGAAGAACGGCCTGATCGAGGAGCGGGTCGACCGGATGATCTATTCGGTCGATGATGCGCGCTTCCTGCCCGACCGCTATGTCGAGGGCACCTGTCCGCACTGCGGCCATGTCGGCGCGCGCGGCGACCAGTGCGACAATTGCGGGCGGCTGCTGGACCCGACCGACCTGATCGATCCGTACTCAGCCGTGTCAGGCTCGCGCAATCTGGAGGTCCGGGACACGCGGCACCTCTATCTGCTGCAGACGAAGCTGGCCGACCGGATCCGGGCGTGGATCGGATCGAAGACCGACTGGCAGACGCTGGCGAAATCGATCGCGCTGAAACACCTCGACGAGGGGCTGATCGACCGGGGCATTACCCGCGACCTGAAATGGGGTGTGCCGGTGGTGGGGCCGGATGGCGGGCCGCGGCCGGGCATGGAAGGCAAGGTCTTCTACGTCTGGTTCGACGCCCCCATCGAATACATCGGCGCGACCGAGGAATGGGCCGATGCGACCGGGACGACCTGGCGCAACTGGTGGCGGACGGACGAAGGGGCGGACGACGTCCGCTACGTCCAGTTCATGGGCAAGGACAATGTCGCCTTCCACACCGTCAGCTTCCCGGTGACCATCCTCGGCTCCGGCGAGCCTTGGAAAACGGTGGATACACTCAAGGCCTTCAACTGGCTGAACTGGTACGGCGGGAAATTCTCGACCAGCCAGAAGCGCGGCGTCTTCATGGACCAGGCGCTGGAACTGCTGCCCGCCGACTACTGGCGCTGGCACCTGACGGCCTATGGACCGGAGCATTCGGACGCGGCCTTCACCTGGGAGCAGTTCCAGTCGACGACCAACAAGGACCTGGCCGATGTGCTGGGCAATTTCGTCAACCGCATCGTCAAATTCGCCGAGAGCAAGTTCGACGGCGTGGTCCCGGACGCGGGCGAGCCCGGTCCGCTGGAGGCGAAGCTGGAGGCCGACCTGCGCGCCGGCATCGCCGAGGCCACGGCTTGGTTCGAGGCCATGGAGTTCCGAAAGGCGGCCGTCGCCCTGCGCGCCGTCTGGGTGCTGGGCAATGAATATCTGCAGGAGGCCGCGCCCTGGACCGCCTTCAAGACCGATGTGGACCGCGCCGCCGTCGGCGTGCGCACCGGCCTGAACCTCGTCGCCCTGTTCGCCCGTCTGGCCGCGCCGGTGATGCCGCATTCGGCGGTGAAGATCGGGGCGGCGGTCGGGGCGACGGACCTGAGCTGGCCGACGGCGGACGAGCCGCTGCTGGACGCCCTGCCGCGCGGCCAGACCGTGGCGGCGGCGGGGGTGCTGTTCACCAAGATCGAGGACACGCAGGTGGCCGAGTGGTCCGAACGCTTCGGCGGCGCGGACGCCTGACCGTGGAGCGGTCGGCCTCCTTCACCAGGCTGCTGGCCGAGGATCAGGCCGAGGATCGGGCGGTGCTGGCGGGTGAGCCGGCCTATGTCGCTCTGCGGGTCCGGGACCGGGCGCGCCGCGAGGCGGTTACGGCGCTGCTGGCTGACGGCTGGCCCGAGGACGCTGACGCCCTCTATGCCGCCGCCTGGATCATGAACCACGGCGACCTTTGGGAGGAGGCGGCCTACGGGCATCGACTGGCGCAGCGCGCCGCCGAGTTGGGCCGTCCGGGCGCGCGCTGGCTGGCCGCGGCGGCGCTGGACCGGTCGCTGATGTACGCGGAGCGGCCCCAGAAATACGGCACCAACATCGTCCCCGACGGGGTCGGCTGGCGGCTGTGGGACGTCGATCCGGCGACCACAGACCAGGAGCGGATCGCCAACGATGTGCCGCCGCTGGCCGAGATGCAGGCGCGAGCGGCGGCGATCACCACGCCCCAGCCCGATATGGCCGGGGCGCCGGAGTCGCTCAGGCGGGCGATGCGCCGCTGGGGGACGCTGCCGCCGGCGTGACGGTTGCCAGCGGCGGCGCGTCCGACGGCCGGGACGGGAGACCCGTCGCCGGGGTCGCCGTGCCCTCGCTGCGCACGCCCTTCAGATATTTGGCCTTTTCCTTCTCGGTGATGTCGAGGAAGCCGGGGGCGGAGGCGTTGAAGGCGTCCATGCGGTCCGTCCGCACGATCACCGACCGGGCGCCGTCCCAGATCATGTGAACGGCGACATAGAGGACGATGACGAGACCGACGTAGCCGATCCAGCGGTGCTTGGTCAGCAGCTTGGCGATGAAGGTCGCGGCGACGCCCATCAGGGCGATCGACAGGATCAGGCCGAAGACCATGATCCAGGGGTGTTCATGCGCCGCGCCGGCCACGGCCAGCACGTTGTCCAGCGACATGGTGATGTCGGCGATCATGATCTGGACGAGGGCGGCGCCGAAAGACTTGCGCTTGATGCCCAGGGCCTCGGGGGGCGGTCCGCCGCCGTGGTGGGCGGACAGGGCGGTTTCCAGCTCAGCCTCGGCCTCGGCCTGGTCGTGGGTCTTCTGCTCCTGCAGCTCCCGCCACATTTTCCAGCAGACCCAGAGCAGCAGGACGCCGCCGGCCAGCAGCAGGCCGATGATCGCCAGCAGCTGGACGGTGATCAGGGCGAAGCCGATGCGGAACAGCACCGCGGCCCCGAGGCCGATCAGGATGGCCTTCTTGCGCTGTTCGGGCGCCAGGGCGGCGGCGGCGAGGCCGACGGCCACGGCATTGTCGCCGGCCAGCACCAGATCGATCATCAGCACCTGGCCGAGCGCGGAGAGCTGGCTGGCGAGTTCGGGAGACGAGAGGAATTCCATGACCGCTCTCTATTCCCGCCGCGACGAAATGCAACCGGTCACGATCATCCCTGGATCAGCCCTGTTTTCGGCAGGCTTCGTAAAGCGCCACGGCGGCGGCGTTGGAGACGTTCAGGCTCTCGAAACCGCCGGGCATGGGAATCTTCGCCAGGACATCGCAATGCTCCGCGACCAGTCGCCGGATGCCGTCGCCTTCGGAACCCATGACGAGCACGGTCGGGCGCTCATCCAGCGCCTGTTCCAGCGTCAACTCGGCCGAGCCGTCGAGGCCGACCGCGCGCCAGCCCATGTCGGCGAGCGTCTCGAGTGCGCGGCTGAGATTGGTCACCCGGGCGCAGGGCAGGCGTTCCGTCGCGCCGGCCGAGGCCTTGGCCAGGGCGCCGGCGAGGGCGGGTGAGTGCCGGTCCTGAACCACGATCCCCTTCGCGCCAAAGGCCAGCGCCGAGCGGAAGATGGCCCCGACGTTCTGCGGATCGGTCAGTTGGTCCAGCATGACGATGACGCCGCCCTCTCCGGCGATGTCCTCCAGCGCCACGCCTTCCAGAGGCTGGACCTTGAACGCCATACCCTGATGCACGGCGCCCGGCGGCAGCATCCGGTCCAGCGCCTGGACCTCGATGATCTCGATCCTGTGGCCGTTGGCCAGCTTGTCGCGTTCGAGTTCCGCGGCGCGGTCGGCGGTCGCCAGCAGCCGGCCCATGCCCTTGCGGGCCGGATTGGCGAGGGCGGCGATGACCGGGTGGCGACCCCAGACGAAATTGTCGGCGTCAGCCTTGGCTCGCGAAGGACGCGGGGCGGAATCAGAGAAGGCCTTCGGCTTCGGGTTGGGGTTCCAGCCGCCGCGGTCCGGACCGCCCTCGGACTTGCCCTTGGCGCCCGCTCCGGGCCCACCGGCGCGGGCCGCCGACCGGTCGCCGAAAGCCGGTTTTTTGCCCGATTTCCGGTCGTTGCGTTCTGGATTTCTCGACACTATAAGACGCCCTCCGATTTGGAGCCCTGAGGGCTTTCGGGTCTGGCGCCCCTCCTAAACCAGGCGACGCAGGAACCCGAGAGCTTTTGTTGTTTCGACGGCCGAAAGGTCGCCGGCGCATCGGTCCGACGGTTCGAAAACGCGCTGGGGGAATGTCCCGAGTGGCAAAGGGGGGGGACTGTAAATCCCCTGCGTAAGCTTCGCAGGTTCGAGTCCTGCTTCCCCCACCACGCGGTTTCGAAACGAAGGTCCGGACCCCATATCGGGTCGGCTGCGGAGGGCTGAGGCGCCTGACGCAGTCTCCGTGCGGGTATAGTACAATGGTAGTACAGCAGCCTTCCAAGCTGAATATGTCGGTTCGATTCCGTCTACCCGCTCCAGAATTCTCTAGCTGACCAACGCCCGCTCCCCATCTCTGGGCCAGGGCCACAGGAGTTTTGGCCATGGCCAAGGAAAAGTTCGAACGTACGAAGCCGCACTGCAACATCGGCACGATTGGTCACGTTGACCACGGCAAGACGACGCTGAC
>DDSO01000058.1:0-22295 GCA_002343425.1 Brevundimonas sp. UBA2388
TTGCCGACCGAGCCGGTGACCGCGCCGCGCCGCGCCGGCGTCCGGTCCCGCGCCGCCATGCCGAGCGCCTCCAGCGCCCGCAGCGTATCGCCCACAACGACCGACGGGCCGCCCTCGACCGGATGTTCCGTGATCGCGCCGGCCGCCCCGGCCGCAAAGCCGGCGGCGGCGAAATCGTGACCGTCCCTCGCGCCCTTCAGCGCCAGGAACAGATCGCCCGGAACGATCTCTCGGCTGTTGTAGGTGATGCCCCTCGTCTCAAAGGCTGCGCCGGACAGGGTTCCGCCGGTGGCGGCGACGATCTCGGCGGAGGTCCAGAGCGGTCTGTCAGGCATGGATGCGCAGGGCTTCAGCGGCTTCGGTGGCGTCGTCGAACGGGTGGGTCACCCCGCCGACGATCTGTCCCTGCTCATGCCCTTTTCCGGCGATGACCACCACATCTCCGTCGCCCATCATGTCGATAGCCTCGCGGATGGCGGCGCGGCGGTCGCCGATCTCGCNNGGATTGTCGTCGGTGACGATGGCGACGTCAGCCAGCCGCCCGGCGATCTCGCCCATCAGCGGCCGCTTGGCCCGGTCGCGGTCGCCGCCGGCCCCGAACACGACGATCAGACGGCCCGTCGCATGCGGTCGCAGCGCCTTCAGCACCGTCTCCAGCCCGTCGGGCGTNNTGGGCGTAGTCGACATAGACCTCGCCGCGGCCGGAGCCCGGGATGCGTTGCAGACGTCCCTGTGCCCCGGTGATCTTCTCCAGCCCGGCCAGCACCCGCTCCGGAGTCTCACCGGCGGCGATGCACAGACCTGCGGCGACCAGGGCGTTCGAGGCCTGGAAGGCCCCCGCCAACGGCAGCAGCACCTCATGCAGGCTTCCGCGCGCATCAATGGTCAGGCGCTGGCCTTCCGGCACGGCGCGGCGGGCGATCAGCGACAGATCCCTGCCCCGCTCGCCCACGGCCATGACGCCCAGACCCGACATGATCGAGGCGGCGGCGAAGTTCGAATAGGCGTCGGAGTCCGCGTTCAGCACCGCCGTCCGGCCGCGTGGCAGCAGGGTCTCGAACAGCCGCAGCTTGGCGTCACGATAGGCGGCCATATCGCCGTGATAATCGAGATGGTCCTGGCTCAGATTGGTGAAGGCGGCGGCCTGAAGCGTCACCCCGTCAAGCCGGCGCTGATCGATGCCGTGCGATGAGGCCTCAAGCGCCAGATGGGTGACGCCGCTCCCGGCCAGATCGGCCAGCATCCGCGCCGCATCGGCGGCGTCCGGGCTGGTCAGGCCGGGCCCCGTCAACTCGCGGTTAACGTTACCCATTTGTGCCAAAACCCCGAGCGTCCCCATGCTCGCGGCATGCAGGCCCATCGAGGCCCAGATCTGGCGGCAGAAGGCGGCGACCGAGGTCTTGCCGTTGGTGCCGGTGACCGCGACGCATGTCGCGGGCTGGGCGCCGTAGAACCCTCGCGCGGCGATCGCATAGGCCCGGCGCACATCGCCCGAGGTCACAAGCACCGGGGCCAGTCCCGCATCCGTATCGGCGGGCGCCAGCACGGCGGCCGCGCCCTGCGACAGGGCCTGCGGAATGAAGGCGCGACCGTCAGCGGCGCTGCCGGGCAGGGCCACGAACAGCGAGCCCGGCGCGACCTTTCGGCTGTCGGCGGTGACGCCCGTGATCATCGGATCAGCGGCCACGTCGCGGCGCAGCAGTTCCGACAGCTTGATCGGGGCCGGGGCGCTCATCGCCCGTCCCCTTCAAGGTCTTCAAACGCCGGAATGCGGTCGCCGAGGGCGGTGCGATAGGGGTCGGCCCGGCGCGCCACGCCGACGAAGCCGGCGATCCGGTCAGCGATCCGACCCACGGCCGGGGCGGCGACAAAACCGCCGGTGCGCGGATAGGTCTGCGGCTCGTCGATCAGCACGAGGATCTGGTAGCGGCGCGCATTGACCGGGCCGTCGGCGGGGAAGACCCCCGCGAAAGTGCCGACCGCATGGGCGGTGTTGTAGCGGCCGTTGACCGACTTGTTGGCCGAGCCGGTCTTGCCGCCGACCCGCAGTCCCGGCGCCTCGGCCCGGCCGCCCGAGCCGCGCACGACGTTGCGGCGCATCAGGTCCAGCATGGCCAGGGAGGTCTCGGGCGACACGATCTGGCGGCCGCGGACCTCGGGCCGGCCGCCCTTGCGCAGGGTCAGCGGAATGAACCGCCCGCCGTTGGTGAGGGCCCCCATGGCCGCGGCCATCTGCATCGGGGTGATCGAGATGCCATAGCCGAACGACAGCGAGGCCAGGGTCGAGTCCGACCATTCACGCGGCGTGATCGGCGCTTCCGAAGGGATCTCGAACGGCGCGCGCGACATCAGGCCGAAGCGATCGAAATAGTCCCGCATCACCCGTGGCCCCATCTGGGTCGACAGCAGGGAGGTGCCGATGTTGGACGAGTGCAGATACACCTCCTCCAGCGTCATCACCTTGTTCTGGGCGTGGAAGTCGGTGATCCGCCGGCTGCCGATCTGCAGCGCCTCGGAGGCGTCCAGCAGGGTGTTCATGTCGGCCCGGCCGGTGTCGATGGCGGCGGCGACGGTGAAGGTCTTGAACACCGACCCCATCTCATAGGTGGCGGCGGTGGCGAGGTTGCGAGAATTGGACGCCGGCCAGCTGGCCATGCCCAGAACCTCGCCGGTCTGGACGTCGGTGATGATGCCGACGGCGCCCCGGGCCTGGGTCGCCTCGGCGGCGGCGGCCAGTTCATTCTCCAGCACGCCCTGGACGCGCAGGTCGATGGAGATCTGGAAGCTCTCGCCGCGAGCCCCGGCGGCGCGGATTTCATCATTGAAGGCGCGTTCGGCGGCGGACAAGCCGACCCCGCCGGTATCGACATTGCCGACCACATGGCGGGCGGACTCACCGAGCGGATGAACCCGGACGTCCTCCGGCTCGAAGCTGACGCCGCCAAGCGCCAGATTGTGGACCGCCACCTTCTCGCGCGGCGTCAGACGGTTGACCACCAGCAGGCGCCGGTCGCCGTAAAGGGCCGCATCCAGCCGGGTCTTCGACACCCGCGGCAGGGCGCGCCGGATCTGCGCCGCGGCCGCCCGGCGATCCCAGACCTGGGCCGGGTCAATATAGAGGCCGTAGTGAACGATGTTGGTGGCCAGCAGGGCGCCGTTGCGATCGACCATGTCGGCGCGGATCACCGCATTCGGATGGTTCGACGCGCCGCCGCCGGCGCCCGCTGTGAGCAGGGCCGCATGCACGGCGCCAAGCGTCAGACAGACGAACACCGCCGAAAACACCGACAGGATGACGAAGATGCGGACCCGGGTATCCTCCTCGGGCCGGGCATCGGCGTGGGCGCGGCCGAAGGCATGCTCGACCCACCACATGGCTTCGGTCAGCCAGCGCCACGACGGCGTGAATCGTCGCACGCCCCAGGACGGCGCGGGCCGCTGCCCGACGTGCGGATCATGCACGCTCACGGCTCGTCTCCCCGCGCGGGATCAGCAACGGGAGCGTCGGCGGCAGCGGACGGCGTCGGCGCGATGACCACCGGGCGCGGCTCGGGGATCGGAGCCAGGCTGGGCAGACTCTCGGCCGTCGCCTGACGGTGCACATCGACCGGTCCCAGACCGGCGCCGCGCGACAGGGCCTCGAGCCGGTTGGGCTGTTCCAGCCGGGCGACCTCGGCGCGCAGCAGGCGCACCCGCTGGCCGTTGTCGCTGATCTGCCGCTCGAGTTCGGAGATGCGGGCGCTCTCGCGGGCCGCCGCCGCCTTGGCCACATAGACCGAGAAGACCATGACCGCGACCAGCAGCACGCCGATGATCTCGATCCAGCGGATGCCACGGATCTTCCAGGCAAACAGACGGTTCAGGGCGACGACAGCCGTGCTCATGCGGCGATCCTCCCCCAGGGGGCGGCGTCCGTACGGACCGCGGCGCGCAGCTTGGCGGACCGGGCGCGGGGGTTGTCGGCCCGCTCGGCGTCACCGGCCTCGCGCGCGCCCTTGAAGGACAGGGTGAAGCTGGGCTTGCGGGTCTCGATCGCGACCGGGGCGTGGCGCGAGCCACCGGGCGCATTGCCCGTGCGTTCGGTCAGGAAGGCCTTGACGATGCGGTCCTCCAGCGAATGGAAGGTCACCACCGCCAGCCGGCCGCCCGGCGACAGGGCGGCCTCGGCGGCTTCCAGCCCCTGACGCAGCTGGCCCAGTTCGTCGTTCACGGCGATGCGCAGGGCCTGGAACACGCGCGTGGCCGGATGGATCGGCGCGCCGCGGCGTCCGCCCAGCGCCTTCTCGACCACCTCGGCAAGATCCAGGGTGCGCTCGAACGGCCGCTCGACGCGTCGGCGCAGGATGGCGGTCGCGACCCGGCCCGACTGGCGCTCGTCGCCGTACAGTTTGAAGATATGGGCCATGGGCCCGTGGTCCCAGCCGTTCACGATGTCGGCGGCGGTCTCGCCCTCATCGCTCATCCGCATGTCCAGCGGCCCGTCGCGCATGAAGGAGAAGCCGCGCTCAGCCTGGTCCAGTTGCATCGAAGAGACGCCGATATCGAAGACCACCCCGTCCAGCCGCGCCTCGCCCGACTCCGCGAACGCCTCGGCCAGACCCGAGAAGGGCGTGCGCACCAGCCGGAACCGGCCGGGATAGTCGTTGGCCACGGCGTCGGCGTGCGGCTGCACCGTCGGATCGCGGTCCAGGGCGATGACCGTCGCCCCGGTCGCCAGAATGGCGCGGGTGTAGCCGCCGGCCCCGAAGGTGGCGTCGATGATCACATCCCCGGCCTGCGGGGCGAGGGCCTCGATCACTTCTGCCAGCAGGACGGGGGCGTGGGGCGACATCATCCGCCCTCCCCGTTCATGACCTGACGGGCCAGCGCCCGGCGGGCGTCCTTGCGGGCGTTCCAGCGCGCCCGGTCCCAGATCTGGAAACGCGGCCCCAGGCCGACAATCACAACATCCTCGCCCAGTCCGGCATCCTGACACAGGCTTTCCGGCAGGGTGATGCGGCCGCCGCCGTCATACGACAGGGGTCGCTGGCCGGCGTAGAAGGTCTCTTCCAGGGCGGTGCGTTTGTCGCTGCCGAACGGCAGGGCCTCGATCCGGGCGACATATTCGGCCATCAGCCGGTCGCCGCCGGCCTCAAGGCAGTCATCGGCGAGGGCGAAGAAGCAGAAGACGCCGTGCTCGGCGCCATTGTCGGCGGTGCGGAACTCCTGCGGGATCAGCAGGCGTCGCTTCCCGTCCAATTGTTTCTCGTAGGTCGAGAGAAACACGCCTGCCCCAAACTCGGACCTCTCGGTCCGCCCCTCTGATCCCCGTGAACACCCACGCGGCGCAAACCAACCCCGCGCCAAGCGTCTGGGATAGCATGGGATGAAATGGGTCTCAATGGGATTAGTTGACGCCGGTTAACCTCGAATGTGGCGGGAAGGCCTGCATAGGCATGAACATACACAGAACATCGACAGTATAAACAGGCTGTGGACCATTCCTGCGCCGCATTGAGGGCCAAAGGGTTAACGCGGAACGGGGCACGGCGGCCGCACTGGACGGCGTTCCGGAACCCTCCGCGGGCGCGCGGGTTTTCATGCCATGCCGAACAAACCCGCTCCGGACCCGACCAGGCCCCTGTCCCCCCGGGCTGTGGACGGCGCCGTGGTCGTCAAGGACCCGCCCGAGGCGGCTATGGACCTGACGGCGGATGCGGCGGAAATCTCGGGCCTCCGCCTGATCGACGCCGCCGACAAGGCCCGGAAACGCTACTAGCGCTCAAGCAGCGAGCCGCCGCGCGGCGAGCGTTAGCACTCCAGAAATTATGTCAGACGGCCTGTAAGCCGGGTTCTGTTCCGTCCGAAGACGGTGACGATCATTCCTCTGGACCACCCGTCGCCGGATGGTTCTCGCGACCTACCCGGACGCCTCGGGCGGTGAACCCTGCGGCCAAAACCGCGCGACGTCCCTATTCGGTCTTGCTCCAGGCGGGGCTTGCCATGCCGTCCCTGTTGCCAGGCACGCGGTGGGCTCTTACCCCACCCTTTCACCCTTCCCTGCCCCGAGGGGCAGGCGGTTTGCTTTCTGTGGCGCTATCCCTCGGGTCGCCCCGGGCGGGTGTTGCCCGCCGCCTCTTCACCGTGGAGCCCGGACTTTCCTCGACGGAGGCAAGCCCCCGCCGCGACCGCCCGGCCGTCTGACGGGCGGGTTAGTGGGCTTTTCAGAGGTCGGCGTCAACGTTCTCCCTCCCCTTCATGGGGAGGGACGGCGAGGCGCAGCCGAGCCCGGGTGGGGTACGCCGGCCCCAAGCTCGGTCCTGATCCGCTCCATCACCCAATCAAGGTGATCACGCACCGCTTCGTTGCTGAACCGCAGCGTCCGGTACCCTTCCCGGAGGAGCACCGCATCCCGCGTCCGGTCATGCTCCACGCGGTGCTCATGCATCCGCCCGTCGACCTCAACGACCAGCCGGCTACGGTGGCAAACGAAGTCCAGAAAGTAGCCGCGAAAAGGGGTCTGCCGTCGAAAGTGTCTGCCCTCGGCGCGCAGACGTCGCAGGCTTTTCCAAAGCCTCAGTTCGGGCGGCGTCATCGCCTTTCGCATGGCGCGGGCTTTTTCGATTGCAGGATCCATGACTGCCTCCGATTGCATGACTGCTACAATCTTTGGCTGCATAGGTCAAGCAGCGCGGCGGCTGGTCAATTCCCCACCCGGGCTCGCCTGACGGCTCGCCGTCCCTCCCCACTTCGGGGGAGGGAGAAGCTAGTTCAACACCCCCGTCACGCTCTCCGCCGTCGCCAGCTGGAGCACCCCCATCAGGGTCGCGCGCGTCTCGCCGTCCGCTACCCCGTCGACCTGCCCCGGCCGCCAGTGGCGCTGGAAGGCCTCGACGGTCAGCCGGGTCGCCTCGTCATAGGTTCCGCCAGGCAGCAGGGCATAGCCCAGCCGGTGCAGGCCCGCGCGCAGCACGATCACGCCCAGCCCCTCGTCGCCGACGCCCAGTGGCACGCCCAGCGCCGCGATCCGTTCCGGCGCGGGTTCGAACCAGAGACCATGCCCGACCGAGGCCAGCCGCTTCCACGGAAAGCGCTCGCCGGGATCCTGTTTGCGCTCGGGCGCCAGGTCGGAATGGCCGATGATGCGCGCGTCGGGGATGGTCCAGCGGCTGCGGATGTCGCTGACCAGACTGATCACCGCATCGATCTGGATCTCGGGGAAGTCGCGATAGCCGAACTCATGGCCGGGATTGACGATCTCGATGCCGATGGACGCCGCATTGCAGTCGGTCTCGCCCTGCCAGCCGCCCTTGCCGGCATGCCAGGCGCGGCGCGCCTCGGCGACCAGCCGCAGGATCGAGCCGTCCTCGTCGACGACATAGTGGGCCGAGACCTTGGCCTCGGTGTCGCACAGGCGAGCGACGGCCTCATCGGCAGACTTCATGCCGGTATAGTGCAGCACCAGCATGTCGGGCGGGCCGCGGCGGGCGTCGAAATTGGGGGACGGAACGTCCTTCACGGTCAGCACGGCCCGACTTACCGGCCCGGCCGCTCCCAGCCGTAGGCGACCCAGGCGCCGTCGACCTTGCGGGCCTCGATAACGTCATCGGCGCGGCGGGTGCGAACGACGGCCTTGCGGCGCGCGCCCATGGCCAGGCCGGCGAAGAAGACCAGAACGGCCGCGAACAGGGCGATGACCGCCACGGCGACCGCGGTGAAGACCGCCAGAACGGCGCCGACGGCCATAGCGACGCACGTCGCGATGACGCCGCCCAGCCACATCACGGACGCCACCAGCCCGTTCGACGGACGGCGCGCAGACGGGCCGAAGATCAGACGGTCGGACTCGGTCATCAAATCACCTTCTCAGACGCCGGAAACAGCGCCGGACACACAATGTCGGTCCACACGGGTGAACGGTCAATGACCGGCCCCTTCACAGGCGAGTGTTCCGCCTCAATAGGGCTGGTCCGCCAGCACCGAAGCCCCGGACGTCCGGGCCCGTTCGGTCTGGATGCGGCGAACGGTCGCCTCGGCCGCCGGGTCGTTCATGACCCCGCCGATCCCGATCAGGACCCGCGCCGCCTCGCCCGAGACGCCGAACGCCTGGGACAGGGCCTCGAAAGGCGACTGGGCCTCCGGGTAGCGTTTGAAGCGCACCGAATCTCCGGCCGGAATACGGGCCAGTTCCCGCGCCTTGGCGATGGCCTCTTCCAGACCGCCGAGCTGGTCGACCAGACCGATCTGGCGGGCCTGGGCGCCGGTCCAGACGCGGCCGCGGGCGATCTCGCGTACCCGGGCCGGCGGCAGACGACGGCCGGCCGCGACGCGGGCGATGAACTCCTCATAGGTCCGGTCGATCTGGGCCGCGAAGGCCGCGCGCTGCGCCGGGTTGAAGTTCTGCGCCGGCGAGAAGGCGTCCGCATACGGCCCGCCCACGGTCAGGTTGCGCATATCGACGCCGAACCGGCCCAGGGCGTCGGCCAGCACGAATTTGCCGCCATAGACGCCGATCGAACCGGTCAGGGTCGAGGGCTGGGCCACGATCCAGTTGGCCTCCGAGCTGATCCAGTAGCCGCCCGAGGCCGCATAGTCGCCCATCGAGACCACCACCGGCTTGCCCGCCGCCTTGGCCGCGCGCACCGCCGCCAGGATCTGTTCCGACGCCTCCGGCGAGCCGCCGGGCGAGGAAACGCGGAAGACGATGGCCTTGACGCTGTCGTCCTCGATGGCGTCGTAGATGGCCTCGGCCAGATCGTCCGACATGATGGAAGAGCCGCCGCCGAACGGGTCGGCGCCGCCGCCCGTGCCCGTCATGATGGCGCCCTCGCCCCCGACGATGGCGATGGCGTTGCGGCCCGAGCCGTTGCGCTCTCCCCGCGACGAGGCGTAGTCGGAGAACTCCATGATCTCGGCGTTGCGACCGGCCCGGCGCTTCACCTCGGCCTCGGCCTCCTCGACCTGGCCGATCTTGTCGATCAGACGCCGCTGCAGGGCCTGGGCCGACGACCAGGGGCCCGCCTCGATGGTCGCCCGCAGGGCCGCGGGGGTCACCTTGCGGTCCTGCGCCGCATTGGCCAGGGCCGAGGTGTAGATCGACGTCATCCAGGCCGACATCGCTTCGCGATGGGCCGGGGTGAAGTCGCTCTCGGTGTATTCATTGACCGCGTTCTTGTACTCGTAGCGCTGCTCGAACTCGGCGTTGACGCCGTATTTGTCGAACGCCCGGCCCAGGAAGACGCTGTCGGCCGAGAAGCCCGCCAGCTGGAAGCTGGCCGTATTCTGCATCCACAGTTCGGAGGCCGAGGCCCCGATCATATAGCTGGAGACCGTCGTGCCGACGGGCTGGAAGCCTTGGCTGTGGGCGATGACCACCTTGCCCGAGGCGCGGAAGCGGCGGACGGCCTGGCGAATCTCGTCAGCGGCGGCAGGCGTGATCCCGGCTTCCGGCAGGCGGATCAGCAGCGCCTTGACCCGGTCGTCGTCCTCGGCCTGGGCCAGGGTATCGACGATCTGCAGCGTCGAAAGGCCCGAGCCGCCGAAGATGGCGAACGGATTGCTCGGGGCCTGATCCGTGACGCCCTCGCGCAGGTCCAGCTCCAGCACCGTATTGCGCGGGGTCGGCTCTTCGGACGACGCCGCGCCGATCGCGATGACGATGAAGATGAACGGGATCACCACCAGGAAGAGGAACATCCCGGCGAAAACGCCGAGCATGGTCAGGAAAAACTGCTTCATGGCGAGGGAAGTCGTCCGGAGCACGGGCCGGGTCATGGCCACATTTCGACCATAGGGCGGCAGACCGCGCCGTCAAATGAACGTCGCGTAACGCGCGAGCCGCGTCGCAGCATCTGATGCTGCGTTGCAACGACAACGATTGATGACGGGTCTCGAAACCCCTATATGAGCGATCTGCGAGCGGGGGCCGAACGCCCCGCGTCACAACCGGACCGCACTCCCCATGCTGGTCACCCTGATGAAGGCCAAGCTGCACCGCGCGACGGTGACCCAGGCCGACCTCGACTATGAAGGCTCGATCGCGATCGACGCCGACCTGCTGGACGCCGCCGGCATCTTTCCGCACGAGCAGGTCGATGTGCTGAACATTACCAACGGCGCCCGCTTCACCACCTACGCCATCGAGGCCCCGCGTGGCTCGCGCGTCATCGGCGTCAACGGCGCCGCCGCCCGTCTGGTGCAGAAGAACGACAAGGTCATCGTCGTGACCTACGGCCAGATGCCGGAAGAAGAAGCCCGCCAGTGGTCGCCGACCGTGGTGCTTCTCGACGACAACAACGAGATCAAGCGCGCGGCTTGACGGCGGCCGGGTTCCGTCCTCCCCTCCGCCTCCGGAGGATCATCATGGAACGAACCATTCGCGCCGTCCGCTGGCCCCTGTACGGAGCCTTCGTGCTCGCCTCCATCGTGTCCACGATGCTGGCCCTGCCGGTCGGACTGACGGCTCTCGGGCTTGAACCGAACGACGTCACCTTCCTGCCGCTCTCCATCACCGGCCTGCCGTGGAGCGGGCCCCTGTTCTGGATGGAGCTGGATTCCATCACCCGGCTCGCCATCGCCCTGGTCGCCAATGTGCTCAACCTGGCGCTGGGCCTGATGCTGGCCCGCGGGTCGGACTGAGCTCGAGCCAGTGGCTAGTGGCTAGTGGCTAGTGGCTAGTGGCTAGTGGCTAGTGTCGACAGCCGCTTCGGTCGCAAGTGAATTGCCAGTGGGCAGCCCCGGCACCGGCGCTGCCCACCATTCACTAGCCACTAGCCACTAGCCACTAGCCACTCAGAACCGCGTCAGCGGTTCAGATCATACACCCCCGTGATGTCGATGCGGATCGTCAGCTGCCCCCCCGCGACCGGGGTCGCGCCGCCGGAATCCATGGCCATTTCCGCCCGGGCGAACATCATCTGCGGCGGGGGCGAATAGCCGCCGCCTTCCGACAGCGAGCGGATGCCGCCCAGTTCGACGCCCAGGGCCTGGGCATAGAGCGCCGCCTTGGCCTGCAGATTGCGCACGGCGATCTGACGGGCCTGATTCTCGGCGGCCGAAGGGTCTTTCAGCCCGAAGCCGATGCCGTTGATCTGGTTCACGCCCGCCGCGACCACCGCGTCGGCGGTCATGCCGACCTTCGTCAGATCATTGATGATCACCGTCACCTGGTTCGAGGCCTGATATCCACGCAGCCGCGGCGGCTCGTTCTGGACGTAGTCATACTGGGCCGACAGGTTCAGGCCAGAGGTCTGGACGTCGCGCGCCTCGATCCCGGCGCGGCGCAGGGCGGCCATCACCTGGTTCATCCGGGCGGCGTTCAGGCTCATCGCCTCGGCGGCGGTGGTCGCCTCGGTGACCACGCCGAAGCTGATCGTGGCCATGTCGGGCGCGATCTTGACCTCGCCATAGGCCGACAGGTTCAGCGCCGGGCGGTCGGCCACGGCGTGGATCATCATCGGCGCACCGCCGGTCGGCTGCGACTGGGCCATGGCGGCCGGGGCGCTCATTACGACGGCGGCCATCAGGGCGCCGCCCAGCATCAGGGCGCGGGTGTTGCGGGTCATTGGGCAGTCTCCAGTGAACAAGGACGATCCATCGGCGCCGATCATGTCGGCGGGCCGTGACCGAACCTTGACGGTTTGCACCTGAATGAACGCGCGAGCGACCCTTGCAGGTTCCATTCATCGGCGTGAAATCGACGACAGGCTGGCGGCAGGCCGATGGCGCTTGGCAATGCGCGGGACAGCCTGCTAGGCCGAACCGTCGTCCCGGAGGGCGCGTAGCTCAATGGTTAGAGCCGACCGCTCATAACGGTCTGGTTGGGGGTTCGAGTCCCTCCGCGCCTACCACCTCATGAAAACGGCCCCGGCGCGGTGCCCGGGGCCGTTTCCGTTTCGATCCCGGACGTCAGCGGCTGAAGAGGCCGCCCCTGCCCTGCCAGCGGCTGTCGCCGCGGCTGCGCTCGTCGCGGACGTAGCGGCCGTCGCGGGTATAGTAGCCGATGCCGCTCTGGTACTCGCGATAGCCTTCCAGCTGATATCCGTCGTCCTGGTAGGGCAGGCCCAGCAGGCCGTCCTCGTTTTCCCACCAATTCTGGGGATAGGCGCCGTACATGCATTCCCAGCCGTCGCCGCCCTGCCAGTAGGGCTCGTACCGGCCGCGATAGCGGTCGCGGAACCGGGCGCTGCACAGATACCGCGACCAGACCCGGTTGCCGCTGGCTTCGACCGTGGCGCGGTTCTCGGCATAGATGACCTCGCGGACGCCCGCGAAGACGTTGTCCGTCACCACCGCATGACCCGAGGCGGCGGCGACGCCGACGGTCGAGGCGCGGATGCGGCTGTTGGAGAGGTTCAGTTCGCCGTTGTAGAGGACCACGCCCTTGTCGGACCGGCCGATGCGGCTGTTGGTCATGGCGACCGAGGCCCCTTCGATGGCCACGCCCTCGACATAGCCGAGGACGGCGGTGTTCTCGATCTCGACCCGGCCGTAGTCACGACCCGACCGGATGACGATCCCGATCGAGCGCGGCCCGAAGGCGTTGGGCGCGCCCGTGCCCTTCAGGGTGACGTTCGACAGACGCGAGGTCTGGCCGGAGCCGGGGACCATCTCGAGTCCCGACTGGGCGCCGGTGACCGCCAGCTCATGGGCGTTCAACACCGCGCCGTCGGCCACGATGGCCGGGGCGATGGTCTGGGCATCGATGATGGCGTTGCGGATGTCGACCAGACCGCCGTCGGCATAGATCGCGGCCTCGTCGCCGGCGTGGCGGAAGGCGACCCGGTTCATGATGATCTCGGCGCCGTAGCTGACGATACAGGCCGCATCCCCCGCGCGCGGCGAGGCGAAGATCATGTCGCGGATCTCGACCCGCACGCCCTGCGACACCGTCATACAGGGCAGGCCGTCGGGAGCCATCAGGGTCGGGGCCGGATTGCTGCCCCATTCACGCGGATCGAAGCCGCTCTCGCCGATGATGGTCAGGGGCTTGTCGATATTCAGCCAGCCGACGCAGGCGCCGCCGCGGGCGCGGATGACCAGGGTGCCGCCGGGGCGCACCCGGCGCACGGCGTCCTCGACCGCCCCGGTGCCGGGGTTGCCGCCGCAGTCGATCAGCACGATCTCCTCGCCGCCGGGGCGCAGGGGACCCGGCCGCCAGTCAGGCCTGTGCTGGCCGTAGTCGTAGCGGCGGTGTTGCGACCGCCGGCTGCGTGAGCCGCGCGTCGGCGGGTCCAGCAGGACGCCGAAATTGGGGCGCGTCTGACTCTCGACCTTGGCGGCGACCTGGGCGTGGGCCGGCCCGTCGCCCATGGCGAAGCCGGTGACGGCGACGGCGATCGCCGCGGCTCCGCCGATCAGGCTGAGGATGGTCCGTTGAGGGGTGCGGTGGGTGATCATGCTTCCGCCCTCCTTAGCGGCGCTGCTGCGAACGGGAGACCTGGGCCAGCACAGCCTGCAGGCGGCCGGCCGAGGGGCCGAAGCCGGACAGGGCGGAGTCGATTCTCAGGGCCACGGCCTGGGCCTTGTCCTGATCCGCCACCCCCGCGACACCGAGCGCGAAATAGCTCGACATGGCGAATTTGGCTTCGGGGCTGCCCTGACGCGCGGCCTCCTCGAACCATTTGAAGGCTCGGGCGTAGTCGGCGGGCAGGCCGACGCCCTCGGCGTACATCACCGCCAGCACCAGCTGGGCTTCCGACGAGCCGTTGATGGCGGCCATCTGGATGGCGCGGACGCGTTCCAGATAGGACAGCCGGCCCTCCATGGGGTGGCCCAGCATGGCCTCCAGCGTCTCGACCTGACGTTTCGACAGATCCTCGGGTCGCTGGGCGACGGTATCGCTCACGCCGAGATAACGCAGAGCCCGACCCACGTGCAGGAACGGCAGCTCGGTGGCCATCCGGCCCAGCGCATACTCATAGGCGTCGCCGCGCGGACGGCTCTCGTCCGAGAAGGGCACGCCCGACTGGGGCGCGGTGTTGGGATAGAATTCGAACGGCGGCGTCCATTGCCGGGCCTTGGTCTCGACGAACCGCTGATAGGTGTCGCGGCTCGGGGCGGAGCGCTCGAAATCCCTCAGCAGGACATAGGCCCCGACATCGCCGGTCTGCACCGCGAGGTAGTTGTACAGATAGGCGTCGACGTCGTTGCGCTGGAACAGATTGATCGCCGAATAGTAGCCGCGACGGCTGCGGTCCCGGCTGTTGCCGCCCTGGCTGCGGCCCCAGGCCTCGCGGGCCTGGCGATTGTCTTCCGGCTCGCCGAACGGGCCGTAGAGACCGTCGTGCAGCCGCGCCAGCGTGCGATAGCCGTGGGCGTCCTGGGTCGAGAGCACATAGATGACGCGGTCCCGGACCGCCTCCTGCTCTTCCCGGGTCATCTGGCCCAGCTGGCGGTCCAGTCGCTGATAGGCCGTGTGCCGTTCCCAGGCCCGGCAGTCGTCGTATCGCGACAGCGGGCGCCAGCCGCCAAAGCCGCCACGGTCGACGCGGTTGATCGGGGCGTAACCCTCGTCATTGGCCAGCGCCATGGCGTACCAGGTGGCGCTTTCGATCGGATCCTCGATGTTCTTGTCGGTCGCCCGGAGCGCCGCATAGCGGCCGCCCAGCTCCAGCTGGGCGAAGAAGTCGCCGCGGAAGGCGGCGCGGCGCAGGGCCCTCAGGCCGGTTTCCTGGGCGTTGAATTCGGAGCCGGTGAGCGAGGCGGGTCGCGGGCAGGCGTTGGAGGCCGCGTCGTTGCGCTGCCAGAACTGCATACCGTTGCCGCCGCCGCTGTTGCCGCACGAAACCATGCCGAGCGCGGTCAGCGCCAGAACGCCGGCGACCGCTGCGATGGCGACGGGACCGCGACCCCGACCGAAACGGGAGCCGCCTTCCTGGTTGGATCGACCCTCGCTCATATCCCCTCGCACGACCAAAGCGGGCAGCCCCCTGCCCATTGCGCCTACCTTTGCGCAAGCGGGACAGTCCGGCCCCGTTAACCTTCTGTCAAGGTAAACGCCGGTTTCCGATAAAGCGTTGCCGCATAGCGGCCTTTTTGTGACCCGTAGATAGTTTTCCACGGGAATCAGCGGGTTGTGCACTCGCCTGTGAGGGGAAACGGGCCGCTCGCCAGCGGCGCGACGACTTCCTATATGGTTCGTCCGGACTCCTGGAGCACCCCGAATGGCCTATGCCGCCCGCGATGATCGACCCGCCGACAAGGCCGCCCGCTATGCCGAAGTCGAGGCCGAAATTCTGGCCGTCCTGGACGGCGAGCCCAACCGTACCGCGCGCATGGCCACCGTCGCCTCCATGCTGGCCGACGCCTTTCCGGCCTTCTTCTGGACCGGCTTCTACGTCGTCGACCCCGACAAGGCCGACGAACTGGTGGTCGGCCCCTACCAGGGCACGCTGGGCTGTCTGAGAATCGCCTTCGGCCGCGGCGTCTGCGGAACGGCGGCGCGTGATCGCTCGACCCAGATCGTCGACGACGTCCACGCCTTCCCCGGCCACATCGCCTGCGACAGCCGCTCGGCCAGCGAGATCGTGGTCCCGGTGTTCGACGCCTCGGGCGCCCTGATCGCCGTGTTCGACGTGGATGCGACCGAGACGTCCGCCTTTGACGCCGTGGACGCCCGGGCGCTCGAGGGGTTGATGGCCAGGGTGTTCGGCTGAGTCGGGCGCACCGCGTGAACGCTGTGAACGCTTCGCACTGTGTTCTTACTTCGCCAGCTGGACGCTATGGACGGGTCCAGCTGAAATTCTCGGGAGTGGGCCATGTCTGATCGGGTGATCGCAATCACGGGCGGCCACGGCGTGCTCGGCCGCGCCGTCGTCGAGGCCGCCCTGGCCGACGGGCTGAAGGTCGCGGTCATCGACCATGCCTCGGGCCAGTCCGCCCCCGAAGGCGTGCTCGAACTGGGCGGCGTCGACCTGACCGATCCGGCCTCGGCGAAGGCAGCGATCGAGGCCGTGTTCGCGCATTTCGGCCGGCTCGACGCCCTGCTCAACATCGCGGGCGGCTTCGTCTGGCAGACCACCGACGACGCCGACCCCGCCTGGGCGAAGATGTTCGCCCTCAATGTCACCACCGCCCTCAACGCCGCCCGCGCCGCCCTGCCCCACCTCAAGGCGTCGCCCGAGGGCCGGATCGTCAATGTCGGGGCCAATGCGGCGCTGAAGAGCGCGGCCGGCATGGGGGCCTATGCCGCCTCCAAGGCCGGCGTCCACCGCCTGACCGAGAGCCTGGCCGAAGAGCTGAAAGACACGTCGGTGACCGTCAATGCGGTCCTGCCCTCCATCCTCGACACAGCCCAGAACCGTAAGGACATGCCCGACGCCGACCCGGCGAAATGGGTCGCCCCGTCCGACCTCGCCCGCGTCATGCTGTTCCTCGCCTCCCCGGACAGCCGCGCCGTCACCGGCGCGCTGATTCCGGTGACGGGCAAGGTCTGATGCATCTCACCCGCTCCGTCCTCTACCTGCCGGCCAGCAACGCAAGAGCGATCGAGAAGGCGCGCGGCCTGAACGCCGACGCCGTCATCCTCGACCTCGAGGACGCCGTCGCCCCCGACGCCAAGGCCGAGGCGCGTCAGGCCGCCGTCGCGGCCCTGACCACGGGCGGTTTCGCCAGCCGGGTCGGGGTCCGAATCAACGGCCTCGACACGCCCTGGGGCGCCGACGATCTGGCCGCCCTCGCCGGTCTCACCCCTGACTTCGTGGTCGCGCCCAAGATCGAGAGCCCGGAGGCCGTCCGCGAGGTCGCCGCCCGCCTGCCCGCCGGCGCCGCCCTGTGGATCATGGTCGAGACCCCCCTCTCGGTCCTGCGGCTCGACGCCATCGCCGGGGCCGGCGCG
This sequence comes from Brevundimonas sp. UBA2388, assembly GCA_002343425.1. Classification (GTDB taxonomy): domain Bacteria; phylum Pseudomonadota; class Alphaproteobacteria; order Caulobacterales; family Caulobacteraceae; genus Brevundimonas. The sequence goes on from DDSO01000058.1 coordinate 16,817, forward strand.
CCTCTGGCCGCCCTGATGCTCGGCATCAACGACTTCGGCGAGCGGATGAACCTGGTCCTCGGCCCGGACCGCGAGCCGCTGAAGCCGTGGCTGGCCGCCGTCGTCGCCGCCGCGCGCGGGCATGGGCTTCTGGCCATCGACGGCGTGGTCAACGCCACCGAAGACGCAGACCGCCTGCGCACCGAATGCCTGCAGGGCCGCGCCTTCGGGTTCGACGGCAAGAGCCTGATCCATCCCGCCCAGATCGACGCCGCCAACGCCGCCTTCTCGCCCTCCCCGGAAGAGGTCGCCCGGGCCCGCGAGGTCGTCGCCGCCTTCGCCTCCGCCGACGCCGAGGGCAAGGGCGCGATTCGGGTCGGCTACCGCATGGTCGAGCGCCTTCACCTCGACGCCGCCCACCGCCTGCTGGCCCGTCACGAGGCGGCCTCGACGCCGCCCGGAGTCAGGCCTATCTAGTCCGTCCAGAAACAGAACGCGGCCCTCAAGCAGCGAGGCGCCGCGCGCCGAGCGTTAGGGCCCCACGTCACATGTCTCATGCCGTCATCGCCGCCACAGGCCTGTTCACCCCGGACCAGTCCATCTCCAACGCCGAGCTGGCGGCCGCCTACAACGCCTATGCCGAGCGGTTCAACGCCGACCACGCCGCCGAAATCGCCGAGGGCGAGGTCGCCGAACTGACGCCCTCCTCGGTCGAGTTCATCGAAAAGGCCTCCGGCATCAAGTCGCGCTTCGTGCTGGACAAGGCGGGCGTCCTCGACCCCGCCCGCATGGCGCCGAACATTCCCGAACGCGCCGACGAGGACCTGTCGATCATGGCCGAGATGGCCGTCGCCGCCGCGCGTCAGGCCATCGCCGCCTGGGGCAAGCCGGTCAGCGAGATCGGCGCCGTCCTGTGCGCCGCCTCCAACATGCCGCGCCCCTATCCGGCCCTGTCCATCGAGGTGCAGCAGGCGCTCGGCATCGACGGCTTCGCCTTCGACATGAACGTCGCCTGTTCCTCGGCCACCTTCGGCATCAAAACCGCCGCCGACTTCATCGCCTCGGGCTCGGTCAAGGCGGTGCTGATGGTCAATCCGGAGGTCTGCTCGGCCCATCTGAACTTCAAGGACCGCGACAGCCATTTCATCTTCGGGGATGTCGCCACCGCCGTGATCGTCGAGTCCTCGGACCAGGCCGGCCCAGGCGGCTGGGACGTCCTCGGCACGCGGCTGAAGACCGTCTTCTCGAACAACATCCGCAACAATTTCGGCTTCCTGAACAACGCCGCCCCCGAAGGCATCGGCCAGCCCGACAAGATGTTCGTCCAGCAGGGCCGCAAGGTCTTCAAGGACGTGGTGCCCATGGTCTCCGACATGATCGTGGACCACGCCCGGGACCTCGGCATCGACCCCGCGACCCTCAAGCGGATGTGGCTGCACCAGGCCAATATCAACATGAACCAGTTCATCGGCCGCAAGGTGCTGGGCCGGGAGCCGACGCCCGAGGAGAACGTCATCATCCTCGACGAATACGCCAACACCTCCTCGGCCGGCTCGATCATCGCCTTCCACCTGCGCCAGCAGGATATGGCCCCCGGCGACACCGGCCTGATCTGCAGCTTCGGCGCGGGCTATTCAGCGGGCACGGTCTTCGTCAGGAAGCGCGGCTGATGGTCGACCGCAGCGACATCGGCGCCGTCGTCGACGCCATGTACGCCTGCATCTCAGGGCCCGCCGGTCCGCGCGACTGGGCGACCCAGCGCGAGATCTTCCACCCCGACAGCCGTCAGGCCCGCACCGGCCTCGACGCCGACGGCCGCCCGACCATGATCGCCATGGGCCGCGAAGCGTATCAGGCCAACGTCACCCCCTTCTTCGAGACAACCGGCTTCTTCGAGGTCGAGATCAGCCGCCGGATCACCGAATTCGGCAACATGGCCCACGTCTGGTCCGTCTACGAGGCCCGCACCCGGCCCGACGACGTCGAACCCGAACGCCGCGGGATCAATTCGATCCAGCTCTGCCGCGGCCCCGACGGCCTGTGGTCGATCCTGCACATGATCTGGGACAACGAGCGTCCCGGCCTCACGGCGTCGGCGTAGCCGCTGGCGCAGCGACCGGCGCATTGGCCGGATGCGTCGCCTTCCACTCCATGGCCATCCGGATGCGGTTCTCGACCGAGGGGTGGTCGTAGAAGATGAACTCCTCGATCGCCGTCGGCGACGGCGCCCGATACTCCGCCGTCTTGATCAGCGCCTTCGACAGCCCGTCCGGCTCATTGGCGTGGATCAGCGAGAACCGGTCGGCGTCGATCTCTATCAGCCGGATCGTCGTCGACTGGACCGGCGTCGACAGCAGACCGATCACCGCGCCGATGGCCGCCAGCACCGGCAGGCCGGCCGGGTCCGAGATGTCGCCGACCCGGTTTGCGCCCAGCAGCCGCTTGGCCAGCGGAAACAGCCTGTCCACCAGCCAGAAGCCGATCGCCGCCAGCAGGACCGCGATCCCCGCCAACCAAAGCGAGTGCATGTGGACGTAGTGGCCCATCTCATGGCCGACCACGCCGCGCACCTCGGCCAGGTCGGCGCCCTTGGCGAACATCACATCGCTCATCGCCACCCGGGCCGAGCCGAACAGGCCCGACACATTGGCCGTATAGCGGTCCGACTGTTTCGAGCCGTCATAGATGTAGATCTTGTCGTCCGGCGTCCCGGTCCGGTGGGCCAGCTCGACCACCGAGTCCCGCATCGGACCGTCGGGCGCAGGCGTATAGGTGTTGAACAGCGGCTCGATGAAGATCGGCAGAACCAGAAGCAGGACGACGATGGCGACCGCGGTCAGACCCGCGCCCCACGCCCACCACAGCCGCCGCGCGTGCCGGATGATGAAATACAGGGCCACGATCAGCAGGCCGAGGAAGACGGTGGAAATCCCCGCGCCCAGCGCCGCCTCGCCCAGCCAGCCGGCCAGCGGCTGTTCCGTCAGGCCGTACTGCGTCTCGCGCCACCAGCTCTGATAGATGGCCCAGGGCAGGGTCAGCACCCAGCTCATCAACAGATAGACGACGCCCACGACCAGCGAGACCAGCTTCGGCCGTTTGCGCCGCCGCTCCATCCGGTCACGGATGCCGGTCAGCATACCCGTGCGGATGATGATCCAGGCCACGACGAGCGAAACGATCGCGCCCCACAACAGCAGCCAGTGGCCGCCGCGCGTATAGGCCACGGCCCGTTCCAGATCCTCCGGCGAGATGGTCGCCAGCCAGCGCGCGGTCTCGGCCGCGGGGTCGATGCTCATGACGGTGGTCCTCCCTGACGGGACGAGATGACGCCGCCCGGCGAAGCTTGTCAGCTTAAATCGCGGTCATCTCAGGCCGCCGCAACCGCCTCGATCTCGACCAGCCAGGACTCGTCGAAGATGCCGGTGATGATCACCGTCAGCGCCGGCTGTCGGCCCGCCAGTCGCCGCACCCGCACTTCGCGGTTCTCCAGCGCATAAGACCGGTCCGAAAGGAAGGTCGTGACCTTGACGAGGTTATCGAGGCTCATCCCCGCCGCCGCCAGCTGGGTCTCGATATTGTCCCAGACCTGGTCGCACTGGCCGGTGAACTCCGCCGCCAGCGATCCGTCCGGCGCGACCGGAATCTGGCCAGACAGATACAGCCAACGCGACGGCGCCGTCACTTCGACCGCCTGCGGATAGGATCCCTCGACCGGCGGAGAGCCGTCTCCGGTCAGGGGCCGGATGGTCGCCGTCACGGGCGGCCCCTACTGACGGGCGTCGTCCGACCGGGCGCGCACCACGGCGAACTCCGAAGTCGGCTTCCAGCCCGGCCAGTCGCTGCTGTTCGCGAGGTCCAGACCCAGGCGATACAGCAGGGTCAGGTTCTCGACCGCCGAGGTGAAGTCCAGATCGGCGGACCATTCGTCCGACGGCTTGTGATAGTCAGCCGCGAATCTCGCGCGCCAGGCCGCCTCGCCGGCTTCACGTCCGCCCTCGACCAGATCCCAGCCATGCCAGGTCATCAGCGCCGGCACGCCCGCGCGGGCGAAGGGGAAGTGGTCGGAGCGGTAGTAGAAGCCCTGCTCCGGCATGCCGTCGTCCGAGACATAGCGGCCCAGCGGCTCGGCCAGGGCCTGCAGCCGGTCCTCCAGATCATTCTGGCCCTTGCCGAAGATGGCGATGTCGCGCGTCGAACCGGACAGGGGCAACATGTCGATATTGATGTCCGCCACCGTGGTCTCGAGCGGCCAGACCGGGTTGGCCGTATAGCCATAGGCGCCCAGCAGCCCCATTTCCTCGGCCGCCATATGGGCGAACACGATCGAGCGTTTCGGACGGGGGGCGGCGCTCAGCTGGCGCGCCATCTCCACCACCCCGACCGTGCCCGAGGCGTTGTCCCAGGCGCCGTTGAAGATGTTGTCGCCCTGGACGCCCGGGTGCTGGCCCTCGCCGCCGACATGGTCCCAGTGGGCCGAATAGACGATGGTCTCGTCCGGATGCTCCGTCCCCGGAATCCGGGCCAGCAGATTGTGGGTGACCAGCGTCTCGATGGTCTCTGACGCCTCGACCGACAGGGTCACGCCGTTCAGCGCCACGGCCCTGAACCTCCCGTCGGCGATGTTCGGCAGTTGGGAGATGTCCAGTCCCGCGGCTGTCGCCCACAGGGCGGCAACGTCGTGATTGATCGCGCCCGAGAACTCGAGGTCGGCTGCGCCCGGCGTCAGGGTCCGGGTGCGGGCGTTGCCGCGCATCGCGCCCTGCCACATCGGCGAGGTCGCATTGCCGGCGACCAGGGTGATGACCCCCACCGCGCCCCGGCGGAAGGCCTCGTCGGCCTTGTAGGCGCCCGACTGGTAGTTGGTGGCGTAGGGACCGTTGAACAGCGCGCCGTCCGGCTCGCCGGCGACCACGATCACGACCTTGCCGCGCACGTCGAGGTCGCCGTAGTCGTCCCAGTTCCGCTCGGGCGCATGGATGCCGTGGCCGGCGAAGACCAACGGGGCATTCTGGATGGAGGCCCGGCCGTCGTTGGTAACGGCGCGCACGGTGATGTCGGTTCCGACGGTCAGGGCATGCGTCGTCCCGTCCGGCCCGGTCCAGGCCGCGGTCGCGCCGGCGACGGGCGTATAGCGTTTCAGTTCGACCGGCTGCAGCCATTGGCCGTTCGGTCCGCCGGGCTGAAGGCCCATGGCCTCATACTGGGCCTGCAGCCAGGCCAGGGTCAGCCGTTCGCCCTCGGTGCCGGGATAGCGGCCCTGGAATTCGTCGGCGCTGATGACCCGGACGCCCTCGCTGAGTTGGGCGGCGGAGAAGTCCTGCGCCGACGCCATGCCGGCGGCCAGCAGCACGGCGGCGACGGCCACGCCGCCCATCATCTTGCGAAACATACGGAAGGCTCCAACCCCGGACTAATGGCGCGCAGTCTAGGGCGGTCCCTTCGGACCGCCCATTAAGTTTTGGTCATGTGGAAAGTCGGTTCTCCCTCCCCTTCATGGGGA
>DDSO01000058.1:22315-45778 GCA_002343425.1 Brevundimonas sp. UBA2388
CCCGGTCGCTACGCGACCACCCTCCCCACTTAGGGGGAGGGAGAGCGCAACCTTCTACCGCCGCTGGCTCGCGCTCGGCGCGCGCGCCGGACCGAACTCCGAGCCCGGCATCCACTGCGGCCAGTCGCGGCTGTTGGCGAGGTCCTGACCGATGTTGAAGACCATCTCCAGATCCTCGACCTGACCGCGTAGATCCCAGTCGGGCGACCATTCGTCGTCGGCCTGGTGATAGCGGCGGGCGCCGTATTCGGACCGCGACGCCTCACGCGCGGCGATCGGCTCATCGCGGAACGCGCCGCCGCCGTCGGCATAGGCCATGGGCACGCCGCGCTTGGCGAGCGGGAAGTGGTCCGACCGGAAATAGCTGCCCGAGGCGGGGTTGCCGTCCGGCTTGGCGGTCCGGCCCTGACGGGCGGCCTCTGCCGTGATGCGGGCGTCCAGATCCGACTGGCCCGAGCCGATGATGTCGACGTCCGCCACGCGGCCATAGACGTTCATGGCGTCGACATTGAAGCCCGCCACCGTGGTCGCCAGCGGATAGATCGGGTTGGCGGCATAGTATTCCGAACCCAGCAGGCCGCTCTCTTCCGCCGTGAAGCTGATCATCACGATCGAGCGTTCCGGGCGCGGTCCGGCGGCCCAGACGCGGGCCAGTTCCAGCAGGCCGGCGGTGCCCGTGGCATTGTCGACCGCGCCGTTGAAGATGGCGTCGCCATTGGCGTCAGGCTCGCCGACGCCGATGTGGTCCCAGTGGGCGGTGTACAGGATGGTCTCGTCCGGATGGGTGCTCCCCGGCAGGCGGGCGAGGACGTTCCGGGTGACGACCTGATTGGTGGCCACGTCAAACGTGCCGCTGAAGGTCGCGCCGGTCAGCTCGACCGGGCGGAAGTCCCGGCTGCGCGCGGCGACCTTCAGGGCCTCGAAGTCCAGGCCCGAGCGGCGGAACAGGTCCACGGCGACATCGCGCTGGACCCAGGCCTCCAGCGCCACGCGCTCGGCGGCGGCGTTGGCGCGGACGATGTCGAACTGCGGCGTCGACCAGCTGTTCTGCACCGTCGCCCAGCCGTAGGAGGCCGGCGCCGTTTCGTGCACCACGATGACCCCGGCGGCGCCCTGACGGGCCGCCTCCTCATACTTGTAGGTCCAGCGGCCGTAGTAGGTCATGGCCCGGCCGTTGAAGGTGTTCAGCTCGGGCTGTTCGAAGTCGGGGTCATTGACCAGCACGACGATGATCTTGCCGCGCACATCGACGTCCTTGAAGTCGTCCCACTGCCGCTCGGGCGCGTCGATGCCGTAGCCGACGAAAACCAGCGGCGTGTCGCTCAGCATGACCTGGCTGCCCGGCAACCGGGTCGAAATGGTGATCTGCTGGCCCTGCGCCAGGGGGATGGTCTCGCCGCCGGCCTCGAACTGCAGACCGCGGAAGTTGGACGCCGTGAACCGGTTCAGCGTCACGTCCTGGGTCCAGCCGCCGTTCTCGCCGCCGGGCTGGAAGCCCGCCGCGGCATACTGCTCGCTCAGATAGCGGACGGTCATCTCCTCGGCCGGCGTGGCGATGCCGCGGCCCTGGAAACTGTCGTCGGACAGCACCCGGGCGTGCTCCGACAGCCGGGCGGCGTCGATGGTCGCGGCGGGCGCGGCCGGAGCGGCGACGCCGCCTCCTCCCATGCTGGCGCAGGCGGACAACAGGGCCGCGGCGGCAAGCGCGGCGGCGGTCGAAAACAGACGCATGGACGAAACACCCTCAGCCGGAAACAGACGGCGGGACGTTAGGGCGCCGTCCGCCGGGTGTCGATGCGCGAGCGGCGTCAGGGCGCCGGTGCGACCGCCCCGCCGGCCGGCCAGTCGGTGTCCCCGATGCGGGTCAGGCGCATCTCGATCATCTGGCGCCGCGGCTGACCTTCGGCCACCCAGGTCCCGACCTCGTGCCAGGTCCCGTCGCGGACCACGGCCACATATTCGATCCTGGCCCCCGGCCCGGCCGGCGTCTCCCAGCGGAAACCGTCCTCGGTCACCTCGAACGGATAGTCGCCGGAATAGCCCTGGGCCCAGGACCGGAAGCCGTACCGGTTCGCCCGGGCGTCCCATGAAACGACCGCCATGGCGTTGAACCCGGTCGAGCCGTCGGCGGCGTAGCCTCGCCCCTCGATGACCTTGATCGACCCGCCCAGCATCGGCCCGACCCGTTCGGTCTGGGTCAGGGTCATCGGTCCGTTCGGGCCGAAGACCGTCGCCTCGCCGCGCCATTCACCGTCCATGAAGGCGAGCCGGTCCATCGCCGCGCGCTGGGCCTCGGATCCGTTGGGTGATGCGGACATCTGGGCGCTGGCCGCCATCGGGGCGGCGAGCAGGACGGCGGCGAGCGCCAGGCTGGTGAGCGGCTTCATGACGTACCTCCGTTATACTTTGCTACATAAAGTACTTTTGCCTCCGGGACAAGCACGCACGAAAAACCCGCCGACGCGGGGCGCCGGCGGGTCATGTCGATATCGGTGGGGTCGAAGCCCTAGTGGGCTACGCCCTTCCAGATGCGGCGATAGCTCAGATAGGTCACACCGGCGAAGATGAAGAGGAAGATCAGCACGCCGATGCCGGTCTGTTTGCGCTGCTCCTGCTTGGGATCCGAGGCCCAGGCGATATAGGCCGCGACGTCCTTGGACATCTGGTCGACCGAGGCGACGGTGTCGTCGTCATAGGTCACCTGACCGTCCGTCAGCGGATTGGGCATGGCGATGAAGCCGCCCGGCGGCACATGCTCCGTGCCCTCCGGCATGAAGGGCGTCAGGTCGCCGGCCATATATTCGTTGTAGTACTGGCCGGGCCGGATCTGCAGGCCCTGCGGCACGGCCGCATAGCCGGTCAGCAGCGAATAGATGTAGTTGGCGCCGTCGTGACGGGCCTTGGCCATGACCGACAGGTCGGGCGGCGACGCCCCGCCGTTCGCTGCGGCCGCAGCCGTGGCGTTCGGATAGGGATTGGGGAAGCGGTCGGCGGCGGTGCCGTCGCGCATGATCGGTTCACCGGTCTCGGTGTCGATGTCCGCGATCTGGACCTCGGCGGCCAGCGCCTTGACGAACCGGTTCTCGGCCGGGCTCGCCTGATCCGACAGATAGAACGGCCCGCCCGGCTCGGCCAGGGTACGGAAATACATCAGGTCCATGCCGTGGCAGGACGCGCAGACTTCCCGATAGACCTTGTAGCCGCGCTGCAGCTGGTTCCGGTCGAAGGTCCCGAACGGGCCTTCGAAGCTGAAACCGCCGCTGCGCGGATGCTTGGCCTCGCCGGCCGCAAGGGCGGGCTGGGCTGCGAACGCCAGACCGGCGGCGGCGGCGATCAGGACCAGGGTCTTCTTCATGGCGCGGATATTCATTTGGAGGGTCATGGTCGCGCTCAGCCCTTCTCAGCGTCGCCGCCGAGGACCGGCTCCGAGATCGTCGCAGGGATCGGTTGCGGCGTCTCGCGCAGGCCCACCAGGGGCATGATGATGGCGAAGAAGGCGAAATAGTAGAGCGTCGCGAACCGGGTCAGCCACAGATAGCTGTTCAGGTCTCCGTCGATCAGGATGAAGGTCTTGAAGTCCCCGATCACCGGCGCGTCGGGCAGTTGCGCCCCGCACCAGCCGAGGATCAGGCCGTTGATCACGAACAGGACGAAGAACGTCCGCATGGTCGGGCGATAGCGCATCGACCGCACCTTCGAGGTGTCCAGCCAGGGCAGGACGAACAGGATGCCGATGGCCGCGAACATGGCCACCACGCCGCCGAACTTGTCGGGGATGGCGCGCAGGATCGCGTAGAACGGCAGCATGTACCACTCGGGCACGATGTGCGCCGGCGTCACCAGCGGATTGGCCGGAATGTAGTTGTCGGCGTGACCCAGGGCGTTCGGCATGAAGAAGACGAACAGGGCGAACAGCATCAGGAAGACGATGATCGCGAACCCGTCCTTGACCGTGAAATACGGGTGGAAGGGCAGGGTGTCCTTCTTCTCACGGTCCTTCGGGATCAGGATGCCGACGGGGTTGTTCTGGCCCGCGGCGTGCAGCGCCCAGAGGTGCAGCACCACGCAGCCGGCGATGACGAACGGCAGCAGATAGTGCAGCGAGAAGAAGCGGTTCAGGGTGGCGTTGTCGATCGCCGGACCGCCGCGCAGCCAGATCAGCACCGGCTCGCCGATGACCGGGATGGCCCCGATCAGATTGGTGATCACCTCGGCGCCCCAGTAGGACATCTGGCCCCACGGCAGGACGTAGCCCAGGAAGGCGGTGGCGATCATCAGGAAGAAGATCAGGCAGCCGATGATCCAGATCATCTCGCGCGGCGCCTTGTACGAGCCATAGTACAGCCCGCGCAGCATGTGCAGATAGACCGCGATGAAGAACATCGAGGCCCCGTTGGCGTGGGTGTAGCGGATCAGGTCGCCGCCGTTGACGTCACGCATGATGCGCTCGACCGAGGCGAAGGCCATTTCGGTGTTCGGCACATAGTGCATGGCCAGGATCACGCCGGTGGCGATCTGGATGACCAGGCAGAGGGCCAGGATGCCGCCGAAGGTCCACCAGTAGTTGAGGTTCCTGGGGGTCGGCAGGGCCATATAGTCAGCGCCGAAGCGGACGATCGGCAGACGGGTGTCGAGCCATTTCTCGATGCCGGTCTTGGGGACGTAGGTGGATTCGTGGTCGCTCATCGGTCTCGCCCTCAGCCGATCTTGATGCGGGTGTCGGAGAGGAACTCATACTCCGGCACGACGAGGTTCAGCGGCGCAGGGCCCTTACGAATACGGCCCGACGTATCGTAGTGCGACCCGTGGCAGGGGCAGAACCAGCCCCCGAAGTCGCCCGTCCCGAAGGTCGGGATACAGCCCAGGTGCGTGCAGTTGCCGATCAGGACCAGATACTGCTGGTGGCCTTCCTTGACCCGGTCGGCGTCGGCCTGGGGATCCGGCAGGCCGGCGCGGTCGTCCGCGCGGGCGGCCTGGATCTCGGCCGGGGTGCGATAGCGCACGAACACCGGCTTGCCCTGCCATTTGATGACAATCTGCTGGCCTTCCTGGACCTTCGTCATGTCGAATTCGATCGACGCCAGCGCCAGCGTGTCCGCGGCGGGGTTCATCGAATTGATCAACGGCCAGGCCATCATGCCCGCCGCACCCACGGCGGCCGCACCGGCCGCGATGTGGATAAAGTCCCGACGGGTGGCGTCGCCGCCCTCACCGTTCTCAGTCACGACCGATTCGGCCACGTCCTACTCCTCGTACGCCGCTTTCCGGACCCGTCGGGCCCGGTTGGTTACGGCTTGGATGCTTTAGCGCCTTCCCGGCAATCTGACCCGGCCCGGCATTGCGGCTCATCGCCGCAAACTGCGTCGCCTCTTTGAGAGGCAGTCGCATTTCGAGCCGCGACAAGCCCCCGGGCCACGCGTAAGAGGGCCTTAGAATGCGTCTCGCCCTTTTTCAACCGGCCATTCCCCAGAACGTCGGCGCCTGCATCCGATTGAGCGCCTGTTTCGGCGTGGAATTGCACATTATCGAGCCCGCCGGCTTCCGTTTTGACGACCGTGCGATGAAGCGCGCGGCGCTGGACTACGGCCCGCTGGGCCATATGACGCGCCACGCGGACTGGGACGCCTTCCAGCGCGCCAGACTCGAACAGGATGGCGGCCCCGGCCGGCTGGTCCTGTTCACGACGAAGGGCGCGACGCCGCTGGACGAATTCGTTTTCCGACCGGAAGACATCCTGCTGTTTGGCAGCGAACCTTCCGGGGCCCCGGAGTTCGTGCACGAGGCGGCCGATGCCCGGGTGGTGATTCCGATCCAGCCGGAGGCCCGATCGCTGAACCTCTCGGTCAGCGCCGGGATCGCCCTGTGGGAGGCGCTGCGACAGACCGCGGCCGTCTGACCTCTCCCTCATCGCAGACGGGCGATCGCCGCGCCGATCTGCTCCGGCGCGATCTCCCCGACATGGGCCTCGACCAGACGGCCGTCGCGATCCAGGAACAGGGTGACGGGCAGACCCACAGTGCCGTAGTGGCCCGGCACGGCCATGGCCCGGTCCAGCAGGACATTGTCGATCTCGAGCCCGGCCTCCTCCAGCCAGCCGGCGACCTTCGCCTGTCCCTCGCCCTGGTTGACGAACAGGAAGCGGACCTCGGGATGGGCGTCCTGGGCCTGGGCCAGCGCCGGCATCTCGCGGCGACAGGGCGGACACCAGCTCGCCCACAGATTGATGACCGTGGGTCGCCCGTCGACGGCCGCCAGGTTCACCGCCCCGCCCTCCAGCCGGGCCAGAGTCATCGACGGGGCCGCGACCGGTTCCGTCCGCGAGGTCAGACGCTCCGTCGCCACCCCGGCCAAGGCGCAGGCCACGACCGGCGCTACCGCCCACAGCATCAGCCGCCGCTCGCGCAGCATCACGAACGCCGCGATCACGGCCGGCGCCATCGCCCAGACCCAGATGAATCCGCCCTGCCACACAGCCAGCGCCCTCAGCGGGTCGTCGGCGAAATAGCTCCAGTGGGCGATCACATGCGCCAGACGCGCCGCCCCCACCCCCGCCAGCACCGCCACCGTGCTCCAGCCATTGAAGCGCGGGCTTACACGGCTCGCCAGCACGCTCGACCCCAGCAGGAAGACGGCCACGCCGACGATGATGGCGAATCGTTCGCCGGACAGCACCAGCGGCCCCAGTTCGATCGCGTTCATGCCGCAGCCGACAATGGCCGGGGCGCCGTCGGATCAACGACGACGTACGGGCCGGACATCCTGGCGATATCGACCCCGTGGCCGGTTAGAGAAACCACCTTCATGTCCGCACTTCCCCGCACCAGCGTGCTTTCGACGGTCACCCCTCGAGGTCCCGACCTCGGGGCGCAACGCGTCAGGTGGTCGCGAGGGCCCGCCGGGTCGTCGCGGAGACAGGCCGCCCTACTCCGGCGCCCCTGTATCCGGCAGCCGCGCCAGCCCCGGCCGCTCGCCGCGCCTGCTCGCCGCCACGGCCTCCACCGCCCGCATCACCCGCAGCGCATTCTCCCCCGCCAGCTTGCGGATGTCGGCGTCGCTCCAGCCGTTGGCCATCAGCGCCGCCAGCAGCCGGGGATAGGCGTCCACCCCTTCCAGCCCGACCGGCAGGGAGCCGACCCCGTCATAGTCGCCGCCGAGGCCGACGTGATCGATGCCCGCCACGTCGCGGACGTGCTGGATGTGGGCGACCACATCGGCGATCGTGGCGACCGGCTGGGGATGCGCCGCCGTCCAGGCTCTCAGCCCGGCCGTCACCGCCGCCGGGTCGCCGGGATGCAGCGACCCCAGCCGCGCGGCCTCGGCCGAACGTTCGGCGCCCCAGGCCCGAACCGCCTCCGAGACAAAGCCCGGCACGAAGGTGACCATCACCACCCCGCCGTCCTCCGGCATCCGCCGCAGCACGCTGTCGGGCACATTGCGCGGATGGGCCGTCACGGTGCGCGCCGACGAATGGGAGAAGATCACCGGCGCCTCGGACACCCGCATGGCGTCCAGCATGGTCTCTTCCGAGACATGGCTCAGATCGACCATCATCCCCAGCCGGTTCATCTCGCGCACCACGTCCTCGCCGAACGGCGACAGCCCGCCCCATTTCGGCGCATCGGTGGCCGCGTCGGCCCAGGTCGTGGTGCGCGAGTGGGTCAGGGTGATGTAGCGGGCGCCCGCGTCGTAAAATTCGCGCAGCAGGCCGAGCGAATCATCGATGGAATAGCCGCCCTCCATGCCGATCAGGCTGGCGATGCGGCCGCGCCGGTGGATGCGCTGGATGTCGTCGGCGGTGGTCGCCAGTTCGAATACGTCGGGATGGGCCGCAACCAGCCGCTTGACGGTGTCGATCTGCTCGAAGGTCGCCACGGCCGCGTCAGGCGGCGTCATCGAGGCGGGCACATAGACCGACCAGAACTGGCCCCCCATGCCGCCGGCCCGCAGGCGCGGGATGTCCGTGTGCAGATCGGTCGAGGCGTCGAGGTTGGTGGTCAGATCGACCGCATGGGGATCGTTGCCGTGGTTCTGGCGCAGCGCCCAGGGCAGGTCATTGTGCCCGTCGATCAGCGGCGTCCGCTCCAGAATCCGCCGCGCCCTCGCCTCGCCTGCCGCGTCTGTGGTCTGCGCCAGGACCGGACCGGCCATCAGGGCGGCGGCGACGGTGGTCAGAAGGACGGCGCGGATCATGGCAGGCTCCCGGAGATGCGACGGCGGACAGTGGCAGACGGGGGTGGTGCGTCAACGGCCAGACGGACTACAGGAAGCGAATGACCACCGAAGATCTCACCCTCGATCAGAAGAAGACCGAAGCCCGCGCCTGGTTCGAAACCTTGCGCGACCGCATCCACGCCGGCTTCGAGGCGCTGGAGGACGCGGCCCCCTCCGATCTGTTCCCCGGCGAGCCCGGCCGCTTCGTGCGCACGCCCTGGCAGCGGCCGGAGGGCGGCGGCGGCGTCATGGGGATGATGCACGGCCGCCTGTTCGAAAAGGTCGGCGTCCATGTCTCGACCGTCCACGGTACCTTCCCGGCTGACTATGCGAAGACCGTCCCCGGCGCGGCCGAGGACCCGCGCTTCTTCGCCACCGGCATCAGCCTGATCGCCCATCCCGTCAGCCCGCGCGTTCCGGCGGTGCATATGAACACCCGCTTCATCGCCACGACCAAAAGCTGGTTCGGCGGCGGCGGCGATCTGACCCCGGTGCTCGATGCCGACCGGCGTCAGGACCACCCCGACACCCTTTCCTTCCACGCCGCCATGAAGACCGCCTGCGACGCCCACGACCCGAGCTGGCACGCGAAATTCAAGGCCTGGTGCGACGAGTATTTCTTCCTGCCCCACCGCAACGAGCCGCGCGGCACGGGCGGTATCTTCTACGACCACCACGACAGCGGGGACTGGAGCCGCGACTTCGCCTTCACCCGCGACGTCGGCGTGCATTTCCTCGATGCCTACGCCGCCATCGTACGCGGACGGATGGGCGAGCCGTGGACGGAGGCGGAGCGCGAGGAGCAGCTGGTCCGGCGCGGCCGCTATGTCGAGTTCAACCTGCTCTACGACCGCGGCACCATGTTCGGCCTCAAGACCGGCGGCAACGTCGAATCAATCCTCAGCTCGATGCCGCCCGTGGTGAAGTGGCCGTAACGAACGCGCTGATCCACCCGCCCACCGTCGCCCGGTCATCCGCCGCCTTCAGGCTGTCCACCGCCCGCGCCACCAGCGCCGGGTCGATCCGGTCGTGCCGTCCCGCCGTCAGCTCGGTCGCAAACGCCGGGGTGAACTCCGGATGCGGCTGCATCGAGATGGCGTCCTCCCCCCAGGCCAGTCCCGCGAACGGGGTGAAGTCGCTGCGCAGCAAGACGCGGGCGTCCGCCGGCTTCTCGACCACCTGGTCCTGATGCGAGGCGGGAATGGCGACCGTCGCGGCGGCCGGGCTCATCCACGGCTCGGTCGACATGACCTGATAGCGGTGCAGGCCGACGCCCCAGCCCTTGTCCGACTTCTCGACTCGCCCGCCCAGGGCCTGAGCCATGGCCTGATGTCCGAAACAGACGCCGACCAGTTTCGTCCGCCCCTTGGCCGCTCGAATCCAGTCGAGCAGATCGGCGATCCAGCCGTCGGTCTCATTGACGCCCGCAGCGGAGCCGGTGATGATCGCCGCGTCGAACGCTCCCGCGTCCGGCCACTCGCCCGCCTGGACATCGAAGGTCTCGAAGGCGAAGCCGTCGCCCAGCAAATCGCGGAACATCGCCGGATAGTCGCCATGGCCGGAGGCCAGATGCGGAGGCGGCGCGCCGGTCTCCAGGATGGCGATTCGGGTCATTCGGGGCTCCTCGACACAAAAGATATGGGCGATGACGCAAGACGGGGAAAGAGCGGTCGGCTATGGGCGCTCCATGATCGAAGCCGCCCCCGATCCCGTCGTCCTGATCAATGTCTACCGCTGCGAGCCCGGGCGCCTCGATGCGCTGATGGAATTGCTGGCGGTGATGGTCCGGGCCCAGCGCGAGGCAGACGGCTTCCTCTCCGCCACCCTGCACCGCGGCCTGAACGGCAAGGTCGCGGCCGTCCATGCCGTCTGGCGTTCGCGCGAGGACTGGAAGGCGATGGCGCGCAGCCCGGCCGTCAATGCGGCGATGGAGCCGATCATGGCCATCGCCACCTTCGAGCCGCACCTCTACGAGGCGGGCGAGATCATCGAATAACGGCTCAACCCGTCATCCACACCTCGGACCGGGCCCCGTCGCCGCCCAGCGCCGACGCGACCCAGCCGCAGACCTCGTTCGCCGCCGCCTCTGCGCCCGGCGGCGGGTTCAGCACCACCACCGCGCAGCCGTTCATCTTCATCGGATCTGTCAGCGGCCGCAGCCGGGCCTCGGCGACCAGCATCCGCTTGATTCCCGCCTGATCCAGCCGGCGCAGGAAGCCGTCAAACGTTTCCATGTCCTTCAAGGGCGTCCAGATCGCCACCGTCGCCCGCGGATCGGCCCGCGCGATGGCGGCAGCCGTGTCGGCGGCGCGATTGTAGTCGTCCGGCTGTTCGAACGGCGGATCGATCAGCACAAAGGCGCCGGTCGCCTCCGCCGCCCAGGTCCGCGCCTGGTCATAACCGTCGCCGCCCTGCGCCATGGCTTGCGGAAACGCCTCCAGGGCCTCGGTCAGCAAATCCAGCACGGGCGGATGCAACTCAAATCCGACATAGCGGTCGTCCTCGCCCAGCCGCCCGGCGATCAGCAGGGGGGAGCCCGGATAGAAGGTCACACCGCCCTCCGGATTGAGCCGCCCCACCTCCGCCGCCAGCGCCTCGATCAATGGCGGCCTGTCGGCGGCGGCCATCAACCGGGCGATGCCGGCCTCAGCCTCCTTCGACCGCGCCGCATCACCGGTCAGGTCGTACAGCCCGGCCCCGGCATGGGTGTCGATCACGCTGACCGGCCCCTGCGCCCGCCGCCGCTCCAGCAGCCAGAGCAGAAGGGCGTGCTTGACGATGTCGGCGAAATTTCCGGCGTGAAAGCTGTGGCGATAGTTCATCGCCCTGCCCTCTCGCGACCCGGCCCGCGGGTCAAGGGGAACCGTTCGGCGCGCCCGGTTTGCGCCCCTGGGCTGAATCGGATGTAACTTGAGCCTTGGAGAGAACGGCGGTTTACGACCGTCCTTCGTTGGAGGGACCAGCATGTTCGTATCGAATAATTTCCTGCGCCTTGGCGCGCTGTCGGCTCTGGTCGGGATGTCGCTGGGCGTCTGGATGGGGGCCAATCAGGAATTCGTGCTGCGCCCGGTGCATGCCCACATCAACCTGATCGGCTTCGCGTCGATGATGCTGTTTGGCCTGTTCTACCGGGTCTTTCCGGCCGCCGGTCGGGGCTGGATGCCGATCACGCATTTCGTACTGTCAGTCATCGGCTTCCTGATCCTGATGCCGTCCCTGACACTGATGCTGCTGGGCAGGCCCCTGTTCGTGCCGGGGATGATCGCGTCGGAGATCATGCTGGTGGCGTCGATCGCCCTGTTCGTCGTCATCGTCTTCAAGGCGACGATGGCGAAGGACGCGTCCGCCTGATCCTCAGGCCGTAGCCCAGTAGCCGCGACTGCGGGCGCTGACCGGCGCCTGCGTCGCGTCCACCCGCGTCATGATCAACGCATGGAAGGCATCGGCCTCTGCGTCGCCGACGAGCAAACGCAGCGACCGGATGATCCGGGTGATGCGCCGATGGTTGTGATCGTTGGGCATCAACCAGTCGTGGGTCGTCTGGTAGAAGGCGGCCATTCGGTCGGTCGCTGCGCCCATGGCCATCGGCGCCAGTTCGGAGACGCGGATGGCCTGGATCTCGTCCGGCGTCAGCACCGGTGAATCGGGCACGGCCGAAGACGGTTCCGGCAGGGGGAACAGCCACTGGATGAAGTCGTGCGTCCGCTCCAGGGCCACGTCGTTCATGGACAGGACGTCGAATATGGTGCGCCCGCGGGCGTCCGTCCCCTCGCCTTCCAGAAACAGCACGATGGGCCGGGCGACCATGCCGATCAGTCCTGGGCCGCCTTGTCCCAGTTGAGCACGACCTTGCCCGACTGGCCCGACCGCATGGCCTCGAAGCCCTCCTGATAGCGGTCGTAGCTCATCTGGTGGGTGATCAGCGGCTGCAGATCGAGCCCGGCCTTGAGCAGGCCCAGCATCTTGCGCCAGGTCGTGAACATCTCGCGGCCGTAGACGCCCTTGATGGTCAGGGCCTTGAGGATGATCGCGCCCCAATCGGTCTCCATCGGCCTCGACGGAATGCCCAGCATGGCCATGCCGCCGCCCATGATGAGGGTATCGACGCATTGTTTGAAGGCGATCGGCGACCCCGACATCTCCAGCGCCACGTCGAAGCCGACCTTGAGGCCCTGCTCGTGCATCACGTCGCGAAGGTCCTCGCGGGTCGTGTTCACGGTTCGGACGCCCGGCGCGACCTTCTGGGCCAGCTCCAGGCGGAAGTCGTTGATGTCGGTCAGGACGACGGTGCGGGCGCCGGCGTGGCGGGCGACGGCGGCGGCCATCATGCCAATCGGGCCGGCTCCGGTGACCAGCACGTCCTCGCCCAGCAGATCGAACTGCTGCGCCGTGTGCACAGCATTGCCGAACGGGTCGAGGATCGAGCCTATCTCGTACGGAACATCGTCCGGCAGCTCGATGACATTGAAGGCCGGAGCCACGACGAACTCGGCAAAGGCGCCCTGACGGTTCACGCCGATGCCGCGGGTGTCGGGGTCGAGGTGGAAGTGACCCGCGCGGGCCGCTTCCGAGTTCAGGTCGATGACATGCCCCTCGGCCGAGACGCGCTGGCCGATCTTCAGGCGGCGGTCGACGTCCTTGCCGATGGAGACGATTTCGCCGGCAAACTCATGGCCGGTGATCATGGGGACGGGAACGTTCTTCTGGCTCCATTCGTCCCAGTTCCAGATGTGGATGTCGGTGCCGCAGACGGCGGTGCGGTGCACCCGGATCAGGACGTCCTCGGGTCCGGCTACGGGGATCGGCGCGTCGATCAGCTCAAGGCCGATTTCGGGCCGGGTCTTGGCCAGGGCCTTCATGGTGTCAGCCATCAGATAACTCCCAATTCGCGGCCGGCCGTCGTGAAGGCCGCGACCGTTTGATCAATCTGTTCGAAGGTGTGCGCCGCCGACATCTGGGTGCGGATGCGGGCCTGGCCGCGCGGCACCACCGGGAACGAAAAGCCGATGACATAGACGCCGAGCTCGAGCGCGCGAGCGGCGAAATCCTGGGCCAGTTTGGCATCGCCCAGCATGACCGGAATGATCGGGTGCTCGCCCGGCAGCAGGGTGAAACCGGCGTCTGTCATGGCGGCGCGGTAGCGAACGGCGTTGGCGAACAGTTGCTTGCGCAGGGCGTCGCCCTCCTCGCCGCCGGCGATGCGGATGGCTTCGAGGCTGGAGCCGCAGACGGCCGGGGCCAGGGCGTTGGAGAACAGATACGGCCGCGCCCGCTGCTTCAGCAGCGAAACCACCTCGGAGGTCGCGCAGATGAAGCCGCCCATGGCCCCGCCCAGCGCCTTGCCGAAAGTGCCGGTCAGGAAATCGATCTCGACCCCGTGGTGCGCATAGGACCCGCGCCCCTGCGGACCGAGGAAGCCGGTGGCGTGGCAGTCGTCGACCATGATCAGGGCGCTGTACCTGTCGGCCAGCGCCCGGATGTCCTTCAGCTTCGCGATATAGCCGTCCATCGAGAATGCGCCGTCGGTGGCGATGACGATCTCGCGCGCGCCGTCGGCCCGGGCCTGTTTCAGCTGGGTCTCGAGGTCGTCCATGGCCGAATTAGCGAAGCGGTACCGCTTGGCCTTGCACAGCCGGACACCGTCGATGATCGAGGCGTGGTTCAGACTGTCGGAGACGATGGCGTCCTCGGCCCCGAACAGGGGTTCGAAGATACCGCCGTTGGCGTCGAAGGCGGCGGCGAACAGGATTGTGTCCTCGAAGCCGAGATAGTCGGCCACCGATCGCTCCAGTTCCTTGTGGATCTCCAGCGTGCCGCAGATGAAGCGCACGGAGGCGGTGCCCGCGCCCCATTTCTGTTGCGCCTCGATCCCGGCCTGCGTCACCCGCTCATCGCCGGCGAGGCCCAGATAGTTGTTGGCGCAGAAGTTGAGGACGTCGCGGCCGCCGACCCTGATCACCGGTCCCTGACGGGAGGCGATGACCCGCTCGGGCTTGGTCAGACCTTGGGAATCGATGTCGGCGAGTTCCGCGCGGACGCGGTCATGAAAACTGGCTGTCATGCGCGCTCCGCTACGCCGTTTCCGGCCGCGTTTGAACCCCCCGACGTCAAGTCGAGGCGGCAGGGGCGGGTTCCGGCGTCGGCTCGGCGACTGGCCGGAACGGGCTGACCCGGATGCGTCCGCCGCAGGGCGTAAAGGTCTGGGCCAGCGAGACCGGGGAGCTATCGCCGGGAGCCGTCATCCGGATACGGGTGGCGGACGGGCAGCTCGTCTCGCCGTTTCCTTCGTTCGGCACCACATTCCAGGCGATGTCGAAGAAGGCCTTGCCCTGCGGCGCCAGTTCAACCGGCGACGGGGTTTGTCCCTGGCGGAAATAACTGCCCAAGGTCTGGTCGGCGCGAATGGCGGTCAGGTTCCGGCCCTGCCGGTCCTGGAGCACCACGGTCGGATAGCCGGTCAGGCTGCAGGCCTGGGCGCCAACGTTCTGGACCCCGAGGATCGAGACCCGGTTGCCGGCTCCGGCGTCGCCGCCGTCCGCGGACAGTCTCAACTGGGGGCCGAGGCACGGAGCCGCCACGGGAAGCACCCCGCCCGGCGCGGGCTGGGGTCCGGGAACCGGGCCGGGTGCGACGGGGCCGGAAGACGGACGGCTGCACCGTTCCAGCACGGCCACGCCGACATCCTCATTGGGGCCCAGACGGCTGAGGGTGGCGCTCTCCGAGCCGTCGCGGGTGGCGCTCCACCACTCCAGGCCGGACCCGGCATAGCGGGCCCCGGAGGCCGACTGGACCGTGCGCAATGTGTAGCTCTGACCCTTGTAGGTCAGCTGGGCCGTCGCCGTGTCGGAATAGCCGACGGTGACCGACTGTCCGCTTTCGCAAGCGTAGCTCACGGGCGGCGCCGGCGTTCCCGCGGTCTCCGGCGACGGTGTGACGGGGGCCGGCGGTGCCTCGGCCTCGGGAGAACAGGCCGCCGCCGCGAACATGGTGAGAGCTGAAACGGCAGTGCAGGCTGAGCGAATGCGGCGCATGGGGGTGTCCCGTGGTGAGCAGGTTCAACGCCAGCGAACGGCAAAGGCTCCGCTTGCGCAAGGCCCGCGGTTCAGGCCGTGAGAAGACGGGGCAGTTTGAAGGTCACGGTCTCGCGCTCGCCTGCGTCCTCGATCACATCGGCGTCGAAGCGGGCCCGCACCGCATCGACCAGCTCCTCGATCAGCCGTTCCGGCGCAGAGGCTCCGGCGGTGATCCCGAGCGTCGAGACCCCCTCCATCCACGACCAGTCGACCTGACCGGCGTCGTCCACCAGCCGGGCATCTTTCGCCCCGGCGCGCATGGCCACCTCGACCAGCCGCACGGAGTTCGACGAATTCTTCGATCCGACCACCAGCACCAGGTCGCAACCCTGACCCAGTCGCTTCACCGCCTCCTGCCGGTTGGTGGTGGCGTAGCAGATGTCTTCCTTGTGCGGGTCCGGCAGCTCGGGGAAGCGGCGCTTCAGGGTGGCCAGGATTTCCGCGGTATCATCGACCGAAAGGGTGGTCTGGGTGGCGTAGGCCAGGGGCGCATCGCCGGGGCGCTGAAAGGCCTCCGCGTCCGTGACCGTCTCGATCAGGCTGATGGCGTCTGGCGGCAGCTGGCCCATGGTGCCGACCACCTCCGGGTGGCCGGCGTGGCCGATCAGGACGATGTGGCGGCCGGCAGCATGATGGCGCTCGGCCTCGACGTGGACCTTGGAGACCAGCGGGCAGGTGGCGTCGAGGTACAGCATCTCCCGCGCCCGGGCCGTCGCCGGCACCGACTTGGGCACGCCGTGGGCCGAAAAGACCACCGGCCGGTCGTCCGGGCAGTCGTCCAGTTCCTTGACGAAGACAGCGCCCATGGCCTTCAGCCGCTCAACGACATGGCGATTGTGGACGATCTCATGCCGGACATAGACAGGCGCCCCGTATTTCTCGATGGCGCGCTCCACGATCTGGATGGCGCGATCGACGCCAGCACAGAACCCCCGCGGTGTGGCCAGACGAACGGTCAAGGGAAGCTTTGCGGGCGGCCGGAGAGGCGCATGGACGGTCATGTGCGGAACCTAGTCGTTCGAGGCCGTGCTCGCCACTGCGTTTCAGGCTCGCGCGGGTTTGCCGCGCCTCTGTTTAGCCGCTATCAGCAACCAGCGTGCGCCCCGCGTCGGGCTGTCGCCGCACCTCCTCGTTTCCGGAAGAATATTCGATGCGTCGCGTCCTCAAGGTTTCCCTGGCCTCGGCCCTCGCCGCCGCTGCCGTCGCGATGGTGGTCGTTCCGACCGCCGCCAGCGCCCAGTATCCGCAAGGCCAGCAAGGCCGACCGGGCCAAGGCTCCCGACCCGAGCAGGATCCCCAGGCGACTGAAGGGGACCGCCCGCGCCCGCCGCGCATCGCGCCCCTGCGCCGCAGCGCCGCCGCCGGCCCCTGCCCCTATGTGAAGGTGCTGTACGATGCCGCCCGCTATGTCGAACTGACCGGTGACCGTGTGACCATGGCCAACGTCGGCTTCACCGGCGAAATCGAGGGTCTGGTTTCGGATTGCTCATATCAGTCGGACCAGCCGATCACTGTACAAACCCGAGTGCAATTCAACCTGGGGCGCGGGCCGCAGGCGCAGGGCGACGGCCGCACCTATCGCTACTGGATCGCCGTGACCGAGCGGAACCGCGCGGTGCTGGCCAAGGAATATTTCGACCTGCCCGTCAATTTTCACGGGGCGACCACCACCACCGTCACCCAGGACCAGACCATCGTCATCCCGCGCGCCGCGGCGACCACAAGCGGCGACCATTTTGAAGTCCTGGTCGGCTTTGACGTCACGCCCGCGATGGCCGAGTTCAATCGCAACGGCAACCGTTTCCGCGTCAACGCCGGGACCGGCGCCGCCCAACCGCCGGCGCAGTAAATGACCGATCTCAGGACTGTTCTGGGCGAAGCGGTCGGAGCCGCCTTCGCCGCCGAAGGCGTGGACGCCGGTCTGGCAAAGGTCACGACCTCGGACCGTCCCGACCTGGCCGACTTCCAGTCCAACGGCGCGCTCGCCGCCGCCAAGGCGCTAAAGGCCAATCCGCGGGAACTGGCGGCCCGTGTCGCCGAGCGACTGAAGAACGATCCTCGCCTGTCGTCGGTCGAGGTCGCCGGGCCGGGCTTCATCAACTTCAGGCTGGCCGACAGCGCCCTGGCGACCCGCGCCGCCGCGGTCGCCGCAGATAAAGCCCACGCCGGCGCCTCCGTGGTCGAAGCGCCGCGCAAGGTGGTGATCGACTTCGCCGGTCCGAACGTCGCCAAGCCGATGCACGTCGGCCACCTGCGCAGTTCCATCATCGGCGAAAGCCTGAAGCGGATCTTCCGCTTCAGGGGCGACAGCGTCTGGGGCGACGCCCATTTCGGCGACTGGGGCTTCCAGATGGGCCTGCTGATCGTCGCCCTAGGCGACGAGGGCAGGGCCGACGGTTTCCTCGTGGAAGGCGACGGGCCTTTCCCGGCGGAAAGCCCGGTGTCGCTCGAGGACCTCGAACGCCTCTACCCGGCCGCCGCTGCCATGGCCAAGGAAGACGCCGGCTTTCGCGACCGCGCCCGCAAGGCGACCGCGGAATTGCAGGGTGGCCGTCCCGGCTACCGCGCCCTCTGGGCCCATTTCGTCGCCGTCAGCCGCACGGCGCTGGAACGCGAGTTCGGCGCCCTGGGCGTGACCTTCGACCTGTGGAACGGCGAGAGCGACGCCGATCCGGTGATGGCCGAGATGATCGCTCATCTGGAGGCCACCGGTCTGCTGGTCGAGGACGACGGCGCCCGGGTGGTGCATGTCGCCAAGCCGGGTGAGATGCGGAAGAAAAAGCTGGCCGACGGCTCGGTGATCGAGGTGCCCAGCCCGCCGCCGCTGCTGGTGATCAGTTCGGAAGGGTCGGCCATGTACGGCACGACCGACCTCGCGACCATCCTGGATCGCCGCAAGGCGATTGATCCCGATCTCATCCTGTACGTCGTCGACGAACGCCAGGCGGAGCATTTCGAACAGGTGTTCCGGGCAGCCTACCTCGCCGGCTACGCCGCCGAAGGGTCGCTGGACCACCTGGGCTTCGGCACCATGAACGGGCCGGACGGCAAGCCCTTCAAGACCCGCGCGGGCGGCGTCCTGAAGCTGCACGACCTGATCACCATGGCGGTCGACAAGGCCCGCGAGCGGCTGCATGAGGCAAAGCTCGGCGATGACCTGCCCGAGGCCGAGTTCGAGGCCATCGCCCACAAGGTGGCGGTCGCGGCGCTCAAATTCGCCGACCTGTCAAACAGCCGGACCACAAGCTACGTTTTCGACCTCGACCGCTTCATGAGCTTCGAGGGCAAGACCGGGCCGTACCTGCTCTACCAGGCCGTCCGCATCAAATCCCTGCTGCGCAAGGGCGCTGACCAGGGCGCTACGCCCGGCCCCATCGTCGTGGTCGAGCCCGCCGAGCGCGATCTGGCCCTGACGCTGGACGCCTTCTCCCAAGCCGTGGCCGAGGCCTATGACAAGCGCATGCCGCATGTCATCGCGGAGCACGCCTACCGGCTGGCCCAGAGCTTCTCGAAATTCTACGCCGCCTGTCCGGTGCTGATCGCGCCGGACGAGGCGACGCGGGGCTCGCGTCTGACCCTGTCGAAGGCGGCGCTGGATCAACTGGAAACAGCCCTGAACCTGCTGGGAATCGACACGCCGGAGCGGATGTAGGCTAGACTGGAGGCTCGCTTCAGGAGCTGTCCATGTCGCTCGACGCCTATATCGCTGGCCTGCCCAAGGCGGAACTGCATCTCCATATCGAGGGCAGCCTCGAGCCCGAACTGATGTTCGAACTGGCCCGGCGCAACGGCGTGGCCATTCCGTTCGACAGCGTCGAGGCCGTCCGCGCGGCCTATGATTTTTCCAACCTGCAGGACTTCCTCGACATCTATTACGCCGGGGCGAACGTCCTGCTGACGCGTCGGGATTTCGAAGATCTGGCCTTCGCCTATTTCGAGCGCGCGGCGGCGGACAATGTGCGTCACGCCGAGATCTTCTTCGACCCGCAGACCCACACCGACCGGGGCGTGCCGTTCGAGGTCGTGGTCGAGGGGCTGGTCGCCGGCATGGAACGGGCGAAAACCGAACTGGGCGTCACCTCGGGCCTGATCCTCAGCTTCCTGCGGCACCTCAGTGAGGCGGAGGCCTTCGCCACGCTCGAGGCCGCCACACCCTATCTGCGCCATTTCGTTGGCGTCGGACTGGATTCGTCGGAGGTCGGCCACCCGCCATCCAAGTTCGAAAGGGTCTTCGCCGCCGCCGGCGAACTGGGCCTGAAGCTCTGCGCCCACGCCGGCGAGGAAGGCCCTCCGGCCTATGTCCGGGAGGCATTGGACCTCCTGCACATCGACCGGATGGATCACGGCAACCGGTCGATGGAGGACGAGGCCCTGATCCAGCGGCTGGCGGCGTCGCAGATGACGCTGACGGTGTGTCCGCTCTCGAACCTGAAGCTCTGCGTGGTGAAGGACCTGAAGGACCATCCCGTGCCCGAGATGCTGCGGCGCGGCCTGCACGTCACCCTGAACTCGGACGATCCCGCCTATTTCGGCGGCTATGTGAACGAGAACTACCGCCAGCTGGCGCAGGCCGTGGGTCTGACGCGGGAGCAGGTGACGCAGTTGGCGATCAACAGTTTCGAAGGGTCGTTCCTGGCCGAACCTGACAAGGCGGCCCGGATCGCCGAAGTCGAGGCCTGGGCCGCCCGTTCCGCTTGACTCACGGCCAGAGTCGGGGCCTAGGTCCGATCGCTCTCGCGGGAGAGATCGGCGCCTTTTCGGAGGCTCCGGAGCCGAAGGCGCAACCGCCCCGGAAACGCTCAGGCAAACGGACCGCGAGGACATACGGACGCTGGAAAGTCGCCCCCCGTTCGTGGGATCCATGGGCGCGCCGACGGAGCAAGCGGGGAACCGCGGAATCTCTCAGGCTTCAGGACAGCGGGGGCGCGAGGACGGCGGAGCTTTCCGCCCCAGTACGCGACTCTGAAGGCCGACATGACCGACGAAATCCTCAAGACCACACCCCTCAACGCCGCGCACCGCGCCCTCGGAGCTCGCATGGTCGGCTTCGGCGGCTATGACATGCCGGTGCAGTACGAGGGCGTGTTGGCCGAGCACCGCTGGACCCGCGAACACGCCGGCCTGTTCGACGTCTCGCACATGGGCCAGTGCAAGATCACCGGCGAGGACGCCACGGCTCAGTTCGAGCGTTTCGTCCCCGGCGACTATGCGATCCTCAAGGCGGGCCGGCAGAAATACAGCCTGCTGCTGAACGCCGAGGGCGGGATCATGGACGACCTGATGGCTGGCCGCCCCGACCATGACGGCCTCTATGTCGTGGTCAACGCCGGCAACAAGGACGCCGACTTCGCCTTCCTCAAGGCGAACCTGTCCGGCGACGCCAAGTTGACGGTGCTTGCCGACCGCGCCCTGATCGCCATCCAGGGCCCGGAGGCCGCGGAGGTCATGGCCGCCCACGAGCCGCTTCTGGCCGAGATGGGCTTCATGGATTGCGCGCGCCTGATGCTGTTCGGCTGCGACTGCTTCATCTCCCGCTCGGGCTACACAGGCGAGGACGGTTACGAGATTTCCGTGCCGGCCGACCAGGCCGAGCGCGTCTGGACCACGATCCTGAAGGACGCCCGCGTCAAGCCGATCGGCCTCGGCGCCCGCGACAGCCTGCGCCTCGAAGCCGGCCTGCCCCTGCACGGCCACGACATCGACCCCTCGACCAGCCCGGTCGAGGGTGCCCTCACCTTCGCCCTGTCCAAGTCGCGCAAGGAGCGCGCCGACTTCAACGGCGCCGCCCGCATCCTGAAGGAACTGGCCGACGGCCCGTCGCGTGTCCGCGTCGGTCTGAGCGTCAAGGAAGGCGCCCCGGCCCGCGAAGGCGCCGAGATCGCCGACATGGACGGAAAAGTCATCGGCAATGTGACCTCGGGCGGCCCCTCGCCGACGCTGGGCCGCAACATCGCCATGGGCTATGTCCCGCCGGAATTCGCCGATCTGGGCACGGAGCTGAAGGTCATCGTGCGCGGAAGGCCCGCCGCCGCCGAGGTCGTCGCCATGCCCTTCGTCGCCCAACGCTACTATCGCAAACCGAAAGCCTGAGGATCGGACCGATGCATTTCTCCAAGGATCACGAGTGGGTTCAGTTCGACGGCGACATCGCCACCGTCGGCATCACCAAATTTGCCGCTGACGCCCTGGGCGACGTGGTGTTCGTCGAGACGCCGGACGCCGGCAAGACCGTCTCCAAAGGCGACAGCTTCGCCGTCGTCGAGAGCGTCAAGGCGGCCTCGGACGTCTACGCCCCCGTCTCGGGTGAAGTGATTGAGGGCAATGCCGCCCTCGCCTCCGCCCCGGAAACCGTCAACGCCGATCCCGAAGGCGAAGGCTGGTTCGCCAAGATCAAGGTGTCCGATGCCTCGACCGACGGCCTGATGGACCGCGCCGCCTACGACGCCTTCCTCGCCACCCTCTAAGCCCTTCCCTCCCGCACGGATCTCCCCGCCATGCGCTACCTGCCGCTAACGCCCGACGACCGCTCCGCCATGCTGGCGGCCATCGGGGCCAAATCCATCGATGACCTGTTCGTGGACGTGCCCGAGGCGGCCCGGCGCGACGGCTTCGTCGACCTGCCGCGCGTGGCGGGCGAACTGGAGGTCGAGCGGGCTCTGGGGGCCATGGCGGCCAAGAACGCCTCGGCGGGCTCCGTGCCCTTCTTCTGCGGCGCCGGCGCCTACAAGCACCATGTGCCGGCAACCGTGGACCATGTGATCCAGCGGTCGGAGTTCCTGACCAGCTACACACCCTACCAGCCGGAAATCGCCCAAGGCACGCTGCAGTATCTGTACGAGTTCCAGACCCAGGTCGCGAACCTGACCGGCATGCCGGTGGCCAACGCCAGCCTCTATGACGGTTCGACCGCCATGGCCGAGGGCGTGCTGATGGCGACCCGCGTGACCCGTCGGAACAAGGCGGTGATCTCGGGCGGCGTGCATCCTCACTATGTCCGGGCCACCGAGACCGTGGTCCATGCCGTCGGCGTCGAGACCCAGGTCCTGCCCGCCGCCGTGGACGCCGAAGCGGACGTCATCGCGCAGATCGGGCCCGACACCGCCTGCGTCGTCGTTCAGACCCCGAACGTCTTCGGCACGGCGACCGATGTGACGAAGATCGCCGAAGCCGCACACGCCGCCGGCGCCCTGCTGATCGTCGTGGTCACCGAGGCCGTGTCGATGGGCCTGCTGAAGTCGCCGGGCGAAATGGGGGCAGACATCGTCGCCGCCGAAGGCCAGTCGATCGGCAACGCCCTCAACTTCGGCGGCCCCTACGTCGGCCTGTTCGCCTGCCGCGAAAAGCTGGTCCGCCAGATGCCCGGCCGCCTGACCGGCGAGACGGTCGACGCTGACGGCAAGCGCGGCTTCGTCCTGACCCTGTCGACCCGCGAGCAGCACATCCGCCGCGACAAGGCGACGTCGAACATCTGCACCAACTCGGGCTTGTGCACACTGGCCTTCACCATCCACATGAGCCTGCTCGGCCAGACGGGGCTGCGGAAGATGGCCCTGCTGAACCACGAGAAGGCGCTGGCGACCCGCGATGCGCTGGCGGCCATCCCGGGCGTCGAGGTTCTGACCCCGCGCTTCTTCAACGAGTTCGCCGTTCGGCTGCCGAAGCCCGCCGCCGAGGTGGTCGAACAGCTGGCCCAGCTCCGCATTCTCGCGGGCGTGCCCTACAACCGCCTCGCCCCCGACGCCGGCATGGACGACGTTCTGCTGGTCGCGGCGACCGAGATGACCACGGACGGCGACATCAAAATCCTGGCGAGCGCGCTCGCCAAGGCCTGCGCGTAAGGAGCCGGGACCATGAGCACGATGAACACCGTCGGCCGCCCGACCACGCCGAACCGCGTCGAGAGCAAGCCCGCCACCCTGACCGGCGCGCGCGGCCTGCTGCAGGACGAACACCTGATCTTCGAGAGCGACGGTTGGGGCAAGACCGGCGTCGATCTGCCGGACCCGAAGACGAACGGTTCTGATCTGGGCGATCTCGTCCGCAAGGATCCGATCGGTCTGCCGGGCCTCTCCGAGCCCGAGACGATGCGCCACTATGTGCGGCTGTCGCAGAAGAACCACGCCATCGACCTGGCCATCTATCCGCTCGGCTCGTGCACGATGAAGCACAACCCGCGCCT
>DDSO01000160.1:0-313 GCA_002343425.1 Brevundimonas sp. UBA2388
AAGCTGACGCGGCCGCCCGATCTTCTGGTTCTTCTCGGCGATCATTTCCTTCCACTGGCTGATCCAGCCGACGGTGCGGGAAATCGCGAAGATAGGGGTGAACATCGAGGTGGGGAAGCCCATCGCGTCGAGGATGATGCCCGAATAGAAGTCGACGTTGGGGTAAAGCTTCTTCTCGATGAAATACGGATCCTCCAGCGCGATCCGCTCCAGTTCCTTGGCGACCTGGAACAGGGGATCGTTGGGATCGCCGACGGCGGCCAGCACCTCGTCGGCGCTCTCCTTCATGACCTTGGCGCGCGGATCGTAGTTC
>DDSO01000160.1:435-733 GCA_002343425.1 Brevundimonas sp. UBA2388
TGGTCGGCGTGCAGGATGAAGATCCGGTCCATGGCCCTGGCCAGTACCGGATTGACGACATAGTCCTCGGCCGGAACCGCGAAACACATCCGCAGGAAATTCTCGGCGTAGTTGAGGTCGTTGCGCGGCGACACGAAAGGCTGGCCGATCGAGTATTTGAATGCCCGGGCCGCAATGGTCGGCATCTTGGCGATCAGGCGGATAGCCGAGATGTTGCGCTGGACCGGGTCATGGATATCCAGGCTGTCGTGATAGAAGGCCGACAGGGCGCCCACGGTCCCGACCATGATCGACATCG
>DDSO01000160.1:762-13254 GCA_002343425.1 Brevundimonas sp. UBA2388
TCGCCGTGCAGCAGCAGGTGGCAGACCTCGATGAAGTTGGACTTCGACGCCAGCTGATCGATCGGATAGCCGCGGTGCAGCAGGGTGCCGACATCGCCGTCGATGAAGGTGATGCCGCTCTCGCAGGCGGCCGTGGAGGTGAAGCCCGGGTCGTAGGTGAAGGCGTCCGTCGCCCCGTACAGCTTTCGGATGTCGATCACGTCGGGGCCGGTTGAACCCGAAAGCACGGGCAGGTCCACGGTCTTGCCGCCGTAGGAAAGGGTCGCCGTGCCGGCGGGTTTGGCTTGTTCGGTCATATCAGCCCCTTGGTTCAGTCTGCGGTCTGGCGCGGGGAGGCGGCGGTCGCAGGGTGTGTGAGATGTCAGATAGTCTGTTGCAGCGCATCATCCAAGCGCCCGAGGCTTTCTTCGCGCCCCAAAGCCGCCAGCGTTTTGGCGATATCGGGCGAAACGCCGTCGCCTGTCAGGGCGGCGCGTACGGCAGGACCGATCTTGCCGAAGCCGACGGCCTCTTCTTCGGCGAAGACCTTGAGCTCGGTCTCGAGGGCGAAGACGTCCCAGCTGGCGAACAGTCTGAGGCGGTCGCGCAGGCGGCCGATGCGCTCGCCTGATTCGCCGCTCAGCATCGGCAGGGCCTTCTCATAGATGGCCAGCGGCCGGACCTTGAGTGCGAAGGCGCTCTGGTCGGCGAGTTCGAGGACGGTTTTCGCGCGGTCCTTGATGAAGGGCATGGCGCGCAGCAGCCGGGCCTCGTCGTCCGGGCCGAGGGCGTGGCCGCGGGCGAGGTGGACGTCGAGCGTCATCTTGGCCAGCCGATCGTCGTCGGCCAGGCGGATCCAGTGGGCGTTGACGTGGGCCAGCTTGTCGAAGTCCAGCCGGGCGGGCGCCTTGCCCACGCCGGTCAGGTCGAACCACGCCTGCGCCTGGGCGTCATTGAACAGTTCGTCGTCGCCATGGGCCCAGCCCAGCCGGGCCAGATAGTTGCGCATGGCCTCGGGCAGATAGCCCATCTCGGCGTATTCATGGACGGCCTGGGCCCCGTGCCGCTTCGACAGTTTGGCTCCGTCAGGTCCGTGGATCAGGGGAATGTGGGCGAAGCTCGGCCGGGTCCAGCCGAGGGCGTCGTAAATCAGGCTCTGGCGGGCGGCGTTGTTCAGGTGGTCGTCGCCGCGGATCACGTGAGTGACGCCCATGTCGTGATCATCGACCACCACGGCGAGATTGTAGGTGGGCGCGCCGTCGCTGCGGAGCAGGACCAGATCGTCGAGGTCGTCATTGGACCAGCTGACCGTGCCCTGGACCTCGTCCTCGACGATGACCTTGCCGGGCAGGGGACGGCGGAAGCGGACGACGTGGGACTGGCTCAGGTCGTCGACGGTCGGCTCGCGGTCTCGCCAGGGTGACTCGAAGGTCCGGCGCTCGGCCTTGGCCAGATCGCGCAGGCGGCCGGTCTCCTCGGCCGAGGTGAAATCGCGGTAGGCGCCGCCGCGCTCCAGCAGGTCGTTGACGACCTCTCTATGGCGGTCGGCGCGGCTGTACTGGAATACCGGCTCCTCGTCAGCGAAAAGCTCCAGCCAGCTCAGACCGTCGAAAATCGCTTTGACAGCCCCGTCCGTGGACCGTTCGCGATCGGTGTCCTCGACCCGGACCAGAAACTTCCCGTTGTGACGCCTTGCATACAAATAGTTGAAAAGCGCCGTCCGGGCGCCTCCTATGTGCAGGGAACCCGTGGGCGAAGGGGCGAAACGCGTGACGACAGCGGGTCTGGAGTCGGAGGGGGAGGTCATGGCGGGCGTTATAGCGCCGGCGCCGGTGAATCCCAGCCTCGCCGCGCGGGCCCGCGATTTCCTGCGTGAACAGGTTGCCGACCAGACCTTGCGCTGGCGGCTGTGGGCCCCGGTGGCCTTCGGGGGCGGCTGCGCCGCCTATTTTTCTCTGAAGACCGAGCCGCCGGTCTGGCCGCTGATCGCCGGCGCCGTGCTGGCGGCGGGACTCTGGTTCGGGGCGCGTCGGATGGGGCTGGCGCGGGTGTGGACGCTTGGGCTGATGCTGTTGGCGTGTTTCGCTCTCGGGATCGCCGTGGCCAAGCTGCGGACCGATGCGGTGGCGGCGCCGATCGCGCCGGCCATGGACCGGCCGACGGTGGTCGAGGGCTGGGTCATCGATGTCGACAGTCCGGGTGCGGCCGGGCCACGGGTGGTGGTCGCGCCGGTCCGCATCGAGGGACTGGCGCCGGAGGACACGCCCGAGCGGCTGCGGGCCACGGTGCGCGGCGCGGCGCCGGAGCCGGGCGAGGCGGTGCGCCTGTTCGCTATCCTCAATCCACCTCCTGCCCCGGCCAGCCCGGGGGCCTATGACTTCGGCCGCAATGCGTATTTCCAGAGCATGGGCGGGGTCGCCTTTGCGCTGGGTGAGACGCGGCCTGCCTATCTGTCGCCGCCGCCATGGGAGGTCCGGGCGGCCATGGCGGTCAACGGGCTGCGTTATGACCTCGCGAAGCGGATCGTGGCGCGGCAGGGCGAGCGGACGGGCGGAGTCGCGGCCGCCATGACCACCGGGCACGAGGCCTGGCTGGATCCGGCGCAGGTCGATGTGATGCGGGATTCCGGCCTGGCGCACATCCTGTCGATCTCGGGCCTGCATATGGCCGTGGTCGGAGGGTTCGCCTTCTTTCTGGTGCGTTTGCTGGTTGCGGCCTGGCCGTGGCTGGCGTTGCGGGTCTCCGGCAAGAAGGTGGCGGCCTGGGCGGGGCTGTTGGCGGTCGGGGCCTATCTGGTGGTGTCAGGGCATCCGCCGCCGGCCGAGCGGGCGGCGATCACCGCCTCGATCGCGTTTCTGGCCGTGCTGCTGGACCGGCAGGCCATCACCATGCATGCGCTGGCGGTGGCGGCCTTTGTGGTCCTGCTGCTCCAGCCCGAGGCCATCGTCACACCCGGCTTTCAGATGTCGTTCGCGGCGACGGCGGCGCTCGTCGCGCTGGTCGAGGCATGGCCCGTGCGGCCGCGTGAGATATCCACGCCGTGGCCGATCCTGTTCGTTCAGCGTGCCGGCGCCTGGCTGGGGATCGCCGTGATGGCCAGTCTGGTGGCGGGAGCGGCCACGGGGCCGTTCGCCCTGCAACATTTCAACCGCACCGCCATGTATGGACTGGTCGCCAATCTGGCGACCGCGCCCCTGTCCGACTTCATCATCATGCCGTTCCTGGCGCTCGGAGCCCTGCTGGAGCCGGTGGGGCTGGGTGGGCCCTTTCTGTGGATGGCGGGGCAGGGGATCGGGGTGATGCTGGCGATCGGCGAGTGGACGGCGGGTCTGCCGGGTGCGGTCAGGACGGTGGCCAGCGCGCCCGGCTTCGTCCTGCCCATCGCATTTCTCGGGGTGTTGTTCTGCTGCCTGTGGCGGGGCCCGTTGCGCTGGCTGGGCCTGCCGTTCGCGGCGGCCGTGATGCTGTGGCCGCGCGATCCGACGCCGGACCTGTGGATCGGCGACGGCGGGACCAATGCAGCCTGGGTCGAGGGCGGCGAGGCGGTGGTCGTGCGGACAGGCGTGCGGCAGTTCGCAGTCGATGTCTGGACCCGCCGCCGGGGCGTGGCGCCTGTGGAGAGGGCGACAGAGGGTTGGGTCTGTACGCGGTTTTCCTGCGCGCCGGCGGAGCCCGAAGCCGGACCGCTGGCGATGTGGTGGGGCCGTCGGGCGCCATCGCTGGAGCAGGTTGATGCGCTGTGCCGCTCGGCGCCGGTGGTCAGCGTGCGCGCGCCGCTCGCAGTGCTGCCGGCCTCATGCGAGGGACGGCTGGTGCTGGACGGCGCGGACTACGCCCGCGGCGGGTCCGTCGAGCTGTGGCGGGACGGGCCGGTGTCAGCCAACCGCTGGCGCGCCGTCTGGTCCGCCGAGGTGCGGGGCGACCGGCCGTGGGTCAGTGATAGCGGCGGATGAGGCCGACCAGCTTGCCCTGGACCTCGACCTGGTCGGGGCCGAAGATGCGGGTTTCGTAGTTGCGGTTGGCGGGCTCCAGCGCGATCGAAGCGCCCTTCTTGCGCAGCCGCTTCAGGGTGGCTTCCTCGCCCTCGACCAGGGCCACGACGATCTCGCCGGAGGTGGCGGTGTCGGTCGATTTGATGATCACCATGTCGCCGTCGAGGATGCCGGCCTCGATCATGGAGTCGCCCTCGATCTCGAGCAGATAGTGTTCGCCCGCGCCCAGCATGGCCTCGGGCACCGGATAGCGGGCCGTCTCATGCTCAATGGCGGCGATAGGGGTGCCGGCGGCGATCTTGCCCATCAGCGACAGTTCTCGGGTGTCATTGGCCGGTTCGGCGGCCATCGGGCGGCCGCCGCCCTCGATCACCGAAGGCGCGAAGCCCGCCCGGCCGCGCGGCGCGCCCGCCGTGGCCTGATCCGGCATCTTGGTGACCTCGAGCGCCCGGGCGCGGTGCGCCAGACGCCGGATGAAGCCGCGTTCCTCAAGCGCCGTGATCAGCCGGTGGATGCCTGATTTGGATGCCAGATCGAGCGCCTCCTTCATCTCGTCGAACGAGGGGGAGACGCCGGTCTCCTTGATCCGTTCGTGGATGAACATCAGCAGTTCGTGCTGTTTGCGCGTGAGCATGGCGACCTCGAAGACGAATCCCGTTGCAGGAACGCTAGCGGAACAAACCGCAAACGTCCACAGGGTGTTCCTGTGCTGTTCCGGTTAAGGTCCGGTTACTGCATCAGTTCGCGCGTCGCCGCCTCGACGTCCGCCTGCCGCATCAAGCTCTCACCGACCAGCACCGCCTGCGCATGCGCGTCCGAAACCCGCTGCACGTCGTCGGGCGTGAAGATGCCGCTCTCGGCGACCAGCAGGGCGCGGACGGGGCTGAGGATGGCGAGGCGTTCAGTGACGGCCAGATCGACCTCGAACGTCCGCAGGGATCGGTTGTTGATCCCCACCAGATCGCCGCCCAGCTTGCAGGCACGGGCCATTTCGACCTCGTCGTGGGTCTCGATCAGGGCGTCCATGCCGAAGCGCCCGGCCTCAG
Source organism: Brevundimonas sp. UBA2388 (assembly GCA_002343425.1). Lineage (GTDB taxonomy): Bacteria > Pseudomonadota > Alphaproteobacteria > Caulobacterales > Caulobacteraceae > Brevundimonas. The sequence goes on from DDSO01000160.1 coordinate 5,780, forward strand.
AGAGAAGCTCCTCCGCCAGTGAGTCGTCGATCATGGCGAGGATGATCAGGATGCAGTCGGCGCCCAGGGCGCGGCTCTCGGCCACCTGCCAGGGATCGACGAGGAAGTCCTTGCGCAGGCAGGGGAGGGCGACGGCGTCACGGGCGGCGACGAGGAAGGCGTCGTCGCCCTGGAAGCTGGGGCCGTCGGTCAGGACCGACAAACAGGTCGCGCCGCCGCGCTCATAGGCGCGGGCGAGGGCGGGCGGGTCGAAGTCGGCGCGGATCAGTCCCTTGGACGGACTGGCCTTCTTGATCTCGGCGATCAGGGCGGGGCGACCGGTGCGCTCGACGTGGCGTTCGAGGGCGGCGCGGAAGCCGCGCGGGGGCGATGCGGTGCGCGCCAAGGACTCGATCGCGTCCTGCGAGGTCGCGGCCTTGCGGGCGGACACGTCGATGCGCTTGTAGGCGGCGATCGACGCCAGGACGTCGCTCACGCCGGGTCTTCCTCGATGACGGTGTTGGTTGCCTCGACCAGATCGGCGAGGGCCCTCGCCGCGCGGCCATCGTCGATGACCGCCGCCGCCAGGGCCGCGCCCTCGGTCAGATCAGCGGCGCGGTCCGCGACGACGAGGGCGGCGGCGGCGTTGAGCAGGACGATGTCGCGATAGGCGCCCTTCGCTCCTTCGAGCAGGGCGCGCAGGGCCTCCGCGTTCTCTTCCGCATCGCCGCCGCGCAGGTCGGCGAGGTCGGCGCGAGGCAGGCCGGCGTCCTCGGGCGCGACGGTGAAGCGGCGGACGGCGCCGTCCTTCCATTCCGCGACCTCGGTCTCGCCCGTGGTGGTCAGTTCGTCGAGGCCCTGGCCGTGGACGGTCCAGGCGCGGGTCGCGCCGAGCCGGCCCAGCACCTCGGCCAGCGGCTCGAGCAGGCGCGGGTCATAGACGCCCATGACCTGGCGCCTGGCGCCGGCCGGATTGGACAGGGGGCCCAGCAGGTTGAACACGGTGCGGAAGCCGATCTCGGCCCGCACCGGCCCGACGTGGCGCATGGCGCCGTGGTAGGCGGGGGCGAACAGGAAGGCGATGCCGGCCTCGTCGAGCGAGCGGCGCTGCTGGGCCGGGCTGGCCTGCAGATTGACGCCGAGCACCGACAGGACGTCGGACGAGCCGGACTTTGAGCTCATGGCCCGGTTGCCGTGTTTGGCGACCTTCAGACCCGCGCCGGCCAGAACCAGGGCGGCGGCGGTGGAGATGTTGAAGGTGTGCTGGCCGTCGCCGCCGGTGCCGCAGGTGTCGATGGCGTCATAGGGGTGGTCGAGCGTCCGCGCGGCCTCGCGCATGGCGGTGGCGAAGGCGGCGATCTCCTCGACCGTCTCGCCGCGAATGCGCAGGGCGGTGACGGCGGCGGCGACCTGGGCCGGAGTCGGTTCGCCGCGCAGGCAGGCGGCGAAGAAGGCGTGCGCCTCGTCAGCCGACAGGATCCGGCCGTCGACCAGCTTGGCCAGGAGGGGTTTGAAGGTGTCGGCCATCAGACCATCGCCGCGCGTTTGACGTTGGCCAGATCGAGGAAGTTGGCGAGCAGGTCGTGGCCGTGTTCGGTGGCGATGGACTCGGGATGGAACTGGACGCCGTGGATCGGACGGGTCCTGTGGGCCAGACCCATGATCTCGCCGTCAGCGGTCCAGGCGGTGACCTCGAGCACGTCCGGCAGGGTTTCGCGACGGACGGCCAGTGAGTGGTAGCGGGTGGCGGTGAAGGGCGAGGGCAGGCCCTTGAAGACGCTGCGGCCGTCGTGCTCGATCGGCGAGGTCTTGCCGTGCATCAGGGCCTTGGCGCGGATCACCTCGCCGCCGAAGGCCTGGCCCATGGCCTGATGGCCCAGGCAGACGCCGAAGATCGGCATGTCCAGCGGCGCGGTGTCGAGCATCGCGAGGCAGATGCCGGCCTCGTTGGGCGTGCACGGGCCGGGCGAGAGCAGGACGGCTTCGGGCTTCAGCGCCCAGGCCTCGGCGGCGGTCAGGTCGTCATTGCGCACGACACGCGTCTCCGCGCCCAGCTCCGCGAGGTAGTGGACGAGGTTCCAGGTGAAGCTGTCGTAGTTGTCGACGACGAGGATCATGGAGCGGCTTCTAGGGGCTGCCGGTGGCCGCGCCAAGCCGCTGTGACGGTAAGTCTTCGTTAACCGAACCCGCCCGAACCTGCCCGCTCGGATCGGGGAGTTCCATGGCGCACAACAGCATCACCAAGGCGCGCACCCTGCTGACGCCGTCCACGACGCGGCCCAGCCCCTATGCGGCCCTCGGCGCGGCCGCCCTGGCGGCGATGGCGGCGGTTCTGATGGCCGGTGTGATGGTGCTGGGGCCGGGCGTGCGGTTCGACGAGACGGCGGCCTCTTCCCAGCCCTAGCGGTTTCCGAACGGATAGCGCCAGGCGTCCTCGGCGGCGCGCATGGGCGCGCGGGCCTTGGCGAGGGTTTCGGCATATTCAGCGGCAGGATCACTGTCGGCGACGACGCCGGCGCCAGCCTGGACATGGATCTTGCCGTCGGCGAACAGGGCGGTCCTGAGCACGATGCAGATGTCGGCCTCGCCTCCCGCGGAGATGTAGCCGACGCCGCCGCCGTAACCGACGCCGCGCTTCTCGCTCTCCAGCTCGTCGATGATCTCCATGGCCCGGACCTTGGGCGCGCCGGACAGGGTGCCGGCGGGGAGGGCGGCCAGAAGGGTGTCCACGGCGTCGAGGTCGGGATGGGCGTCGCCCTGGACCTCGGAGACGATGTGCATGACCGAGCTGTAGCGTTCGACGCGGAAGCTCTCGATCACCTCGACCGTGCCGGGGGCGGCGACGCGGCCGACGTCGTTGCGGCCGAGGTCGAGCAGCATCAGATGCTCGGCCCGCTCCTTGGGATCGGCGAGCAGTTCGGCCTCGAGTGCGCGGTCGGCCTCGGGCGTCTCGCCGCGCGGTCGGGTGCCGGCGAGGGGGCGGATGGTGACGCGGCCGTCCTTGAGGCGCACGAGGATTTCCGGGCTGGACCCGGCCAGCTGGAAGTCGCCGAAGTCGAGATAGAACAGATAGGGGGACGGGTTCCGACGCCGCAATGAGCGGTAGAAGGCGAACGGCTCGCCGGCCCATGGTGCTGCGAACCGATGGCTGAGCACGACCTGGAAGATGTCGCCGGCGGCGATATAGTCCTGTGCCCGGCCGACCATGGCGGCGAAGTCGGCGTCCCCGACAGGCGAACGGAAGGGCTCGATCGCGGTCTCGCGCGGGGCGGGAAGGGCCGGCAATGGCCGGCGCAGATCGGCCTCGAACTGGTCCAACCGCGCCACGACGGCGTCGAAGGCCGGCCGGGCGTTCAGACCACTGTCGGGATAGGCGGCCGAGACGAGCACGATCTCGTGGCTGACAGAGTCGAAGATGGCGACGAGCGAGGGACGGGTCAGGACGGCGTCGGGCAGGTCGAGCGGGTCGGGATTGGGCGCGCCCAGCGGCTCGAGAAGGCGGACCATGTCATAGCCGAACACGCCGAACAGGCCCGCGGCCATGGGCGGCAGGCCGTCCGGCAGGTCGAACCGCGACGCCGCCATCAGAGCGCGGAGGGACGTCAGGGCGTCGGCGGCTTCAGGCCTGAACCGGTTGGCGGTGATGTCATCGCCTCGCGCCAGCTCAGCGGCGCCGCCACGGCAGCGCCAGACGACATCCGGCTCGCGGGTGATGATCGAATAGCGGCCGTTGACGGCGCCGCCCTCGACCGATTCCAGCAGGAAGGCGTGGGTGCGGCCGTGCCCGACCTTGAGGAAGGCCGAGACCGGCGTCTCGAGGTCATCCACCAGCCGGCGGATGACGACCTGGGGCTGGCCCTGCGACCAGCCGCGCTCGAAATCGGCGAAGCCGCCTTCGCCGCCGGTCGTCATTGAGCCGGCGCGGCGCCCGGCGATGCGGGAGCGGCGGGCGCTTCGGCCGGCAGGCCCAGGGACGTCCGGGCCAGCGGCTCGTCGAACTCCGCCTTGCTGCGGGCGGCGGCGGCGGCGATGGCTGTCTCGCCGACGGCGTTGACGTGGTCGCCGGCCATGCGCTGACGGAACTGTTCAGCAACCGGAGCCGCCAGCGCCGGCACCGCGGCGGCAATGCGGTCCGTGCGGCCGATGACGAAGGTGTCGACCGTGTTCTGCTGCGAGAACGGCTGGCCGCGGCCGCTGCCGAACACGCCGGCGATGACGCCCTGGCCGTTCTGTTCGGCGGACTGGCGGTTCAGGCCGGTTCCCGTCTGCAGGGTGGCGCCGACCGAGGCGGCAACGGCGGCCAGGTCCTCGCCGCCGCGCACCCGGGCGGCCAGGGCGTTGGCGCGCGCGCTGAGCAGGCGGGCATTCTCGCGCAGCACCCATTGCTGGGCCAGGGGCTCACGGATGCCGGCCAGGGGCGGCAGGGCCGCGGGCAGGATGTCGTCGAGGCGGACCACGAAATACTGGCCCTGTCCCATGTCGACGACTTCGCTCTCGGCGCCCTTGCTGAGGCTCCACATGGTCTGGATTAGTTGCGGCGGCAGGGCCGGATTGATGTCCTGACCGTTGCGGAGTTTGCCGTCCTGACGGATCGGCGGAATCTGGATGACCCGGGCGCCGACCTCGCGCACGGCGACGTCCAGCGTCTTGCCGTCCTGGCGCGCCTTCTCATAGGCCTCGACCCGGCGATAGACGGACGCGCGGGCGTCCTCGGCGCGCAGCTCGGCGATCACCTGTTCGCGGACATCGGCCAGGGTCGCGGCGCGGCCCGGCTGGATGCCGGTGACCTTGGCCACGACAAAGCCCACGCCGGCCTGGACCGGGGCGGACACCTGGTTGGCGGCCAGACCGAAGACGGCGGCGGCCACAGCCGGGTCGCCGAGGGCGCTGCGCGGCGTGTCGTTGTATTCGGCGGGCTGGATGCTGTTGGCGCGGGCGACCTCGGCCGGGGACTGACCGGCGCGCAGGGCGGCGGCGATGCGGTCGGCGGCGGCGCGGTTCGGCGCGGTCAGGGTGACGAAGGTGCGCCTCTCGGGCAGCGACAGGGCGTCGCGACGGAAGTTGAACCGCTCCTCGATACGAGCCTCGGTCGGCGCCACCGCGCCGGTTGCGCCATCGTCGAAGAGCACGACCGAGGCGGTGCGGGACTCAGGCATCCGCAGCTGATCGGCGTTCTGGTTCATGAGAGCGGTCAGCTGGGCGTCGGTCGGCGTACCCGCAGTGCCGGCCATCGCCTGGGTAACGGTGAACCAGCGGGCGTCGCGGGTCTCAAGCGCCTGGCTGGCGAGGATGGCGCCATAGATGCGCGGCAACCGCATGCCGGCGCCGAGGGCGGCGCCATAGTGCTGAGTGGAATACTGGTCGCGCAACTGCGCCTCGAACATCTCGGGCGTGGCGTTCCCCTCCGCCAGGGCGGTGCGATACTGCTCCTCGCTGAACTGGCCCGTGACGCTGTCGAAGAAGGCGGGAGCCTGCCGGATCTGGCGCAGGACCAGCTCCTTGCCGGGGCGAATGCCGGCCTTCCAGGCCCAGTTTACGAAGCCGAGCTGTTGCGACTTCTGCTCCAGATACTGGCGCAGGCCGCCTTCGCCGATCAGCTCCTCGAAGGTCAGGGCCCGTCCGGCCTGCTGCTGCGCCTGCTCGCGGATACGGTCCAGTTCGCCGCGGAACTCCACCTGGCTCAAGTTGCGGTCGCCGGCCGAAACCACATGTTTCGGACCGAGGTTGGCCAGAACATCCATCTGCGATCCGCCGGTGACCACCAGGCCGAGCGCCAGCAGGACCAGCAGGCCGATGGCCCATTTCGATTTGGCGAAGGTACGGAAGGCGGTGAGCATGGTCGGTCCTGGCGGATCAGCGGCAAGGGTGCTGCTTGGCCTATAGGGTGTCAGCGCCCCGCACGGCAAGACGATGGCATGATTGTTGGGCCACGCCGGGTCGGTTCTCCCACCCCTTTATGGGGAGGGTGGTCGCGACGCGACCGGGTGGGGAGGTGTGAAGCCGGGCTCCGGCGGTGCGGGACTGGCGTTCCCCACCCGGGCTCCGCTGCGCTTCGCCCTCCCTCCCCATTTCGGGGGAGGGAGACGCTTGGCTTGTCGGAAGGCGCCGCATAGAAAGCGCGGATGATGAAATCCGCAAAACTGATCGCCGGAAACTGGAAGATGAACGGTCTGGGCGCGAGCCTGGACGAGGTGGCGGCGCTGCGCGCCGCGCTGGCCGAGGCGGCTCCGGCCTGCCGCGTCGCCCTGTGTCCGCCCGCGACCCTGATCGAGCGGATGGCGCAGGCGGCCGGTGGCGGCATCGAGATTGGCGGGCAGGACTGCCGGGCCGAGACCCACGGCGCCTTCACCGGCGATATCTCGGCGGCCATGCTGAAGGATGCCGGCGCGACGCTGGTGATCCTCGGCCATTCCGAACGCCGTCAGGGGCATGGCGAGACCGACGCCCTGGTGGCGGCCAAGGCCGAGGCGGCCCTGGCCGCGGGCCTGTCGCCGATCATCTGTGTCGGCGAGACACTGGAGCAGCGCGAGGCGGGACGGGCCGTCGAGGTGGTGCGCAGCCAGATCATGGCCTCCCTGCCGCTGGCGCTGGCCGGCCGGGACTTCGCCGTGGCCTATGAACCGGTCTGGGCCATCGGCACCGGCCTGACGCCCACGCTGGAGCAGATCGAGGAAGTCCACCGCGCCGTCCGCGCGGCGATGATCGAGCGACTGGGGCTGGGCGTGGCCGCGACGCCGATCCTGTACGGCGGCTCGGTCAAGCCGGACAACGCCCGCGAAATCCTCGCGGCGCAGGAAGTCGGCGGCGCCCTGGTTGGCGGCGCCTCGCTGAAGGCGGCGGATTTTCTCGGGATCATCCGCGGGGCGTGAACCGCACGTTTGCTCCCGTCCCGCATCAATGTTAGACGCCGCCGCTTGATCGGCGCCGCCTTGCGCCACACATATCGGCTGCCATGCTCCAGACCATTCTCCTCGTCGCCATGATCCTCATCTCGATCGCGCTTGCCGGCGTGATCCTGATTCAGCGTTCGGAGGGCGGCGCCCTCGGAATGGGCGGCGGGCCGTCTGGCTTCATGACCGCGCGGGGCGCAGGCAATCTGCTGACCAAGACGACATGGGTTCTGGCCACCCTGTTCTTCGCCTGCGCGATCGGCCTGACCATTCTCGGCAACGTTGAGCGTTCCAACCGCTCTATCGTCGACGCCGACGCCGTGGGCGAGCTGATCGCTCCGACGACGACGGACGCAGCGCCGGCCGTTGATCCGGCGGCGCCTGCGCAACCGGCCGCGCCGTCGCTGCAGGATCTGGAATCCAGCCTGTCGGGCGTCTCCGCCGCCCCGGCTCCGGCCCAGCCGGCTCCCGCAAATTAGGATGGGCGGGGAGCTTATCCCCGCCTTCCTCTCCCGCCCTCAAAGTCTCCGCAGTTTGCCGCCCGAATCAGCGGTAGGGTGATCTCCCATGGCCCGTTACGTGTTCATCACCGGCGGCGTGGTTTCC
>DDSO01000160.1:13369-13523 GCA_002343425.1 Brevundimonas sp. UBA2388
GACCGACCTCGACCTGGGCCACTATGAGCGGTTCACGGGGGTGTCGGCCGCCAAGTCGGATAACATCACCACCGGCCGCATCTATTCGACCATCCTCGAAAAGGAGCGGCGCGGGGACTATCTGGGCGCCACGGTCCAGGTCATTCCGCACGTC
>DDSO01000160.1:13662-18331 GCA_002343425.1 Brevundimonas sp. UBA2388
ATCGGCATCCAGCCGGACATCCTGCTGTGCCGTTGCGAATTCCCGATCCCGCCGGAGGAAAAGCGCAAGATCGGCCTGTTCTGCAATGTGCGTGAGAGCGGCGTCATCCAGGCGATGGATTCCGACGACATCTATGCCGTGCCGCTGGACTATCACCGCGAGGGACTGGACGCTGAGGTTCTGGCGCATTTCGGACTTGCCGATGCCCCGGCGCCGGACCTGACCATGTGGGAAGAGATCGCGCGACGCCGTCGACAGCCGGACGGCGAGGTCACCGTGGCCGTAGTGGGCAAATATACGGTCCTCAAGGACGCCTACAAATCCCTGATCGAGGCCCTGCACCACGGTGGTGTGGCGAACAACGTCAAGGTCAACATCGATTGGGTCGAGGCCGAGACCTTCGAGGGCGACCGTGAGGCCTGCGATGCGCGCCTGCAGGCGGCTCACGCCATTCTGGTGCCCGGCGGCTTCGGCGAGCGGGGCTCAGAGGGCAAGATCGAGGCGGCCCGCTTCGCCCGCGAGCGCAAGATCCCCTATTTCGGCATCTGTTTCGGCATGCAGATGGCGGTGATCGAGGCGGCCAGGAATCTGGCCGGCTATCCCAAGGCCTCATCCACCGAATTCGGCCCGACGACCGAGCCCGTCGTCGGCCTGATGACCGAATGGACCCAGGGGAACCAGCGCGTCCTGCGCCAGCAGGGCGGCGACATGGGCGGGACCATGCGGCTGGGGGCCTATGACTCGACGCTGAAGGCGGGGTCGAGGATCGCGCAGATGTACGGTTCGACCACGATCAGCGAGCGCCACCGGCATCGCTATGAGGTCAACATCAACTACCGCGACGCCATCGAGCAGAAGGGCGGCCTGATCTTCGCCGGCCTGTCGCCGGACGGCGTCCTGCCCGAGACGGTCGAGCGCGAGGATCATCCGTGGTTCGTCGGGGTCCAGTATCATCCGGAATTGAAGAGCCGCCCGTTCGCACCGCATCCTTTGTTCGCGGGCTTTATCGAGGCGGCCCTGGTGCAGAGCCGGCTGGTCTGAGTCAGGGCATGGAAAGCCGGCGGCTTGACCCGCGCCGGCGCTCAGCCGTTTGAAGGCGTGGCGCTGTCTGTCGCGGCGCTGCTGCTGGACGGCGGCGTGAGGCCTTCGAACGGCTTGCGATCCTTGCAACGGACGCAAACACGGGTTCCGGGCTGGCTACGGCTGTCGACGTAGACGTGCCCTTTCAGCAGGCATTTCATGGATTTGAGCATTGTTCGGTCCGTGCAGCGCGAGCAAACCCTGCATACAACGAACAATGTTACATATTTTGCTGCAGTGCAAGATCAAACAGTCGGCCGGGTTCGTCTGAAATCGGCCGGGGTGCTAGTCGGGATTGTGCGCTGAGGGGCGGCAGGGTGTAATCGCAAAGACGTCAGGACAGGGGGCGGCGAAGATCATGTTCACCCCGGCGACCGCCCGGTCCGGCTTCACCCTGGTCGAGGCCCTGGTCGCACTGATGTTGTTCGGCCTGATCGCTTCCGCGGGTGCGGCCGTATTGTCCGTCTCGGTCGACAACCGGTTTGTGGTCCGGGCGGCCACCGACCGCACCGCCGCATTGCAGCGAACGCGCAGCCTTCTGAAGGCCGACCTCGGTCAGGCGACGAACCGCCGAACGCGCGACCGGAACGGTGAGCCACATCCCCTGGCCCTGGCGGGGGGAACGGCTCCGGGCGACCCTGTTCTGGTCGTTACCCGCGCCGGCTGGAGCAATGCCGGGGACACGGGCCGGTCGTCCCTGCAACGGGTTGAGTACAGCGTCGTCGGAGATCGGCTGGAACGCCGGGTGTCGCCCTTTCTGGATGGATCGCGCCCGGGACCGTCCCAAGTGCTGCTGACCGGCGTGTCGGACCTGACCGTGACCTTCATTCAGGACGGCCGCGAGACGCCCACCCCGATTCCCGGGCCGACCGGAGGCCCGCCCGACGCGGTGTGCCTCGAACTGACGGTGGAGGGATATGGCCGGCTGTCGCAGCTGTTCCTCATCGGGGGCGGACGATGAGAGGCGGGCCGCTTCGGGATCGCGAGGGCATGGCGCTTCTGGCCGTCTTGCTGCTGGTGGCGGTGATGGCTGTCGTGGCGGTTGCCGTACTGGACGATGTCCGGTTTTCGGTGCGGCGCACGACCAATGCCGAAACCGGCGCCCAGGCGCAGTGGTATGCCGATGGCGCGGAGACTTTGGCTCGGCGAAGGATTGAGCGGCTGACGGCGCTGGATGCGGACCGGACCCCGCTGACGCCCGAGTGGAACGGACGCGCGATCACCCTGCCGATCGACGGAGGGACGCTGACCGCGACGGTGCGTGACGGTCAGGCCTGTTTCAACCTGAGCAGCGTGGTGGCCTGGACCGGGGACCGGCTGGCGGTCCGGCCGGTCGGGGAGGTGCAGCTGCTGGCGCTCGGGCGGGCCGTCGGGGTCGATCCGCAGAGGATGGAGACGATCACGGACAGTCTGATCGACTGGATCGATAGCGACACCACGGCTCGCTCCCGGGGCGCCGAGGACAGCGCCTATGCCGGGCTGGCCGAGCCTTACCGGACAGGCGGCGTGCCTCTGGCCGAGGTCTCCGAGCTGCGGACCGTGCGCGGCGTGGACCGTGACGCCTACGACCGGCTGCGGCCCCATCTGTGCGCCCTGCCGACCGACCGCTCGCCGATCAACGTCAACACCCTGACGTCGGCGAATGCGCCGCTCCTGGTCATGCTCACGGGCGGGTCGCTCAGCCTGCCCGACGCCCGGGCCGTGATCGCGGCCCGTCCGACGGGAGGCTGGTCGGATCCAGCCGGCTTCTGGCGCCAGCCGGCCCTCAACAGCCTGCAGGTTGACCCGGGCGTGCGCGACCAGGTCACCGTACGCACGGACTATTTCGCTGTCCGTATCGACGTCGACCAGGGCGGAGTCCGCGCCGTGCGCACCGCCCTGATTGAATCTCGTCCGGGCGTCGGGGCGCGGACGTTGATCCGGCGCTGGACGCCTGAGGACTAGGTCAGGAGAACCGTGGCTTCTGGCCATGGGGGAGTCGGCTGACAGCTTGTCATGATTGGTGCTAACGTCGTTCTGTCGAACTTGCGCAAGTGGGTCGACGGGGGAAGCGGGGACCAATTGAACACGACGACGATCAGCGTGGGTGGTATCCGCCCTGTCGCGGTCTGGGTGAGCCTGGCCTTGTTCCTGGCGCTCTGCGTCGGCGTGGGCGCAGTCCTGCCTTCAAAGGCTTCCGCAACCCAGTTGTCTTCGCCGGGTGTGCACGAGGGCGTCGCGTCTTGCGCCGGATCGACCTGCCACGGGCGTCAGGCCGCTGACGGCGCGGTGGTGCGCCAGAACGAACTGGTCAGCTGGCAGGACCCCACAGGCCCCGGCGGGTCACACAGCCGGGCCTGGCGCACCCTGACCTATGCGCGCGCCCAGTCGATCACGCGCCGGCTGGGCCTGGGCCCGGCGCAGAACGCCCCGGCCTGTCTGGGCTGCCACGCCGAGCCCGCCGCGGCCCGTGGGGCCCGGTTCCAGGTCTCGGACGGCGTGGGCTGCGAGAGCTGCCATGGCCCTTCCGGCGGCTGGATCGCCAGCCACTATACCGTCGGCGTCAGCCACGCCGACAATGTGGCGCGCGGCATGACTCCGCTGGAGGATCCGGTGGTTCGGGCCAATGTCTGTCTCGATTGCCACTGGGGCAGTGACAAGCCGAACCAGTTCGTGACCCACGAGATGATGAGCGCGGGCCATCCGCGCCTGTCATTCGAGCTGGAACTGTTCACTGCCTTCCAGCAGCATCACGATGTCGACGCCGACTATGTGCAGCGCAAGGCGACGATGGATTCCGCGCGGCTCTGGGCCATCGGCCAGGCCGTGGCCCTGCAGCGCATCCTGACCGTCTATGGCGATACGGGCCGGGCCGGGAACGGCGTCTTTCCCGAGCTCTATTTTTTCGACTGTCACAGCTGTCACCGGCCGATCTCGGACGAGCCGAACGCGCCCCTGCTGGTCGAGGCCAATCCGGGGCGGCCTATCCCGATGGGCACGCCGCCGTTCAACGATGAGAACATGATCATGCTGGCCGCCGCGGCCCGCACCGCGCCGGCGTCTCTGGCGCAGCGGTTCCAGACGGACTCGCGCGCCTTCCATCAGGCCCTGGGCTCTGATCGGGCCGGGGCGGTCGAAGCCGCCCGCCGCCTGGCGGGAACGGCGGGACAGCTCTCGGCGAGCTTTGCTTCCAGCCCGTTCAGCCGCGCCGACACCTTCGCCATCCTCGAGGATGTGCTGGGGGAGGCGCTGGCCCCGCGCTACACCGACTATTCCGGCGGGGCCCAGGCGGTCATGGCCGTCGACACCCTGCTGAACGCCCTCGTCTCACAGGGGCAGATCGAGGCGGGCGCCGTGCGGGCCATGCGGTCTGATATCGACCGCGCCTATGCCGCCGTGCGGGATCCCAACCGCTACCGACCGCAGGAGTTCAGGCGCGCCATGGGCGGCGTCGCGACCGCCGTGAGGCGCGCACGATGACCCGGCGGGCGAGGGGACTGGTTCTGGCGGCGCTGGCCGGTCTGCTGCTGACGGGCTGCGGCGGAGGGGGAGGCTCGTCCAGCGGCGGTGGCGGTGGCGGTGGCGGTGGTGGTGGCGGCGGCGGCGGCGG
>DDSO01000071.1 GCA_002343425.1 Brevundimonas sp. UBA2388
GCGCGCTTCTCCGAGGGCTTCTCGTAGTGCACGTGGCGCTTCATCTCGCGGAAGCTGCCTTCGCGCTGCATTTTCTTCTTGAGGGCCTTGAGCGCTTGATCGACGTTATTATCGCGAACGAAAATCTGTACCAGGTTGAACTCTCCTTTGGCCGCCCGCCGCGCACCTCGAAAGGGAGACGGGCAGACAAATAAAATCTCGGTCCGGCAGACAGGGTCCGCGGATGAAGGCGGGCTGATACACGTTCGCCCCCCGCCTGTCCAGATCGTCGCGCGTCTATCTCAAGCCTCGAAACGCCCGCCGGACGGGGATATGCTGTCGCCATGACCGATGCGCCACACCTGTCGAACGAGACGCCTGAAGGAGACTGGGCCGACCGCATGGAACAGACCGTGCTCGACGCCGCCCTGGGCCTCGCGCCCCGGCTGGGCTGGAACAGCCGGATGGTGCGGGCCGCCTGCGAGGCCTGCGGCCTGTCGCAGGGCGACGAGGAGCTGCTGCTGCCCAACGGCGCGCGCGATCTGGCGGCCCTGCTGTCGCGGCGGCATGACGACCGGGCGCTGGCCACACTGGCTGCGGTCGAGGCGAAGTCGCTGAAGATGCGGGAGCGAATCGCGGCCGCCGTCTCGGCGCGGATGGAGGCGGGGGCCGCCGACCTGGAGGCCACGCGCCGCTGCGCCGCTTTCCTGGCCCTGCCGCCCAACGCCGATCTGGGGCTGAAGATGGCCTGGGAGAGCGCCGACCTGCTGTGGAACTGGGCCGGGGACACGGCCACGGACTGGAACCACTATTCCAAGCGGACGATCCTGTCGGGCATCCTGATCCCCGCCCTGACGATGCGCTGGTTCGACGGCCGCGAGGCCGCGGAGGCCTTCGTCGCCGCCCGCATCGAGAACGTCATGGCCTTCGAGAAATGGAAGGCGGGCAAGGATTTCGACGCGCCGCTGAAGAGGGTCACGGATGTGCTGAGCCGGATGCGCTACGGGGCGAAGGCTCCCCAATAGCGACGCTCATCCCGGGTCCCATGGCCGATCACAGGCCAGTTGTCCGCGCCCGGAGGGCGACGCTGCGAACGTCCGCTATGGGGGATGACGACTCCTCCAGGAGTAGCCAGCGTCCTTCCCTCGAAAGGTCGGACAGAACGGGAGCCGATCACCCTCCGCCTCGACCTTGTCATGGCGGAATGGGACGTGGGGTTCAGGTCACCCGAACCCCGTAATACTTCGCTTGCCCGGCGTCGCTGAATGGACTGAAACTGCGGTATGGCAGCGCTTGCAGACGCAATGAAACTGACCCTGGGGCTGCTGTTCAAAATGCAGGGCTGGAAGGTTCATGGGCCGCGACCGGCGCACCCGAAATTTGTGCTCATAGGGGCCCCGCACACCAGCAACTGGGATTTCGTCTGTTTTCTTGGAGCCGCGGAAGCCCTGAATCTGGACCTCAGCTTCCTCGGCAAGTCATCCCTGTTCCGATGGCCCCTGGCCGGAGCCTTGCGCGATCTCGGCGGCGTCCCGGTTGACCGGTCCCAGGCCCTGGACATCGTCGGGACGATGGCGGCCGAGTTTGCGCGTCGCGACAATTTCATCCTGACCATCGCACCTGAGGGATCTCGTGCTCGACGCGATCGCTGGAAGACGGGCTTCTACAATATCGCCGTGGCCGCCGAAGTCCCCATCGTCTGCGCTTCGATCGACTTCCCCCGCAAGCTGATCACGATCGGACCCACGATATGCCCTAGCGGCGACTATGAGGCCGATATGAAAGAGGTCGCCGTCTTCTACCAGGCGTCAGTCGGGAAGCATCCGGAACGCGCCTCGACCATCCTGCAGGAGACCTCATCGCGCCAGGCTTTCTGAACTGAACCCGGTTTCGTGGACACCGGGACAAGGTGTTTTGGGTCCTGATCGGGGTGAAAAGCGGACGTTCCTGACCGCCGTTTTGGGGGGACATCAGACATCGGCCCGGCCGACCTCCAAAGCCTGACGCTGGGCCGCTGCCAGCCTGGGCGCCACCTCGGCCCGGTCAGCCGCTGACAGGTCCATGCGCGCGACCTCAGTGTATTTGTCGCGGGACTGATTGCGCCTCCCTTGCGACTCAAGCGCCCGGCCCCATACGAGGCGCAGCGCACTCCACTGCGGGGCCCGGTCGGCCGAGCGCCCGATCAGCGAAAGGACCCCGCAGGGCTGAAGACCAGCTCACAGTCTGACCAATTGGTCTCAGTCGGCTTTCCATCCGCCTGCGGCGGCGCTGGCCTGGGCGGAATCGCAGACGGCAGCTGCAGTCCTGAGACTACCAGGTTCCCGGCTTCATCGAAGCGCGCGGATCCGCTCTGATCGCCGACGGTCAAGACGCCGCTCACGCGATCGAATGTATAAGCCCGGCGGGTATCCCAGATGGACGGGCCCAGTCCGAGAGCGAACAGGACGGAGCCGTCAGGGTCGAAACGGATTTCAACGGGTGCCGGGCTGCCGAAACACCCCTCCCGGGTCACCGGTCGCCAGTTGCCATGGATGCCGCTCTCATCGGCCCCGACAATCGGCAGGACAAGGGTGTGTGGGTGGCCATTGGCTGTTACCGTCACCCGGATCTCGCTGTCCGGAGCGGCGGAGTCGCTGACCTGAAGCACGCGCCGGTCGCTGGACAGTGTGGCCGCTTCAGGCGGATCGACCTGCCAGAAATCGACGCACCTCAGGGGAATGTGCTGGGGGCCGGAGGCTGAAAACTCGAAGCTGTGGCGCAGGTCCACCGTCTCGCCAGGCCGTGCAGAGGCCGGGTCGGCCGTGAGCCGATGACCAGACGGAACGTTGCAGTTCACCAGTGGACTGCGCCGACCGGGCTCCTCATGCCGGTCCACCACATCGCGAAGGCCCTGGCCTCCGGAGTAAAACCCCGGGGCGGTCGTCGCACAGGCCGCAAGGGTGAGCAGGCCCGGCAGGGCCAGAATGCGTTTCAGATAACCCAACCTGTGTCCCCTTCCGGCAAGACTCGTTCGGCCCTCAATACTGTTCACCGACGCGAACGAACTCGAACTCACAACTGGCCTGGCTCGGCCGCGGCGGGTCGCCGGGCGGCAGGGGTGGGGGTGGCCGTCCCGAAGGGAAGGCAATACCGGAAAACACGATTCGTCCCTCTTCGAGGACCCGCACCTCGCCCGTCTGGGTTCCCAGGGTAAAGGTGCCGGCGTCAGGGTCGAAGCTGTAGGTGTATTCAGCCTGCCAGCGAGCCATCTGGTCCGGATAGGCGATGAGGACGCGACCGTCAGGGCGTATAGCCAGCATGCTCGGCATTTCTTCGTCCGCACAGGATAACGTCTGTGTCGGGATCCAGCTGCCATAGAGATTGGGCGCGTCCGGGTCGATGACGGGGATTGTAATGCTTGTGGAATCCCCCCGCGCGGTTGCCGTCAGCGTGATCATGCCCGGCGCGGCATCGGGGCTGATATCCAGAAAGCGCCGGTTGGCCGAGAGTGTGGCCGCCGCCGGGGGATCAATCCGCCATTCATCCACACAGCGAAGCGGGATATTGTAAGACGAATTCCCCATCCCGAGGACGTGGCGCACCTCAATACGGCTGCCCGGCCGACCGGCCACGGGTCCCGCGACCAGGTAGGTTCCGTCCGGATAGATCTCGCTGCACCGGGGCAGGTCCACGAGATTTTTGCCGGAATGGGGGTCTTCAAGCCCGCGCCCCCCGCCGGAATAGACGCCCGGCCCGGTTGTGGAGCAGGACATCAGCATCACAACCATCACTGCAGGCAGAAATCTGAAACAGGACATCTTTCTCCTTTTGGACCGCCCCCTTCGGCCTCGCTGCGGTGCTGCCAAGCCCTTGAGACCATTTGGTTGGCCCGGCGCTTGTAGCATCTACCCGGGTTTTTGAGTTCATGATGCCAGCGCGTCATGTCTGCCTGGCGGTTTAGCCGGCTGCACCGTCGTGCCGACTTCCGCCCTTCCCAGAATGAAGGCGATCTGATGCTCACGGAAGGTCCACCAGAGCATGTGAGGCGCAAGGTCGCGGCCCAAAACGCGATATCCGGAAAATTCTCAAAGAGAACAATCCAGTATTCGGGGTGAGGACCAGACTCTGTTGCGCAACACAGGTTGGCGATCGCGAACGGCCTGATATCCTGGTGCCCTGTCATTTCGGGGGATATTCATGCGTAATGGATTTGTTTTCGGCGCGGTGGCGATTGTCGCAACGGTGGCGATGGCGGCACCGGCTGCTGCCCAGGCCAATCCCTGTACAGAGTTGGGCCAGTACATAGATCCCGATGGCGATGACAACTGGACTGCACCTCCGAGCAACGCAGCAGCGCTCGACGCGGCCAATCGCTGTATCGCGGCCCAGGGCGGCACAGCCAACCTTTATGGAGCCAGGGCCTTTATTCACCGGCTGATGGGAAACTATTCTCTTGCAGAGGCTGATGCGACGCGTCGCATCGAAATGGACCGATCCGGTAGCGCCTATCGGAACCGAGCCATTGTCCGACAGAGCGCCGGCCGGCACGAGGAGGCAGTGGCAGATTTCCGCGAGAGCCTCCGTCGTGGCTATGATCGACCGGCCTGGGTTCACCGGGAGATGGCCTCGTCACTTCGACAGCTTAGGCGCTATTCGGAGGCTCTGGCTGCGATCGAGATTTCCGCATCTCTCGATCCGGCGTACGAGTGGGCCGTTTACGAGCGCGGTCTGATTTTTAGCGATCAGGAGCGATGGGACGAAGCGATTGGTGCCTGGACGCGATATATCGCGCTCAACCGGTCTAACGTTGACGCTTACAACTATCGCGCGTTGGCCTTTGTCAGGCTCGAACGCTGGAACGACGCTCTCACGGACGCGGATCAGGCGATTCAACTCAATCCTCGCAGCGCCAGTGGCTTCAACAATCGCGGCTTTGCGCTTCACAACCTCGGCCGATACAGCGAATCCATCTCTGCCTTTCGTCGATCAATCCAACTCGACCCCGACGGCGCGGCGGCTTGGGACAATCTTTGTGGTTATCTGACGGACGTGAACGATCCGGCTGGCGCGCTCGTGGCATGCGATAGGCGTGAAAGCCTTCCCGGTGTCACGGACGAGGACCGGGCACGTATCTCTAGCCGCCGAGGCCTTGCATACGAAGCTTTGGGCGACGTTCCGGGCGCGGTGCAGGCGTTCCGCACCGCCCTGTCCAGTCCCGATGCTCACCCAAGAACCCGTGAGCGTGCCGAGGCTGGATTGCTGCGGCTGGGATATCGCAAATGACTTCCCACTCGGTTCGTGTCGCTGGCGGACCGGTGCTGACAGGTTACGTCCAAAGAGTCCGCTTTCCGGCGCTGAATGCAGATCATCAAAGTTGCACTACTGGAGGGGGGCGCTGATGTCCGCTTTGACTCTTCAAAGCGGACCTTAGGAACGACCGCTTTGCGGCATGAACGGGGGCTCACCTGGTCGCCCGAAAGCAGACACTCCTGGAGTCCGCTATGGGTCGGGAACGGACATGACCCTCATCGCCACAATCGGACGCCAGCGACTACGGTCAGCGTCGCGGGCGGCGTTCTCAACCCCGCCGGCCGCCTGCTTCCGGACCGTGTATTCTCGCCCCGTATAATCTCGCCCCTTTGAACCCTCGGATCGACCTTCCGGCCCCCGCCCGCCGGCGCGAAACCACGCCCATCCGCGGCCTGCGTCCAATTCTGTCGTTCCCGCGCGCTTGTTGGCCAAATGCCCGCCGGGCCTTGGTCTTTGACAGCTTGCATCACCCCGCCGACGCCGCCCCAAGCGCGGCTTGCCCGAACGGGCCCCGCTGACGCCAATCGAAAGTCGCCCGCCGGATTTTTTGCGGGCAAGGCGATACTCTCGCCCCCGAACGGGTGCCGGTCGCCGTCGATCAGACCAGCGGCTTCACCCGGTTCACATGGCCCATCTTGCGGCCCTTGCGGGCCTCGGCCTTGCCGTAGAGGTGCAGGCGGGCGTCGGGTTTGGCGGACAGGCCTTCCCACTTCTTCACATCGTCGCCGAGCAGATTGGTCATCTCGACCCGGGCGTGGGCCGTCGTCGGGCCGAGCGGCCAGCCGGCGAGGGCGCGGATATGTTGTTCAAACTGGTCGCAAACGCAGCCGTCCTGGGTCCAGTGGCCGGTGTTGTGGACCCGCGGCGCGATCTCATTGACCAGCAGCAGGCCCGCGCCGAGGTCGAACAGTTCGATCCCCATGACGCCGACGTAGTCCAGCCCCTCGAGGATGGCGGCGGCGATGGCGTGGGCGCGCGCCTGGGTCTTCTCATCGACCTTCGCCGGGGCGAGGGTGGTCTTGAGGACGCCGCCCTTGTGGACGTTCTCGCCCAGCGGATAGACGGCGACGGCGCCGTCGTGGCTGCGGGCGCAGATCACCGACAGTTCACGCTGGAACGACGCTCGCGCCTCGAGGATGGCCGGGCGACCGCCGATCGTCTTCCAGGCCTTGGCCACATCGGCGGGCGACTTGATCCAGACCTGTCCCTTGCCGTCATAGCCCTCGCGCCGGGTTTTCAGCAGGACCGGGACCCCCAGCCGGTCGACGGCGTGACGCAGGTCCTCAAGGGTCTCGATGGCGGTGAAGGCCACCGTCGGCGCGCCGACGCTGTTGAGGAAGGTCTTTTCTTCCACCCGGTCCTGGGCGACGGCCAGGGCCTTGGGGCCGGGCGCGACGACGGCGCCGCCCTCGACCAGCCGCTCGACCGAGACGGCGGGGACGTTCTCGAACTCGAAGGTGACGGCCTGACAGGTCTGGCCCAGCACGGACAGGGCCGTGGAATTGTCATAGGCGGCGACGATCTGGCCCTGTGAGACCCGGCCCGCCGGGCTGTTCTCTTCAGGATCAAGGATGACGACGTTGAAGCCGAGGCGCGAGGCGGCCTGACTCAGCATCCGCCCCAGCTGGCCGCCGCCGAGGATGCCGAGAGTGGAGCCGGGGGGCAGGGGGGCGGGGACGGCGTCGGCCACTCAGTCCTCGACCGTTTCGTGGACCGCCTCGGTCTGGGCCTCACGGAAGGCGGTCAGGCGTCCGGCGAGGATAGGGTCCGACAAGGCAAGGATCTGGGCGGCCAGAATGCCGGCGTTTTTGGCACCCGGCTCGCCGATCGCCAGCGTCGCCACCGGTATGCCGCCGGGCATCTGGGCGATCGACAGCAGGCTGTCCATGCCCTTGAGGGCTTTCGATTCCACCGGCACGCCCAGCACGGGCAATTCAGTCATGGAAGCGGCCATGCCGGGCAGGTGGGCGGCGCCGCCGGCGCCGGCGATGATCACCTTGAAGCCCGCGGCGCGTGCGCCGGTGGCGAAGTCGAACAGGCGTCTGGGCGTGCGGTGGGCGCTGACCACCCGGGCCTCCCATGCTACGCCCAGACGGTCCAGGGCGTCGGCGGCGTGTTTCATTGTCGGCCAGTCCGAACGACTGCCCATGATGATCGCCACTGGTGGTGTCCCGGTCGTCATGGAGGCTCGCCTTTTCGCGGGAAAGCGGCGCGATACAGGACTCGCGTTGCGCCCGCAACCGACGGCGTTAGGCTCACCGATGGCCGGACGTGTTGAGTCGCCGGCCGGGGAGCCCCCTCTGCTCGTGACCGACACGGCCGTCACAGACCCCCAAGCCGAGATCGAGCGCCTGCGCGCCGAGGTCGAGGCCCTGCGCCTCCGGGCCGAGGCGGCGGAGGCCGCGGCCGATCACGACGTGCTGACGCCGGCCCTGAACCGGCGCGGATTCGTAACCGCGATGCGCAGCGCCATGGCCTTCTGCCTGCGCCATGAGGTGCCGGCGGTGCTGCTGTATCTCGATCTGGATGGCTTCAAGAGCGTCAACGATACCCTGGGCCATGCCGCGGGCGACGCCGCCCTGGTGCATGTGGCCGAGCTGTTGCGAGCCAATCTGCGCGAATCGGATGCGGTCGGCCGGCTGGGCGGCGACGAGTTCGCCCTGCTGATGCTGAACGCCGGTCTGGACGAAGGCCGCGACAAGGCGAAGCGTCTGGCCGCGGCGCTGGAGGCCGATGGCTTCATCTGGGCCGGGGAACAGTCGCCGTTGGGCGGCTCATTCGGCGTCCGCGCCTTCGCCGGCCACACCGATCCCGAGATCTGGCTGGCCGAGGCCGACGCCGCCATGTGGGTGCGCAAGAAAGGCCGCTGACGCGGCCCTCAGGCGATGATGTCGGGCAGGATGCGGTCCTCGATCTTGGCGATCTCGTCGCGCAGGGTCAGCTTCTTGCGCTTCAGCCGGGCGATCATCAGCTGGTCCGGCACCGGCATGTGACCCAGGGCCTCGATCGAGGCGTCGAGGTCGGCATGCTCGAGCTGAAGCACCTTGAGCCGGGCGTGCAGCGCCAGCTCTTCTTCGGTCAGAAAAGGTTCGTCGTCGTTCATGTCAGGCCCTGTCGGGGGATCATACTGTGCGCCGCGTCAGGCCGGAAGGCGGTCTGCGAGCCGGACCAGAAGCGCGCGCGGGACCATCGGCGACCAGATCCGGGCCGCGGCTGCCAGCTGGGCGATCGGCGGCTGCGGCGGGCCGGAGGGCGCGGGGGCGAGAGCCTCCAGCGCGGCCAGAAGCCGGCGCTCGGCGTCCAGCTCGACGGCCTTGACCTGGGCCCGGACGGCCTCGCGGTCGGCGTCGTCAAGATCTGGGGCGCGGGGCTTGAGTGCTTTCCGCACGGCGCGCAGGGGTGCGATGGCCGTCTCCTGCCAGGCCCGGGCGGTGTCGCCGGCGGCTTCGAGGGCGTCCTCATCGGGGACGCGCCCCGTCCCCGCGCACCAGCCGGCCCAGAGCAGCAGGGGCACGTTCTGGCCAGCGGCGTCCTGCAACTCCAGACAGGCGTCGGCGACTCCGTCGGCCGCATAGGCCTTCAACGCCCAGTCCCAGAGGCTCATTCCGATCCCGGTCCCTTGAGGCCGTCCCAGCGTCGAACCGCGGACCAGTCCAGGCCGAACAGGTCCAGCGCGCGGCCGACCGACTGGTCGACCATTTCGGCGATCGAGGCCGGTTTGGCATAGAAGGCGGGCAGGGGCGGGGCGATGACGGCGCCCATCTCGGCCAGGGCTGTCATGGTGCGCAGGTGGCCGAGGTGCAGGGGCGTCTCGCGGACCATCAGCACCAGCGGGCGGCGCTCTTTCAGCACCACATCGGCGGCGCGGGTCAGCAGGGTCGAGGTCACGCCCGTGGCGATCTCGCCCATGGTGCGGACCGAACAGGGGGCGATAATCATCCCCATGGTCCGGAACGACCCCGAAGCGATCGAGGCGCCGACATCGTTGAGCCGGTGCGTCACGTCGGCGCGGCCCAGCAGATCATCGGCTGACAGGTCGGTCTCCTGCGACAGGGTCAGCAGGGCGGCGCGGGTGACGACGAGGTGGCTCTCGACGCCCAACTCACGCAAGGCGTCCAGCACCCGGACGCCGTAAGTCACGCCGGACGCTCCGGAAATTCCGACGATCAGTCTGGGGGGCGTAGAGCCGGAAGGGTTCCGTACGGCTCTGTTCACATCTTCGGCCAATTCGGGCTCCAGGGTGGTCCGTATCAGGACGGTCGGCAGTTCACTGGAATGTGATTCTACAGCCGGTCAGACCCGGCGCTGACTGTACTGGTCCCTTAGACATGGAGGCGCAAGCCATGACCATCGAAGCTCGTATCCGCGAACTGGGAAACCGTCACCGCAATCTGGATGAGACGATCCGGAAAGAGACGACCCGCCCGGCCACGGACTCGCTTCGCGTAAGGGAGCTCAAGTTGCAGAAGCTCCGACTCAAGGAACAGATCACCAGTCTGGAGGCCTCGGCGCATTAGCGGAGCCTCCCGAAAGAACAACGGCCCCGGGAGCGATCCCGGGGCCGTTTTTATTGACCGTCGCGTGAGGCTCAGTCCTTGGAGCCGAAGACCGAGGCGGCGGTCGGCTCGGCGCCGCGGCGTTCGCGGGCTTCCGGCACGAATTCCTCTTCGGCCGGTTCGGCCGGAGCGTCGACGGGCTGCAGGGTGGCACCGCCCTTCTTGGCGTCGTCCTTCGCCTTCTTGTCGGCGGCCTTGCGGACCAGTTCGTCCAGGGCCAGCTGGCCGACCAGACCGAGGGTTACCGGGTCCACCGGTTTGATGTTCGGGCTGTTCCAGTGGGTGCGGTTACGCACGCTCTCAATGGTCGACTTGGTCGTGCCGAGCATCTTGGCGATCTGGGCGTCGGTCACCTCCGGGTGGTTGCGGACGAACCACATGATGGCGTCGGGGCGGTCCTGACGGCGCGAGACCGGCGTGTATTTCGGCGGCGCCTTGTGCACCTTCAGCAGTTCGGCGTGGCGGCTCACAACGGCCTGCATGCGGTAGGCGTCGTCGTTCTGGGCCTTGTCCAGTTCCTCGCGGGTCAGCTGGCCGTTCACCAGCGGGTCGGCACCGCGGATGTCCCGGGCCACGTCGCCGTCGGCGATGCCGCGCACTTCCAGCGGATGCAGGCCGCAGAAGTCGGCGATCTGCTCAAAGGTCAGCGAGGTATTGTCGACCAGCCAGACCGCGGTGGCCTTGGGCATCAGGATGTCGGTCATGGCGGTATTCCGGTGCTTGCTTGAGCCCGAAAACCGGGCTCTGGATACGACGGCGCCCGGCCTTTCGACCGGGCGTTGATGATGGCGATATAGTCCCATTCGCCGGAAAAGAAAACGGAACCCGACAAGGCCATACAGCCAAGGTTCATCCAGGCTCCGCAACAGTGGCTTCACAGGCGCGTTGTGCGTCGAGAACGTTTTTTGGGAGGAACTTCCATGCTGATCGAAATGCTGGCCGCCGCGGCGGTCGTCACCGGCGCCGGGCAGGAGTTCGCTCCCCAGATCCCGGGAGGTCCCGAGCGGGTCGCGCCGCGCGGCGACTATCGCGACAGCTGCAGCGGCGAATACGTGAATCGGGGCCGGCTCTATGCCGACTGCCGCACCAACCGCGGGCAGATCCGCGGCACCTCGATCGAGCTGAACCGCTGCGGCAACTACGAGATCCGCAACAATGACGGCCTGCTGGTCTGTGGTCCGAACCGCGGCGAATATGAAGATCGCCCGGGCGGCGGCGGTCGCCCGGATCGTCCGGGCGGCGGCTGGGGCGGCGGGCGATCTTCGGTGACGATCTTCCGGGACGCCGATTACCGCGGCGCCAGCTTCCGGTTCGATAACGAGATGCCGAACCTGGCCAATACGGGCTTCAACGACGCCATCAGCTCGATGCGGTTCCAGGGCACATGGGAAGCCTGCACGGACGCCTACTATCGCGGCCAGTGCGTAACTTTCAGCAACGACGTCCGCAATCTGCGCAACACGGGGCTGAACGACCGGATTTCCTCACTGCGTCCGGTTCGGGGCGGCGGTCGCTGGTAACCGTCTAGGTCGTCAGCACGATCTTGCCGACATGGCCGCCTGCCTCCAGCCGGAGGTGGGCGGCCGATGCCTGTTCAAGTGGGAAAGTTGCTTCAACCGGCGGCCGGACCGCGCCTGAAGCAACCCACGGCCAGGCCACAGCTTCCACGGCTGCGACCAGCCGGGCCTTTTCGTCGGCCGGCCGGGCCCGGAGGGTGGAGCCGGTCAGGGTGATCCGCTTCATCATCAATCGGGCGAGATCAATCTCGGCGAGCGCTCCGGACTGGGTGGCGATCACCACCCAGCGGCCGAAGGGGTTCAGCGCCGCCTGGTTGAGGGCGGCATAGTCGGCGCCGACCATGTCCAGCACCACATCCGCGCCGCCAAACGCCCGGATCGCCGGCTCCATTTCGTCCGAAGTGGCGTCGAGGCTGAGGTCGGCGCCGAGCCGTCGCGCCGCATCGGCCTTGGCAGCCCCACGCGAGGTGGCGATGACGCGCGCGCCGGCGGCCTTCGCCATCTGGATGGCGGTGACGCCGATGCCGCTTGTGGCGCCGTGGATCAGCAGGGTCTCGCCCGCCTTGAGCGCACCCGCCTCGAAGACATTGGCGAAAACGGTGCAGACCGTCTCGGGCAGGGCGGCGGCCTGGACGAAATCCATGCCGGCCGGGACGGGGAGGGCGTGGCCGGCGTCTACCACGGCCAGCTCCGCATAGCCGCCTCCGGCCAGAAGGGCACAGACGCGGTCTCCGAAGGACCAACGGTCAACGCCCGCGCCAACCTGATCGACCTCGCCCGCGACCTCCAGACCCGGAATGTCCGATGCGCCGGGCGGGGCAGGGTAGCGACCCAGCCTCTGCAGGATGTCGGGCCGGTTGATCCCGGCGGCGCGGACACGGATGCGAATCTGGCCCGGCCCGGCGACCGGATCGGGGCGTTCGGAAAGGACCAGGCACTCTGCGGAACCGGCGCCGCCCGCGATCTCGACTACCCGCATTCGCCCGTCCCGTTCTTGCAATCGTTCGTGTCCGGGCGTTGAAATAGGGCGTTGCGTACCGGATGACCACGAAGGAGGCGGAGATGTTCGAGGATCTGGAGCCCCGTCCGGCGCGCGGAGCGCCCCTGATCGCCCTGACTCGCGAGGATCTGGACGGCTATTCGGTCGAGGACCTGAAACAGCGGATCGCGGGGCTGCAGGCCGAGATCGATCGCTCGAACGCCGCCATCGAAGGCAAGTCGTCGCAACGCAATGCGGCCGACGCCATGTTCAATTTCCGGTCGTAACCCTGTCGGCCCTAGTCTGGCATGGCCGTTGCACACCGTTGAAGCGCCGCGCCATGCCGTGCCGGTCGTGATACGGATGCGCCTGTTCCATGAGTCTGGTTGAGTTCATGCCTGTTGACGCCACCACGCTTTCACCCGGGGGCCGCAGCCGCGCCGCGGTCGTGGATGATTTCGCCCGTTCGGAACTGTTCGACCGCACTTTCCAGGAGGGGATGGAACTGGTCGAGGAGACCGCCGCCTATCTGGACGGGGACGGGCGTCGGGAGTCCAAGCTGCTGTCGCGGTCGACCGCCCTGCTTTACGCGGGCGAAAGCATGAAGCTGACGACCCGGCTGATGCAGATCGCCTCATGGCTGCTGGTCCAGCGGGCGGTGCGCGAGGGGGATATGACCGCCGAGGCGGCCTGCGAGCCACGCTATCGCCTGGCCGAGCGGCTGGCGGCGACCGAAGTCAGCCATCCGGAACTGCCTATCGCCCTGGTCGAATATCTGGTGCGCACCGAAAAACTGTACGACCGGGTGCTGCACCTGGATCGGCGCATGTATCTGGACGAGCCTGAAGAGGACGCGGTCAATCCCGTGCAGAGCCAGCTGGATCGTCTGACGGCGGCCTTCCGAACCTGAGTTAGAACCTACGGCCCGACGTCGGTCGCCACCCGCGCGCCGTCATCGACCGGCCGCGGCAGGCTGAGAGCGATGCCGAGGGCCTGCGCCAGTTTGGCGTCGCGGCTGTAGACGTCCTCGCGGAAGGCAACGCGGCCCTGGCCGTCGACGAAGGCGGTCCAGTACAGCAGGCGCACGCTGATCTCGCGGCCGGTCTGGATGCGACGGGTCTGCCGGCTGTCCTGGGCGGCGTCAAACTGTTCCAGCAGGGTCGGATCGGGCGACAGCAACAGACGGGCGAATTCGACGGCGTTCTGCACGCGCACACAGCCGTGTGACCGGTGCCGGAAGGCGAGATTGAAGGCGGCCTTTGACGGGGTGTCGTGCAGGAAGATGGCGTAGCTGTCCCTCAGTTCGAACTTCACATAGCCGAGCGCGGCGGTCGGGCCGGCGCGCTGGATGACGGTGCCGTTCTGTATGTACATGTTCTGGCTGGCCAGATAGGCGGGGCCGCGCGGCAGGATTTCATTGCGCGCTATGCTGGAAGGCACATACCAGGGCGGGTTGGCGACGACCGAGGCGAAAGGCTTCTCAAGGCTGGGCGTCTGGTTGGCGGCCGTGCCGACGACGACCCGGTTGGAGTGTACCGGTCGGCCATCCTTCCAGTAGACCATGATGGCGGCTGCGGTGTTGACCTCGATGCGTTCGGGCGCGACCTCGCGTTTCAGCCAGCGGCGGCGCTCGAGGTTGAGGGCAATCTGGCGGGCCCGATCTTCAGCCGAGGCCGAGAGGGACCGTTGGGTACCCGTGCCCACGCGCCCGTCGGCCACGAGGCCGTGGCGGATCTGGAAACCGCGGACGGCGGCCTGCAGTTCGGGCCCGTAGACGATGCCCATGCTGCCCAGGCGTGCACCGTCGGCGGCGGTGAGGTCACCTTCGGCCACCAGACGCTGGATCAATGCGGGAATCCGCGCGTCGCTCATGCCCGGCTCGATGGTCGTGCCTTGGCGGAAGACCGGCCAGCCGCCGTCGCGGATCAGGCGGCGATAGCGGATATAGCCGGCGGACAGGTTGGAATAGCCGATGTCGGTCGGGGCCAGGCCCTCAAACCAGTCGACCAGACGGTTCTGGGCGAGTGCGTCGTTCAGCCCGACCGGCAGGTCGACGCGGTTCTTCTGCATCTCCCAGAGGTCCTCGACGGTCTCGGGGCGAACCCGACCCTCCGCGAGAACGCGGCCATAGCTCATGGCGGCGGCGGTGGTCCGCATTTCAGCGGAGTCGGGTGCCGACGCGAGGGCCTCGAAATCGAAATAATCGCTCTGCGACAGGCCATGGCGCTCAGCGCGGCCGGCGGCGGTCTGAAGCGTGCGAAGGCGTTCGGCTGTCCAGACGGGCCGCCAGCCGTTCAGCTCATAGAAGGCGCGGACATCGGGTTGGATCGTGGCAGGCAGGCGCGCAAGTTGATCGTTGAAGCTGTCATAGAAGGCGACAGCGCCGGGATCGCGGGTCTGGGCCCGGGCCGCCAGTCCGATGGATGACGCGAAAGCCGACACGGCCGCGCCAAGTCCCAGTTGCCGTCGATTCATCGTCACGATCTCTTCGCCCGCTTCGACACGGGACCCCACGTCCACGCCCCCGAAGCCAACGTCGCCATGTTATCGGCGTTCCGGGCAAACAGAAAGGCGCCGGTCCGGAGACCGACGCCTTTGTGGTCGTCTTGCCGCGGGGTGTGGCCTGAAAGCCCGTTCCCCGTGGATCAGGCCTACTTCTTGATGAAGCCTGCGAACTTGTTGTTGAAGCGCGAAACGCGGCCGCCGCGGTCCAGCAGGTGCTGGTTGCCGCCGGTCCAGGCCGGGTGGGTCAGCGGATCGATGTCGAGGTTCAGGACGGCGCCTTCCTTCTGGTAGGTCGAGCGCGTCTGATAGGTCGTACCATCGGTCATCGTCACGGTGATGAAGTGGTAGTCGGGGTGCGTATCCGCCTTCATGGTCCTGGTCCGGTCTCTGCGCGATGACGATGCCGACCGTCGGAGCGCGAAAATGAGAAATCCCGCCTTCTGGGGCGGGAATGAGCGGCGGCGTTTACACCGGGGGCCGTTCCGGGGCAAGAGGCGCGCGCCATGACAGATGCAACCGCCAATCCCGACGCCGCCGCCGACATCCGGGGACGGCCGGGCGCGGGCGCCCAGTTGGCCGAACAGATGGGCGAGGCCGGGGAGCGCCGGGAGCGACGGCGGGACGTTCGCCCGCTCGGACGGTTGTTCCCTTATGCGATGCGGCACAAGGGCCACGTCGTCATGGCCGCCTTCTGGCTGATCCTGTCCACTGCGGCCTCGCTGGCCCTGACGGCCGCCGCCCGCGGCGCGATCGACAATGGGTTCGAGAACCACGGCGCCCAGTTGAACCTGTGGTTCCTGCTGCTGGGCGCCAACGCCCTGTTCCTCGGCGTCGCCACAGCCGTCCGCTACTATTTCGTGACCAAGACCGGCGAGCGGGTCATCGCCGACCTGCGCAAGGGCCTGTTCGGGCGGATCCTGACGCTGGACCCGGCTTTCTACGCCTCGATGCGAACCGGTGAGGTGCTGTCGCGCCTGACCACGGACATCGCCCTGGTCGAGACCCTGCTGACGACCTCTGTGTCGTTCGCCCTGCGGAATTTCCTGACCCTGATCGGCGGCACGATCCTGCTGTTCGTGGTCAGTCCCAAGCTGACGGGCATGGTGTTGCTGGTGGTTCCGCTGCTGCTGGGGCCGATCTTCCTGTTCGGCCGGACGGTCCGCAAGTTGACGGTCGCCTCGCAGGACCGGTTCGCCAACGCCGTCGGTTTCGCGGGCGAGAGCGTGGACGCTATCGAGACGGTGCAGGCCTTCGGCCGCGAGGCCAGCGCCATCGAGCGCTTCGGCGCGGCGGTCGAGGCGGCGTTCGGCGTCTCGCTGGTGCGGATGAGGGCGCGGGCCTTCATGACCGCCATGATCATCGTGGTCATGTTCGGCGGCGTCAGCCTTGTGCTGTGGCTGGGCGCCCAGGATGTGATCGCCGGTCGAATGACGCCGGGCGCCCTGCTGCAGTTCGTGCTGCTGGCCGTGTTCGTGGCCGGCGCCGTCGGGGCTCTGGGCGAGAGCTGGGGCGATGTGCAGAAGGCCGCCGGAGCGATGGAGCGGATCGACGAACTGATGCGCGCCGAGGCGGCCATCCGGCCGCCGGAGACGCCGACGGTCCTGCCGGAACCGGCGACCGGCGAGGTTTCGATGTCCGCTGTCCAGTTCGCCTATCCCGGGCGACCCGACCTGCCGGCGCTCAAGGGTTTCTCGCTGACGGTGCGGCCGGGCGAGACGGTGGCTCTGGTCGGGCCTTCCGGTGCGGGGAAGAGCACGGTCTTCCGGCTGTTGCTGCGCTTCTACGATCCGCAGTCAGGCATGGTCTCGGTGGATGGCGTCGACGTGCGCTCCGCCGATCCTGTCGCCGTTCGCGGCCGGTTCGCCTGGGTGTCGCAGGAGGCGCCGCTGTTCTCGGGTTCCGCCAGCGAAAACATCCGCTTTGGCCGCGAACTCGCCAGCGATGACGAAGTTCGCGCCGCCGCCGAGGAGGCTCAGGCGCTGGGCTTTGTCGAGGCGTTGCCGGAAGGGTTCAACACGCCCCTGGGTGAGCGCGGCAAGAGCCTGTCGGGCGGCCAGCGGCAGAGGATGGCCATCGCCCGCGCGCTGGTCCGTGATGCGCCGATCCTGCTGCTGGACGAGGCGACCTCGGCGCTGGATGCCGAAAATGAGCGACTGGTGCAGGCGGCTCTGGACCAGGCCATGGAAGGCCGAACGACCATCGTCATCGCCCACCGGCTGGCTACGGTCCTGCGGGCCGACCGGATCGTGGTGATGGAGGACGGCAAGGTCGTTCAGGAGGGCACGCACCAGGCGCTGATGGTCCAGGGTGGACTGTACGCCCGGCTGGCCGAGCTCCAGTTCCGGGCTGACTAGGCGGTCAGGGACGGGTCCAGGTATTTGAGGTTGGCCTCACGGATCCGCGCCGCCGCATCGTCGTAGAGGAAGGGCAGGAAGGCGAACCGCTCGCCCTTCGTGACCGCCGTGGCCTCGTGCAGGATCGAGCAGGAGAAGACGACCGCGCCGCCGGGCGGCGGACGGTATGTGCGCGGGCCGAACTCCGGGAAGCGCAGGTCCCCGCCCTCATAGTCCGCGTTCAGGTTGATCGAGACCGCGAACCGCCGGTGGGCCGTGCCCCTGGTGGTGTTGTCGCGATGTGGACGGAAGAAGCCGCCGGATTCCGCGTCGTAGCGGGCGACCAGATAGCGTTCGATCCGCGTGGCCTTGAAGTTGAAGACCTTCTGGATCTGCGGCATCAGACGACGGTTGAGGCGTGCGACAACCTGCTTCTGCAGGGACTCGTTTTCGATGATGACGTCCGAACGCCGCTTGTGGTTGTCGTCCGTCATCAGGGTGGTGACGCCGTCCACCTCACGCATGAAGCCGGACCGCTGTCCGCCGACTTCGCGGTAGAGGGCGATCAGCTGCTCGCAAAAGGCCGGTTCGAAGATGCGCGGTGTGAGCAGAACGGGCGCCGAGCTTTCGGGGCCGCCGTGGCGGCCGGGCGGTGGCAGGGTGGCTATGCGGTCGATGAGCTCTGCGGCCTGATCCGCGCCGACGGTCGCCATGACGTGCAGGGCCGGGTCGACCAGGCACCAGCGTTCGGCGTCAGTCGCGCCATAGAGGGCGGCGACCGCGCCATCCTCGTCGAACAGGAAGCGCAGGCCGGGCAGGCTGTCTGCACGCTGTCCCCGGCCCCTGTCCTTTCCGACGATGACGACAAAGACGCTGGCGTGGGCATCGTTGAAGGCCGCGCGCTGCCGTTCGATTGTGGCGAGGGCGCGGGCGACTGTGGGCCCCGCCGGGACGATGGCCAGCAGCAGATAGCGGCCCGCCGCCGAGTCGAAGACGTAGCGGGGGTTGCTGACCCCGGCGGTCGCAAAGGTGGGGGCGGGGTCGCCGTACAGAAGCGCCATGGAGGCCACCGTGCACGGAAAACCGCCCCGGCTTCAAGGGCGTGACCCGGCGGCCAGCCGTTCAGTCGAGCGCGGCGGCGATCTGGTCGGCGAAGGCGCGCAGGGCGGCACCGTCGGCCATCCGCCCATGGCTGTGTTCCTTCAGCCGTCGGTTCGACCAGCGGGGAATGATGTGGAAATGCAGATGGAAGACGCTCTGGCCGCCAGCCGCGCCATTCAGTTGCATGATCTTGAAGCCTTCAGGCCGCAGCGCCTTCTCGACGGCGCGGGCCGTGCGCTGGACCGCGGCTGTCAGGCGGGCGAGGGCGTCGGCCTCGATGTCCAGCAGCGTCTGGGCCGTCGAGGTCTTCGAAATGACCAGGACGTGGCCGTCGGACTGCGGAAACACGTCCATGAAGGCCAGCACATGGTCGTCCTCCCAGACTGTCACCGAGGGAACCTCGCCGCGAAGGATCTTTGCGAAGATGTTGTTCGGATCGTAGGGGGCGTTCAGGCTCATCGAGGGCTCCGTGGGTCAGGGACACCGTAGCAACCGGCGGCGATAACGGGGAGCCCCGCGCGCCGTTTCGCGTTATCGTCATCCTCGAGTCGGGAGAGACCCATGCTGCGTTTCATCGTCCAGTTTCTCGTTACTTGTCTGGCCCTGTGGCTGGCGGCGCAGGTCGTGCCGGGGGTGGGCTTCACCGACACGCCGTCGCTGCTGCTGGCGGCGATCCTGCTGGGGATGGCCAACGCCATCGTCCGGCCGATCCTGACGGTGGTGACCTTCCCGTTGACGATCATCACCTTCGGCCTGTTCCTGCTGGTGGTGAATGCGGCGGTGATCGGGCTGGTGGCGATGCTGCTGGGCGGGTTTGTGGTCGACGGCCTGAAGGCCGGCATCGGCGCGGCGATCGTCACCGGCATCGTCAGCTGGATCGCCGGCTGGTTCATTGGCGACGGGAAGCGCGCCGACTGAACCATCAGCCGCCCCTCCGGAACGGCGAGAGTTCGTCGGTCATGACCGCGATCTCGGCCTCGACGGCGGGCCGCTCGCCATCGAGGTAGCGGGCCACCGGATCGCGCAGGGCCGGGTCGGCGATGAAATGGGCCGAGTAGACGGGGGAGGGCAGGTAGCCGCGGGCGATCTTGTGCTCGCCTTGCGCGCCGGCCTCGACCCGGGACAGGCCGCGCGCGATCGCGAACTCGACGGCCTGATAGTAGCAGAGCTCGAAATGGAGAAAGGGGACCTCCTCCAGCGCGCCCCACTGGCGGCCGTACAAGGCGTCGCGGCCGATCAGGTTAAGGGCGCCGGCGATGGCGACACCGTCGCGGAAGGCCATGACCAGGGCGATACGATCGGCCATCGTCGCGCCAAGGCGGGTGAAGAAGTCGCGTGTCAGATAGGGGCGGCCCCACTTCCGCTCGCCGGTGTCCATGTAGAAGGCGAAGAAGGCGTCCCAGTGCGCCTCCATGATGTCCGCGCCGGTCAGGACGCGGATGTCGAGGCCTGCCTGCGCCTCGCGCCGCTCGCGGCGGATGGTCTTGCGGCGGCTGGACGACAGGGCGGACAGGAAGTCATCAAAGGTCGCATAGCCGCCGTTGCGCCAGACGTACTGCATGTCCTGCCGTTGCAGCAGGCCGGCCGCGCCCATGGCGGTCCAGTCGTCCCCGGTCGGGAAGTTGACGTGCAGGGATGAGACGCCCAGCCGTTCGGTCAGGGCGATGGCCCCCTGGAGCAGGGCCTGCCGCACCGTGTCGGCGCCGGCATCGGGATGGGCGAGGAAGCGCGGGCCGGTGACGGGGGTGAAGGGCACGGCGGACAGGAGTTTGGGATAGTAGCGGCCGCCGGCGCGCTGATAGGCGTCGGCCCAGCTGTGGTCGAAAACGTATTCGCCCTGGCTGTGGCCCTTGAGCCAGAGGGGCATGACGCCGAGGACGTGGCCGGCCTCATCGCGCAGGGACAGGTGGCGGCCGGCCCAGCCCTGCGCCGGGACGGCGCTGCCGGAGGCTTCGCAGGCGTCGAGGAAGTCGAAGCTGAGGAAGGGATCGCCGGAGGAAGACGCGCAGGCGTCCCAGGCCTCGCGGCCTATGTCGGCGACGGTGTTGTGGACGTGGATTCGGAAATCCATGCTCACGCCCCGCGAAGCGGGTTCATCACAACGAACACAACGGAATCACAGCGGGCACAACGGGGCCAGAGCCAGGTGCAATACCGTTGTGTTCGCTGTGATTCCGTTGTGTTCGTT
>DDSO01000073.1:0-146 GCA_002343425.1 Brevundimonas sp. UBA2388
CGACAACGTCGCCCTGCCGCTGCGTATCGCGGGCGTCGGTCAGGTGCAGGCCCGTGAGCGGGCCAGTGAGGTCCTGACCGCCCTCGGTCTCGGCGAGCGGCTGACCCACCAGCCGGCGCAGATGTCCGGCGGGGAGCAGCAGCGGG
>DDSO01000073.1:170-4559 GCA_002343425.1 Brevundimonas sp. UBA2388
GAGCCGACCGGCAACCTCGATCCCGCCACCAGCCAGACCGTGTTCGAGGCCCTGCACAGACTGGTCAAGGACACCGGCGTCGCCGCCCTGATCGCCACCCACAACATGGAGCTGGCCGGCCATATGGACCGCGTCTTCGCCCTGAAGGACGGCCATCTGGAAGAACGGCCGGCGGAGAGCCACGCCTACTGACGCAGCGTGCTACGGTCCGGACATGACCGAAGCGATCGAGGCCCATCTGATGCTGGCGCGTGAGGCTGCCGCCCAAGGCAGGGCAGGGGACGCCCGCAACTCCTGGGCCCGTGCTGCGGCCCTGAGCCGTGAGAGCGGGGCTCCCCTGCTTCAGGCCCATGCATTGCGGCACCTGTCCGATCTGGATCGTGAGGCCGATCATCTCGAACAGGCGCTGGCTCACGCCGAGCAGGCGGCGGCGCTCTATTCCGCCCACGGGCAGGGTGCGTCGGTCGACATGGCGAATGCATTGCGGCTCAAGGCGCTGGCGCTCGACGGCCTGCGGCGTGCGGAACCGGCTCAGGCCGTCTGGAGGACGGCGCGTGAACTCTATGCCGGTGCGGACGTCGAGGCCGGCGTGGCGGAATGCGATACCCGGCTGGCCGCTGACGCTGGAGGCTGACCCCTTCCCCGGTGGGGGAAGGGTCCTGAACCCTATTTCTTGCCGGGAGGCGTGGTGAAGGGCGAACTGCTGCCGACCGACACGGACGGCTTGGGCTTCTCGGCCTTGGGCTTGCGGACTTCCTTGTTGCTCTTGACTTGACCCTTGGCCATCACCGGAACTCCTGCGCCGTCTGCCGCCAGGAAGGCGGCCGTCCGAAGCACAATCGGCACCATACACGCCCGGCCGGACGGGAGGAACGCATCGCAGGGCGCCGGCGTCGGCTTTGCGGACTCAGGCCAGCCAGGCCGGCTGTCGCGGAGCAGCGCATCCGGTCAGCGCCGCGGTGATACAGTCCGACAGACTGCCCAGGCGCACCGCCCGGCCGCTGAGCCCGGGGCCATAGTGGGCGTATTTCCCGGAATTGGTCATCACGGTCCGGGTCACGGGCGGAAAGACAGGCTCCGAAATCGAACACCAGCAGATGTCAGGAACGACCTGCACGCCGCAGGCGCGAAGGCGCGCCAGAAGGCCTTCGGCCGCGGCCTGGCCGATCACGTCCCGTCCAGCCGTGACGATCACATGGGTCAGGGGATGACGGGATCGACCCGCCAGTCCTTCCGCCAGATCCCGGCACTCCCGGAGGGAAGCATGCGGGCTGCCGATCGCCACCAGTTCGACAGCGGCCGGTCCGCCGTTCAGCTGGGCCCAGGCGGCGCGCAGATCGCCCCGGGTGATGGCGGCGTGGTCCGCATCCGCCGCCGCCGCACCGTCTGCCTCGGGCGTCACCCCCTCGATATGCAGCATCGGCGAGGCCGAGGTGGTGCCGAAGGCCGCGCAAAGAGCCTTCAGATCATCGCGTGAGGGCCGCCCGGAGGACAGTCCGCGCAGCAGCGGAATCCGGTCGGGAGCCCGCTGGCCCGCCAGATAGCCGAGCAGGGGCCAGAAGCCATCGTCGATACCCTCGGGCAGATCGACATCAATGATCCGTCGCGCCTTGCGAGCCGCATCCAGATAGACCCCCGCAAGCGGCGCCCGCCCGGTCAGGGCGATGCACAGGTCGAGGAAGTCAGGGTGTTTCGCCGTCCTCGCGCCCAGCACGGTGTTGGCATAGATCACCGCATTGGATTCCGACCAGGCGATCACCTCATCGGCCTCCGGCGCCGTGTCCAGCAGATAGGGTGCGCAGGTAAAACTGGGGCGGCAGCCCATCCGGACATAGGCATCCGCCAACCGCTGTGCCGGCAGACCGAAGTCGGGCGAAACGCCCTGGGCCCGCCAGTTCTGCCGGTCGACCGAAATCGCGTTCATCGTCGTGGGTATACGGACCGTTCCTCCCAGATCGGCCATCGCTTCGGCAAAGACCAGATTGGCGGGACTGGCGTAGATGCAGCCGTCGATATGGCCCTGCGAGACGTCGACCAGACGCGCCGCCCCCTGATTGGCCGCCATCGCGCAGAGGATGCGCATGGCCTGGCCCACGGCTTCGCCTGCTTCGCCGGCCAGCATCGCCCGATCGGTCTCCGAGAGCGCCAGCGCGGTCGTCAGCGGCGGGGAGATCGCCAGCCGCAGTCCGCCCGCCTCGAGCCGGTCGTCCCCGATGCGCGCCTCGGTCTCGAGCGACAGCATGCCGAACGGCCCGGGCGCGAGCCTCAGCACGGGCAATGCAACGCCGAACATCCCTTCAGCGACAAGGGCCCCGAGGGTCAGCACATCCTCGGCCTCGCGGAAGACCAGGGCCGCGGGCCCGCGGCCGCTCAGCACCAGGTCAACCAGCACCCCGCTTCCGGTGCAGGATCCGCGGCTGGACGGCATGACCAGGACCTTGCCCGTCAGGCACTGGCCGTGGAGCGGGTGATGGACATCGATGATCCGCCCTGTGGCAGGATCCACACCGCCCCAGAAGCTCAGTGGCTCGTCGGTCGCCAGGATCCCACCGGCGGCGTTGCCCCGAAGGATGAATTGCGCCGGAGCGGCTTCTTGGGTCATGGCGGCACGAAGCCATGCGGGCAGAGGGCAGGCAAGGGCGTTTCGGCAGCGCCAGTCCACCACTGCGGGCACCCCCTTGACGAGAACAAACCCGCAACATAGAACATAGACAGAACACGCAATCTGGGGACAAGGTCATGGCGCGTTGGACGAGAGATATGCTGTCGCTTGCGTCATGCGGCGGCTTCGTTTGGATGGCGTGGCAGGCGGCGTTTCTGATTTCGTGAGTCGGGAATGGGCCAGCTCAAAGAGGGTCTGGCCATCTCAACCGCCGCTACAGCCGCGCAATTCATCCATCTGAGGGTCCGCTCGGCCTATTCGCTGCTGGAAGGCGCGATCAAGGCGGGGAAGGTCGCGACCCTCGCGGCGGATGCGGGCATGCCGGCGGTGGGCGTGGCGGACCGGGCCAATCTGTTCGGGGCGCTGGAGTTTTCCGAAGCGGCGAAGGGATCTGGCGTCCAGCCGATCGTGGCCTGCGCCCTGCCGGTGACCGGGATCGGCGGCAAGATCAACGAACGCTGGGCCCGGGTCCCGACGATGGTGCTTCTGGTCCAGAACGAGGCGGGGTGGCTGAACCTGTGCGCCCTGTCGTCCTCGGCCTATCTCGACGCCGGATCGATGGATGAGCCGGGCGTGCCATGGTCCATGGTGGCGGAGCGGTCCGAGGGACTGATCCTGCTGTCCGGCGGGCCGGACGGGCCGGTCGATCCGCTGTTCGTGCAGGGCAAGCCGGCCGAGGCCAATGCCGCCCTTGATGAGATGGCGCGGGTGTTCGGTGATCGGCTGTATGTCGAGCTGCAACGCCACGGCCTCGCCAGCGAGCGGCAGGCGGAACGGGGGCTGGTGGAGTGGGCCTATGCTCACGACACGCCGCTGGTGGCCACCAACGACATCCACTACGCCAAGGCCGCGCAGGCGAAGTCGCACGACGCCCTGATGTGTATCGCCGACGGGGCCTTCACGGGGCAGGAAGACCGTCGCCGCGTCACTGGCGAGCACTGGTTCAAGCCCGCCGCGGCGATGCGGGAGCTGTTCGCGGACCTGCCTGAGGCCTGCGACACGACGGTGGAGATCGCCCGCCGCTGCGCCTTCCTCGTCCCCACCCGCGCCCCCATCCTGCCGCGCTTCGAGGCGGGAGCCGGGCGGACCGAGCCCGAGGAGCTGATGCATCAGGCCCGCGAGGGGCTGAAGGCGCGGCTGCAGGCCGTGACTCCTGTCGCGCCCGAGGCCGACTACTGGGCCCGCCTCGAATGGGAGGTCGGGATTATCCAGCAGATGGGCTTCCCCGGCTATTTCCTGATCGTGTCGGACTTCATCAAATGGGCCAAGAACCACGGGATTCCCGTGGGACCGGGGCGGGGTTCGGGCGCCGGCTCGCTGGTCGCCTGGGCCCTGACCATCACCGATCTGGACCCTCTTCGGTTCGGCCTCCTGTTCGAGCGGTTCCTGAATCCCGAACGGGTCTCCATGCCGGATTTCGACATCGATTTCTGCATGGAAGGCCGCGACCGGGTCATCGAGTACGTCGCCCAGCGTTATGGCCGCGACCGGGTTTCGCAGATCNNGTGCTGCAGATGCCGCTGGGCCAGGTGGACCGGCTGGCCAAGATGGTGCCGGCCAACCCCGCCAACCCCGTCACCCTGGCCCAGGCCATCGAGATCGAGCCGCGCCTGCGCGAGGCCCGCGATTCCGAGGCGTCGGTGCGGACCCTGCTGGACACGGCGCTGGAGCTGGAGGGGCTGTACCGCAACGCCTCGACCCACGCCGCCGGCATCGTCATCGGCGAC
>DDSO01000073.1:4650-4794 GCA_002343425.1 Brevundimonas sp. UBA2388
ACGCTGACGGTGCTGGACCGCGCCCGGATCTATCTGGAACGGCGCGGGGCGGCGGTCGACTGGAACAGCCTGCCGCTGGACGACCCGAAAACCTACGAGCTGATGGCATCCGGCCAGACCGTCGGGGTGTTCCAGCTGGAATCC
>DDSO01000114.1 GCA_002343425.1 Brevundimonas sp. UBA2388
CACGAGGTGATGATGCGCGGCACCTTCGCCAACGTGCGCCTGCGCAACCAGCTGGCGCCGGGCACGGAGGGTGGCCTCACCTCCCACCTGCCCACGGGCGAGGTGCAGAGCATCTACGACGCGGCCATGCGCTACGCCGACGAGCGGGTGCCGCTGGTGGTCCTCGCCGGCAAGGAGTACGGCAGCGGGTCCTCCCGGGACTGGGCGGCCAAGGGCACCAAGCTGCTGGGCGTGCGGGCGGTCATCGCCGAGAGCTACGAGCGCATCCACCGCTCCAACCTGGTCGGGATGGGCGTGGTGCCGCTGCAGTTCAAGGCCGAGGGCTGGACCCGTCTGGGTCTGACCGGCGAGGAGATCGTCACCATCCGCGGCCTGTCGGACGTCAACATCGGCAAGCTGCGTCCGCGTCAGGACCTGTGGGTCGAGCTGTTCCGTCCGTCGGACGGCAAGATGGCCCGCTTCCCGGTCCGCTGCCGCATCGATAACCAGACCGAGCTGGACTACTTCAAGGCCGGCGGGGTCATGCCGTATGTGCTGCGCAACCTGGCGCGGGGTACCGCGGAGTAGGCTTCGGGCCGGACGAAACGAAGAGGGCCGGCGGAGCGATCCGCCGGCCCTTTTTGCTGACGTCTCCATGCGATTCCGCAACTTCAGGCTGGATAAATCAACCTTGACGAGCGGTCACGGCGGGTATCTATTTCCCGGCAGGGGCCGATCTGCCGGCCTCCGAAGGAGGACCAGCTATGCGTGCTTCGATGGTTTCCATTCTTCTGGCCGGAGGGACGCTCGCCCTCGGCGCCTGCAGCACCACGGTCGAACCCGTCAACCTGACGATGGCCGAGCGGGCCGAGCAGTGCAGCGCTGACTCCGAACTGGTCCGGACCGGCAGCCAGACCGGCGACCCCCGGCAGGACTACAGATGCATGAGCGGCGGCCATCGGCGCGGAAACGCCAGTGATTCCGCCGGCGTCGTCGGTTACGGCAGGCAAAGCACCATCGCCGCCGGCCGGGCGACGCCCTGATCCAGCCCGATCGACGGCGTTGAGACGCCGCCCCGGTGCCGTCAGCCCCCCGTCGCGTTATGCGGTCCGCGGTCGCGCGGATTGCGGCCGAAGGCCTGCTCGCAGACGGCGCGGCCGAATTCTTCGGACACCATCATCTGGCGGTCGCCGAGCACGCCGCCGAGGCGGCCCTGGGCGCTGGTCGCCACCGAAACAGGGAAGCGGCCGAGCACGCGGTTGTTGGCCGGATCGACGAACTCCACCGTGCCCGAAAGCGTATGGACGCCGTCGCCGGTGAAAAGGGTTTCCAGCCGGCCGGCGCGCTGCATCTCGTCGACATGGACCCGGACGTTGATCGGCGCGGTGCCCCACATGCAGCGCCGCAGTTCCTCGTGCACCTCTTCGGAGAAGGTCTCCGAAAAATCCTCCTCGGCGTCGAGCCAGCCGGTCGACAGGGTGATGCTGCCGACCTGGGCGGTCTCCTGCAGGCCGATCGGCAAGGCGATGGGCGGACCGCCCTCGATGACGGGCGCACAGGCCGTGGCGGCGAGCAGGGCGGCGGCCAGGACGGCGGTCGTGGCGGACTTCATTTCGGGCTCCCGGTTTTCGCGGCAAGCTTTAGCGTGGCGGGCGGTGAACGCCGGATGAACCACGTTCGCCAGAGGATTAAATCGCCGTAAGGCTCCTCCGTCTAGCGCCCGAACACCTCGACCCCGATCTCGCCGTCGGGGGTCAGCCAGGCCCGTTTCATGCCCTGGCTGTTGAAGGGCGCGGCGATGTTCCCGTCGCGGTCCAGGGCGATCAGGCCGCCGTCCCCGCCCATGCCGCCGATCTCGTCGATCACGGCGCGGCCCGCTTCGGCCAGGGTCTGGCCCGCGGCGACGCGCCAGCTGACCTGAACGCAGGCGGCGACGCGGATGAAGTATTCGCCCTGACCGGTGCCCGAGACCGCGACGCGCCCGTCGGCCCAGCTGCCGGCGCCGGGGATCGGGGTGTCGCCCACGCGGCCCGGCATCTTGCCGAATACGCCCGCCGTCGAGGTCGCCGCCGCCAGCCGTCCGTCGCGGTCCAGCACGCAGCAGCCGACCGTGCCGTGCGCCAGCGTCCCCGGCGGATGATTGTCCTCGCCCTGACCGGCCCGGGTGTACCAGGCGGTTTCATCGGCGATCCGCTCCAGTCCCTGATCGAGTGCGAACAGGGCGGCGCCCTCGCCGGCGAGCATCACATGGGGCGTGCGGTCCATCACGGCGCGCGCGGCCACGACGGGATTGCGGAAGCCCTGCAGGGCGGCGACCGCCCCGGCCTTGCGCGTCGCCCCGTCCATCAGACTGGCGTCCAGCTCATAGGCTCCCGCCAGATTGGGCGAGGCCCCGCGGCCGGCGACATAGAGACCGGAATCCTCGAGCAGCACCGTCGCCTCGACCGCCACGTCCAGCGCCGACGCCCCCGCGTCCAGCCGCGCCTTCATGGCCGCGACGACCTCGCCCATGTGGGCGATTTCGAGGGTGTAGTCGCGTTCGCGCCGGGCGCCGGCGCCGCCGTGGAGGATGAGGGCGGGTCTGCCGGTCATCGGGGCCTCTTTTCTCTCGGGTCCAGGGTCGCTAGCTTTGCAGTAAGATGGCAAGGCTTTCGCCCGTCATGCGCGCCAAGGGATGATCCGTGCAAGATCGAGGATCCTTCGCGGTTTCGAATTCCGCCCGCATCGAGATCGATCCGGGCCTGAAGCCGTCGTCCATGACTGCCGCCTTCAAACAATTCGGCCGAATCCACATCCCCGGCTTCCTCAAGCCTGCGTCAGCCGAGATGCTGCACCGCGCGCTCGCGACCGAGAAACTCTGGCTCTGCTCGACCATGGGCGGCGGCCAGACCGTCGACGTGCCCGTCGAACAGCTGGAGGCCTTTCCGCCTGACCAGGCGATGCGCTTCCTTCAACTGGCCCATGCCGAGGCGCGCGACGGCTTCCACTATATGTTCGACAACGTCCGCATCAGCGATCTGGCCGAGCAACGCCAACCGCTCGCTGCAGAGCTGGCGGCCGCCTATGCCTTTCTCAACAGCCCGGCGTTCCTCGATTTCGTGCGCGCGCTGACCGGTGATCAGCGCCCCAATTTCGTCGACGCACAGGCCACCCGGTACGAACGCGGGCATTATCTGACCCAGCATGACGACCTGGCCGAGGGCAAGGGCCGGCTTTACGCCTATGTCCTGAACCTGACGCCGCACTGGCGGACGGACTGGGGCGGACTGCTGAACTTCATCGACGCCGACGGCCATGTGGCCGAGGCCTACAGCCCGGCCTGGAACGCGCTCAACCTGTTCCGTGTGCCCCAGCCTCACGCCGTCTCCTGTGTGGCCCCTTTCGCCGGAGCCCCGCGTCTGTCAATCACCGGCTGGGTGCGCCAGATTGATCTGAGCCTCCTCCCCGGTCGGGCCCCGGCCCCGAACCCCTTCAGAAAGACCCCCTGATGCGCGCTGTCCTGTCCAAGGCCCCCGGCGGTCCCGAAACCCTCGTCGTCGAGGAGGTGCTGGATCCCAGGCCGATGAAGGGCGAGGTTGTCATCGAGGTCCGGGCCGTGGGCGTCAACTTCCCTGACACCCTGATCATCGAGGACAAATACCAGTTCAAGCCGACTCGCCCCTTCTCGCCCGGCGGCGAGGTAGCGGGCGTGGTCGAGGCCGTCGGCGAGGGGGTGACCACGGTCCGCAAGGGCGACCGCGTCATCGCCGTGCCCGGCTGGGGTGGCATGGTCGAACGGCTGGCGGTCCCGGCCGCCTCGGTGATGAAGATCCCCGACGCCATGGATTTCAACACCGCCGCCGCCCTGGTGATGACCTACGGCACCTCCTACTACGCCCTGAAGGATCGGGCCCAGCTGAAGGCGGGCGAGAGTCTGCTGGTGCTGGGCGCTGCCGGCGGCGTCGGCGTGGCCGCGGTCGAGCTGGGCAAGGCCATGGGCGCGCATGTCATCGCCGCGGCCTCGACCAACGACAAGGTCCAGTTCGCGCTCGAAGCCGGCGCCGACAATGGCCTGATCTATCCGTCCGGCAAGATGGACAAGGCGGCCCAGAAGGAGCTGTCGGGCGAGCTGAAACTGGCCTCGGGCCGCGATGGTCCGGACGTGGTCTATGACGCGGTCGGTGGCGACTATTGCGAGCCGGCCATCCGGTCGATGGACTGGAACGGCCGCTATCTGGTGGTTGGCTTCCCGGCCGGGATTCCATCCCTGCCGCTGAACCTGACCCTGCTGAAGTCGGTGTCGGTGATCGGGGTCTTCTGGGGCGCCGCGGTGATGCGCGACCCCGCCGCCCACGCCGCCAACATGGCCGACCTGCTGCGCTTCTGGGAGGATGGAAAGATCCGTCCGCGCGTCAGCCAGACCTTCCCGCTGGAACGCGCCCATGAGGCGATCAAGGCGCTGGGCGACCGGTCGGTGATGGGCAAGGTCGTGGTCACGGTCGACTCGTGACCCTGCGGCTGTC
This sequence comes from Brevundimonas sp. UBA2388, assembly GCA_002343425.1. GTDB lineage: Bacteria > Pseudomonadota > Alphaproteobacteria > Caulobacterales > Caulobacteraceae > Brevundimonas. The sequence goes on from DDSO01000114.1 coordinate 4,482, forward strand.
GCCGTCGCTGGACGTCGCGGCGCTGCACAGGGCGTTCGAGGCGCGGCGGCGACTGCACATCCCGGGCGTCCTCGATCTCGACAGCGCCGAAGCGGTGGTCGCGGCCATGGAGGCCTTCGACGGGTGGAAGGTCAGCGTCTCGGCCGGGGGCGAATTCTTCGAACTGCCCCTGAGCGGGCGCGTCGCCGCCGAGCCCGGCAAACAGGGCTGGATCGATCAGGCCCGCGTCGACGGGGCCGAACCGCGCATGCAGTACATCTTCGACACCCGCCGTCTGGATCTCGAGCCCGAAGACGCGCCGCGCGACGCCGTCAGCGAGGTGCTCGACTTCCTCAATGGCCCGGACTTCCTCGCCTTCGTCCGGGGCGTGACCGGCGATGACCGCATCGATTTCGCCGACGCCCAGGCCACGCGCTACCGGCCCGGCCACGTCCTGACCGGCCACGACGACGGGGCCGAGGGCAAGAACCGGCTCTATGCCTATGTGCTGAACCTGACCCGCGGCTGGCGCGCCGACTGGGGCGGGGTGCTGGCCTTTGAGGGCGCAGACGGACACATCGAGGAAGGCTTCGCGCCCGCCTTCAACGCCCTCAACATCTTCGCCGTGCCGATGCGCCACGCCGTGACCCAGGTGGCCAGCTTCGCCCCCAGGGACCGTCTGTCGATCACCGGCTGGCTCCGCTCCCATCAGGCGGTCTAGTCGTCCCGCAACCGTTCCAGCGCCGCGTCGGCCTGATCCTTGTGGCGGCGTTTGATATGGGTTCCCAGGGTGGCTATCAGGGCTGCGATGACCGCGGCGTCGTCGGTGAAGCCGATGCCGGCGAAGACATCGGGGATGGCGTCGATGGGCAGGATGAAATAGGCCAGCCCGCCCAGCATGATACCCTTGGCCGCCATCGGCGTCTCGGGATCCCGCGCGGTGTAATAGACGCTGATCACCTGACGCGCGAAGGGGATGCAGGCCGCGGTGCGCCGGATCTTGGGCCAGAACCCCTTCTGCACCCGTACCTCATTGACCTGCTGGACGGAGGGCACGAGGGCGCGGGACGGATCCAGCGCGTCTTCAGGGGTCATCGGTTTGGCATTCGTGGTCATGGCGGCTAAATCCCCGCGACGTTCTCAGGTTCAAACAACATAGGGGCTCCGGCCATGAAACTCGACGGGTCGATTGCGGCGGTGGTGACGGGCGGAGCCTCGGGCCTCGGCGAGGGGACGGCGCGCGCCATCGCGGCCACGGGCGCGAAGGTCGCCCTGTTCGATATGAACGCCGAGAAGGGCGAGGCCGTGGCCAGGGAGATCGGCGGGATCTTCTGCCTGGTCGACGTGACCGACGACGCCTCGGTGGCCGCCGGTTTCGAAAAGGCCCGCGCCGCCCACGGCCAGGAGCGTCTGACGATCAATTGCGCCGGCATCGCCACCGGGCAGAAGACCGTCAGCCGCAAGAAGGACACCGGCGAGATCCGCGCCCACGACATGGCCGGGTTCGAACGCACCGTGCGGGTCAATCTGTTCGGCACCTTCCGGGTGCTCAGCCAGTCGGCCGCTGGCATGGTGACGCTGGAGCCCATGGCCGATGGCGAACGCGGCCTGATCGTCAACACCGCCTCGGTGGCGGCCCAGGACGGCCAGATCGGCCAGGCGGCCTATTCGGCCTCCAAGGGCGGCGTCTATGCCATGACGCTGCCGGTCGCCCGCGACCTCGCCCAGGAAGGCATTCGCTGCAACACCATCCTGCCCGGCATCATGTGGACGCCGATGATGGCCGGCATGGACCAGAAGATCCAGGACGCCCTGGCCGCCGCCATCCCCTTCCCCAGCCGTCTGGGCACGCCCGCGGACTATGCCTCGCTGGTGCTGGAGCTGGCCCGCAACGTCTATATCAACGGCGAATGCATCCGGCTCGACGGCGCAATCCGGTTGGCGCCGCGCTGACGCGCGGATGCACTTCGCGCAGGCGCTAACGCCCGCAACGCGGTTGCTCGCTGCTTGAGCGCCGAATTGTGCGACGGGGGACTTGCGAGAGGTCGGGCCTTCCCGCTATACGCCCGCCTCCGACTGAAGTGCGGGCGTAGCTCAGTGGTAGAGNNGGTAGAGCACAACCTTGCCAAGGTTGGGGTCGAGAGTTCGAATCTCTTCGCCCGCTCCAGTCGATTGAAGAGGCCCGGTCGCCAGATCGGGCCTTTTTCAATTTCCGCCCCGGGCGGCGTGAGTTTGCCAAGGTTGGGGTCGAGAGTTCGAATCTCTTCGCCCGCTCCAGTCGATTGAAGAGGCCCGGTCGCCAGACCAGAAAGGCGAACGAAAAGCCGCCCGACGTGTGTCAGGACGGCTCCTCGTCAAATGGACGACGCCTAGCGACCCGGTCCGCTCTGTACAGGCTGTCCCTTGGGCGCACACGACGGGGGATTTGTCAGACCGAGCGACAGCAGATTGCCGCCGTTCACGATGCAGTTGAAACTTCTGCCGTCCTCAGCCCGGACTTCCACATAGGTGTTCACGCCGCTGGTCCGACGGCTGACCACGGTCAGATCCGATGGCGCATAGCCCAGCACGCCAGACGTTTGATTGGCGATGCTGTCGTCGCTGAGGTTGTTCGTACTTTCAGCGATCGTCCCGCAAGAGGCGAGCAAGGTCGACACGGCGATCAGGGTGAGCGGCAGGTAGGTTCGCATGGATTAAACTCTCAAGACTGGAAGGCCCCTTTCCCGCGGGAAAGGCTGGACCTCGCGATTACCCGGGAACCGGGCGGCTCCGACGCGAATGCGCGCGGCTCCTTCAGTTAGGCCGAGCGCTGTCCGGCTCCAGCCCGTAAAACGTACCGGTGCGCCCCCCGCGGGCCAGGTCTGGCGGGAGCGCCGGAACCGAATGCAGCGGTGTTTGACGCTTCGCGCCGCCCGTTGGGTCGCCGCCGTCGCGGCGCTGCCGGGCGACCCGGTCTCGGTCGGCGAGCTGGAGGAAAGCGAAAGCATCTAGCGGAAGTGGTGTGGCCGGAAATTCCTCGCTTGCGTTGAGGTCGGGCTGGCCTAGGTTTGCGGGAACCGAATCCACAAAGATTTGTAATGGTTAAGCTTGTCGCGTCTCCGGCGACCCATGCCTGGGACATTTCGTCCGTGGGTGAACCCGGCGCCTTTGACTTCTATCGTCAGGCGATCGGGGATCTGTACGAAGTCGCTGACGTGTCGCGGGCGGATGCCGTCGCATTCGCCAATCGGACATCGATCACGCTGTTCGAGAGCGGCGCCATCGGGCGGGGACGATCAAGCGCCCAGACCCTCAGGCGTCCCGCGCCTCTGATCCGGCGGTCGCATGTCGATTCCATCAACCTCTTCCTGAACCTGTCGAACCTGCGCGGAGACTGTGACGGTCGGGATGTCCGCAGCGGCCCGGGCACGATCCATTTCCGCGATTTCAGCCGCCCGTCCGTGTCCAACATTGACCAGGTGGATGTCATCAACCTGACCATCCCGCGCGCGCAGGCGCCCGACTGGATGCTGGCAGGCGAAATCCATGGGCTGGCCATGCCGGCGAGCCTGGCCGTCACCCGCTTGCTGGCGGGCCATCTGACCACGCTGGCCGAAGTTGCCGCGGACCTCACCCATGAGGAGGGCGACGCCGCTATCGAAGCGGCCCTGCTGATCGCCGGGCGCGGTGTCGGACGATTCGTGAGGCCGACAGCCGACCAGACCGAGGCGGTCTACCGGACGGTGCGGATCAGGGCGACGCGCGCCATTGAGTTGCGCCTGCTGGATCCGACCTTGACCCCGGACGAGATCGCCGCTGCTGCGGGGGCCTCCCGATCAACGCTTTACCGGGCCTTCGCCAACTATGGCGGCGTTCAAAGGCGGATTCAGACGTTGCGACTCGAACGCGCCCGCGACGTCCTTCGCCGCCGGGCCGGACGACACCCGACCGTGTCGCAGGTCGCCTATCAGCACGGCTTCGCCAGCGAAGCGCACTTCAGTCGGGTGTTTCGCAGTCGCTTCGGGCATTCGCCGGGTCAGGCGGCGAGTGCGCCGGTCACCGGCCAGTCGGCGAATTCCTTGCGGCAGCTACCGTACCGCTATGACGTCTGGCTCGACTGGCTCGGCCGGTCACGGACAGGCTGAGGATCCGACCTGGGACGGACAGTCAAGGAACTGGGACGCGTAGACGTGGGGGTGGGGCGCCAGCGCCGCTAAGCTTCCAGCCCTCGGTCAATCCAGGGTGGAACCAATGTCGGCGCCGCGTCCCTCGAGCTCTCCATCGTTTCGATGTGCACCCGAAGCGGTCCGCTATTTCGACCACCGCGCCGCCACATGTCGGTCGGCCGAGATGCTGGTCAGCGCCGAGCTGGAGGTGCTGTGGTCAAACGCAGCCGCCCTGGCCTTGATGTCACGTCGCGGCCCGGTCAGCCTGAGCGACAATCGCCTGATCCTGTCGCTGCGCCGCCAGGAAGACAGCCTGCGGGCCTTTCTGAGCGCTCTCGACACAGGCTGCGGTGTCTGGGCTCTGAAGGCGGAAGACGCCTGGCTGGTACGGGCCGAGGCCATCGCGCCGCCAGACGCGCCGCCGGCCTGGTTGCTGACCTGGCAGGCCATGGCCGACGCCGACCGCTACCTGTGGTCCGACGTTGGCGCGCATCTCAGGCTGACGCCGTCGGAAACACGCATTCTGCGAAGCCTGCTGGACGGAATGACGGTTGATCAGACCGCCCTTCAGCTTGCGGTCTCGGTCCAGACCGCGCGCACCCACGTCCGGCGTATCTACGTCAAGCTGGGGGTCGGCAACCGCGAGCAGTTGTTCGCGGCCGTTCTGCCCTACCGGTGGGGCTGAGCCCATGCTGGGGGTCGGCCTGGCGGCCGGGTTCGGTCTGATGATGGCGTTGTTCTTCGGTCCCGAAATCGCGAACAGTCTCAAACGCAGACGGCGGCGCCAGGCGCGTCGCCGCAGCCGGGACGGCTTCGACTGACGCCTGATCCGTTGTCACCGGCTCCTGAATCGCGCACGCTCCGGGTTCGGTCGGGGGAGGCCGGACGGTCGGGGGCGGGCCATGAGCGATCAGACGCATCAGTCATCCCGCAGTAAACCGGTGGAGTCGCAGAGGCTGGACGCCTTCGTCGACGCGGCTTTCGCCTTCGCCGTGTCGCTGCTGATCATCGCCGGCGGCGAGCCGCTCCGATCGTTCGACAATCTGCTGGACGCGCTGGCGCGGATTCCGGCCTTTCTCTGCGGCTTCGCCCTCATCGTCATGTTCTGGCTGGCCCACCGCGCATGGTCGTCGCTGGGGCCCCGCCGGGACGGCCGGGCGACCCTGCTCAGCCTCGCCATCGTCTTCTCCGTCCTCGTCTTTGTCTTCCCGTTGCGGCTGCTGACCGAGACGGGCGCGCATTTCATCTCGGGCGGCCGATTGCCCGGCGCGGGTCTTCTCGCCAGCTTCGATCAGCTGGGCTGGACCTATATGATCTACGGCCTCGGGTTTTCGTTCCTGTCGGTCCTGTTCGCCCTGCTGTTCCGGCAGGCGAAGGCGACGATTGAACCGGGCGACGCAGACGGGCGGCGGGCGGCGCGATCCTGGATGCGGACCTGGACGCTGGCGGCGGTGACCGGGGTGCTGTCGGGGCTTGTCGCCCTGTCGCCCGCGCTTGCGGCGGCGCCCTGGCTTCCGGGCGTGACCTATTGGCTGATCCCGATCGGCATCATGGTACTCGGCGCGATGGACAGGAGACGGGCGCGCCGGAGCTAGAGACCCAGCGCAGCCCTTATCTCGCGCCAATCCACGATCTTGTAGTTCTGCTGTCCCGGATTGGGCGCATCCTCGTGGTCGTGAAACGCCACAGCGCCCTCGGGGAACCGGCCGATCGGTCCGGAGAAGGCGTCCAGCCCGTCGGTCTGGGTGACGCCGTCGATCACCGGGCCGTCGACGATGGCGAACCGTCCCACATAGACGTGATCGGCCCCCTCGATGCGATAGACCGGATAGGTGCTGTCGCCCTGGCTGGAGACGATCAGATATTCGACCCCGCGGTCACGCAGGATCGTCAGGCCCTCGACGTCGTCCCGGATCCGGTTGCGATCGACACGGGCGACCTCTGTGGCGGTCGATGGCCCGGCCGGATCGAAATCGAAGCGCCATACGCCGACGTCTTCCTCGCCGACATAGAGGGTGTCGGCCGCGTCATTGACGACACAGCCTTCCAGCTGGCTGCCCAGTGTCAGAACCCGCTCCGCGCCGATCACCGGCCCCGCCGACCCCGCCGTGACCGTCATCTGGTGCACGGTCCCGGCCTTGGTGGTCACGACCAGATAGAAGGCGTCGCCCCGCCGACCCATGCAGAAGCCGTAGGGCTCGTAGGCCGTGGAGAGGAAGCCGTAGTCCGAGGTCGTCAGGGTCGCCGGATCGAAGAGATACAGATTCACGCCGTTGCCGCCCGGCGCGTCGTTGCTGGCGGCGACCAGAACCCGCTCGCCGACCGCGGTCGGGAAGCCAGGACGCAGATCAACATTGTTGACCGGACCCGAAGGCAGAAACTGGCGGACCGAGCCGTCCAGATTGTGGATGTACAGACCGTCTGATTTGTCAGTCCCGAACATCACGGCGCGCGTCGGATCGCGCGGGTCCGCCCAGAAAGCGGGATCGTCCGCGTCGACCTCCGGATCGGTGGTCACGACGGTCTCGACGGTCGCCATGACGGCCCTGGCGGGGTCGCCCGGCGCCAGAATCCCTTGCGGCCCGCGGTCCTCGACGGAGGCGCAGGAGGCCCCCAGCAACATGACGGGCAGGATGAGGAGGGCAAGAGTTCTTGAGGTCATGAGGCCGAATCCCGTGATGGCCCGACGGCAAAACCATGGGGGTCTGGATCGATCAAGCCAATGAGCGTGACGGTTTGATCTCGTGAGGATGAAAGTCGCTCCGTGTCGGGAGGACCTGTCACCCGGGCGTTCGAAAACAGCCAAGCTGGCGTCTCGGAAGCGTCGCGACCGTGTCGCCGCCGCAGCCTAGCGGAGCCGTCAGAACCGGCGACCGTGGGGGCGACCGGTCATCGGGGATGCCTCAATTATGAAACTCGGACTTCTGCTCGGCGCTGCGCTTGCGCCGCTCGCCTTTGCCGGCGCCGCCTTCGCCCAGTCGGGTCAGGACGCCGCGCCGCAAGGACCGGTCTCGTCGCTGGACGAGGTGATCGTCACCGGCGAGCCGGTGATGCGCAACCGCACTGACGACGTGGTCTCGACCCTGTCCTACGACCTCGAGTTCTTCCAGCGCTTCGAGCCCCTGACCGTGGGTGACGCCCTCAAGCGCGTCCCGAGCGTGACCTTCCTGTCGGACGTGCTGGAATCCGATGGCGTGCGCCTGCGCGGTCTCGATCCCGGCTACACCCAGATCCTGATCAACGGCGAGCGGGTGCCCGGCGGCGAGGCTGACCGTTCCTTCTTCGTCGACCGCATCCCGGCCGAACTGATCGACCGTGTCGAGGTGGTCCGTTCGTCCTCGGCCAACCGTTCGGGTGACGCCCTGGCCGGGACCATCAACATCGTCCTGCGCGATGCGCTCGCCCTGGATGGCGGCTACATCCGTGCGGGCGCCCTGCTGTTCCCGGACGATGAAGTCGGGACCACCTTCGGGGCCGTCTACGGCGGCGAGGTCGGACCGGGTCGACTGCTGGTCGGCGCCAGTGTCCAGGACCGCCGCAATCCGAAGCTGAAGTACAGCCAGCGCTTCGATGAGCCGGGCGGCACCCTGGACAACACCGAAGTCCAGACTGATGTCCGCGACGGCACCGACTACTCCTTCAACGCCGCCTATGAGGTCGAGGTCGGAGGCGGGACCCTGGATCTGTCCGGCGTCTTCGTCCGCACCGAACGCCTGCAAGATGAGGATTCGATCGAATACCGCAGCGGCATCGAGACCAATGCGAACATCCTGTCGATCAACGACAACGACGTCGACATCCAGACGGACAATCTGGCCCTGCGCGCCCGCTATGAGCGCGACATGCTGGGTGGCGAGACCCGGATCAAGCTCGCCTATGCCGCCTTCGACGACGAACAGTCCGAGTTCGAAAACGAGGCCGAATACCTGCGTGACGGCCTGCCCTTCCCCGATGAGGACCGCTACACGGCCGAGCTCGAGTTCCGCGACCTGCGGGACGAGGAGATGTCGTTCGCCGTTGAACACAGCCGGCCTGTCGGCGACGACGTCGAGATGGAGTTCGGCCTCCAGGCGGTCAGCAAGGAGCGCGACTCGACCACCGTGGTGGCCGACCGCGTGCGGTTCAACATTCCGAACGCCCCGACCCCGCGCCCGGCCCAGCCGCCGTTCGTGTTCAACACCAACAACTACGTCATCGAAGAGACGCGGTTCGACCCCTATGTAATGTTCTCGGGCGAGGCCGGCGCCCTGAAGTGGGAAGCCGGCCTGCGCTATGAGGCCACCGACACCACCATCGCCGGCATCGACAACGATTTCGCCGTCCTGCTGCCCTCGGCCAGCCTGCGCTACCGCCTTTCGGCCTCGGATCGCCTGACGCTGTCGGTCGCCCGCACCGTCCGCCGCCCCGATTTCGACGATCTGGCCCCGGTGACCCTGGAAGAGGAACGGGGCGACAACGATTTCCGCGGCAATCCGCTGCTCGAGCCGGAAACGGCCTGGGGCGTGGACCTCGGCTTCGAGCGTCGTCTGGGCCGCCGTGGCGTGGTCGGCATCAACGCCTTCTATCGCGACGTCACCGACCTGATCGAGGACGTCAACACCGGCCTGCAGGGCAGCGGGGGTGCCGGCACCTTCATCGAGTCGATCGACAATGTCGGCGACGGCCAGGTCTATGGCGTCGAGTTCGACCTCTCCACACCGCTGGACTTCATCGGCATGGAGTCGACGGGCGTGTTCCTGAACGCCTCCTGGCTGGACAGCACGGTCGAGGACGTTCTCGGTGAGCGCCGTTTCAACAGCCAGTCGGACTATGTCTACAACTTCGGCTTCACCCACGACATTCCGACCTGGGGACTCGCCTTCGGCGCCACCTACCGCAAACAGGCCGACGCTTTCGAACGCGTCTATGCGGAAGAGATCGTGACCTCGTACGGCGCCGATCTGGAAGTGTTCATCGAGAAGCGGATTTTCTCGAACACCGTCATCCGCCTGACCGGCTCCAACCTGCTCGACAGCTCGAAGGACGAGGTGTTCGACAAGTTCGGCGATCAGGCCGATCAGATCGCCCGGGACTACGACGAGTACGAACTGGAAACCGAGAGCGCCGGACCGGTCTATCAGCTGGTGATGCGCGTCGCCTTCTGAGCCAACTCGCGCCGGTGAGTGATGAGGGGCCGGGCGGCGACGCCCGGCCCCATTTCGTGGCGCCGTCCCGATCCGGCACGACGACGCTGGACGGCGCGTCCAAGCCCGGCTAGGTCGCCTTCGGGGCGAAAGCGGGCCGGTTCGGTTCGCCGTTTGCAAGGTGTCTCCCGGACAGGCGCGCGTGGCGCCAGAACGGGACAGTCGGGTCGCATGTTTCTCGAAGGCCAGGTGAACTGGATGTGGGTGTTGGGGGCGGTCGCCGCCGTGGGCTGGATCGTGGGCCTCGTCGCCCTGTGGTTCGCCTTCCGCAACGGTACGCGTCACGTCAGCACGTCGGATCAGCTCGATCTGGTCCAGCGCGTCGCCGAAGATTCCCAGAAGCGCCTGTTCGAAACCCTGAACGCCATTCCCGTCGCCCTGGTCGAGACCGACCTGCAGGGCAAATTCGTCTTCGCCAACCGCGCCGCCCACCAGCTGCTCGGCCGCAAGGACGCCGAACTGATCGGCCTGCGTTTCCACTCGGCCACCTGGGGCATCACCTTCCCAGACGGCCGGCCCGTGCCGCCGGACCTTCTGCCCAGCGCCCGCGCCCTGCGCGGCCAGACGGTGCGGGGCTTCCAGCATCTGCTGGCCAACCCCGCCTCGCGCCGCAAGATGCTGGTCTCGGTCACGGCCATGCCGATCGAGAATGAACTGGGCCAGATCACGGGATCGACCGCCGCCATCGTCGAGACCGAAGGCCTGCAAATGCCCGAAGCCCTGATGGCCGAGCCTGTCGCGGGGCCGTCCGACGACCTGACCCGCCGGGTCTTCGACGCCGCCTCCAGCGCCCTGATCGTGGTCGGCGCCGACGGCCGGGTCCGCGAAGCCAACCGCACGGCCCTGCTGGTGCTGGGCCGCCCGGAGGCTGAAGGCGACTTTTCCGACCTGTTCCTGGCCGAGGAAGAGCGCGTCGAGGGCCGCCAGGCCCTGCGCGCCGCCCTTGCGGCTCCGGCTGGCGAGGCCGAGCCCTTCGTCTCGCGCAACGGCGCGGAGGACGGCATCCGCTGGTCCATGCTGCCCCTGACCGACGCCGACGGCCGCGTCGACGCCCTGCTGCTGGCCGGCGAACGCGCTGATCCGGCCCGGACCGCCGAACCGGTCGTCGTGGCGACGGAGGGCGCGCCTGAGGAAGGCTCCGACGAAACCCTCGCCCTGCGTGAAGCCGCCGAAGAAGCGCGCCGTCAGGCTGAGGAAGCGATCGCCGCCGCGGCCGCCGCTCGCGAGGAAGCGCAGGCCGCCTGGGCCGCCGCGCGCAAGGCTGAAGAGGACGCCGAGGCCGAGCTGGCCGGAGGTCGCCGGATGGAAAGCGTCGGCCGTCTGACCGGCGGACTGGCGCATGATTTCAACGCCCTGCTCGGCGTGATGACCGGTGCGCTCGACATGATGCTGCGTCAGGCCGACGATCCCGCACGGGTGCGCCGCATCGGTCAGGCCGCCCTGGCCGCCGGACAGCGGGGCGAACTTCTGACCCGGCGCCTGACCGCCTTTTCGCAGGGCGATGACGAACCGGTGCTGCGCGTCCTCGACGCCGGGGTCCTGCTGCGCGGCATGGAAACGCGTCTGCGCGCCCTCGGCGGACCGGGTGTCGACCTGATGATCGAAGGACCGTCCGGGGAAGCCCCTGTCCGTCTCGATCCCGTCGCCTTCGAGGGCGCGGTCCGCGGCCTGACCCAGAACGCCATCGACGCCGTCGCCGGCCGGGGATCGGTCGCGGTGCGGCTGGAGACCATGCTGGAGGGCGGGGTGCGTCTGAGCGTGCGGGACAGCGGCCCGGGCATGGATCGCGATCTGGCCGCCCGCGCGGTCGAGCCCTTCTTCACCACCCGCGAGGGCGCGGCGGGTCTGGGTCTGTCCCAGGCCTATGCCTTCGCCCGGCAGTCGGGCGGCGTCCTGTCGATCGACAGCGCGCCCGGCGAGGGCGCCGAGGTCTCGATCACCCTTCCAAACGCCGCCTGAGCCGCCGCCTTTCACCGTTCGCCAGCCCGGCGTATGGTGGTTAACGCGGGGGCGGGAGGTTCAATATGAAGCTGTTGCGATTCATCGTGGTGCTGGCGGTCATCGGCTACGCCGGCTGGCTGGCCTGGCCGTTCATCTCTCCCTTCCTCGAAGGCGCCGGGCCCGATGTGGCTGCATCGCGCATGGGCGCCGAGGCCGGGTCGGGCGGAGACCTGTTCGGCTTCCTGCCGGCCTGGACCCTGTGGGCCGGCGCGGTCGTCCTCTATCTGGTCGCCGCCGTGCTGCTGGGCTCGGGCAACCCCCGGGCGGCCGTGGCCTATTTCCTCGGCTTCATCGCCGACGCCGTCCTGAGGCTGGCGCTCGACCAGCAGGGTGGAGGCGATGTCGCCGCCCGCTCCGGCGGCCCCACCTCCATGGCGGCGCCCGAGGCCATGGGCGGCCTGCCGGTCGATCCGGTCTGGCTGGTGCTCGGCGCGGTCTTCCTGCTGGGCGTGCTGGTGGTCATCGCCAGCCGCCGCATCCGCCGCAAGCGCGAAGCGGGCCAGCTGAATTTCTGATCACCGACTGCGGATTGGCCGTGCGGCTTCCTATATGCGGGCTGACGGTTGACCCCTGCGGGCGGGCCGTTAGGTTCCGCGCGCCTTTCCGCGCCCACGACAGACCCGAGAGATTCCATGGCTGAAGCCGCCGTTCCCAGCGCCTCGTATGACGTCGTGATCATCGGCGGCGGTCCGGGCGGGTACAATGCGGCCATCCGGGCCGGCCAGCTGGGCCTGACGGCGGCCTGTGTCGAGATGCGCGAGACCCTGGGCGGGACCTGCCTGAACGTCGGCTGCATGCCCTCCAAGGCCCTGCTGCACGCCTCGGAGCTCTACGAGATGGCGGGCAAGGAATTCGCCGGCCTCGGCATTGAGGTGACGCCGAAGCTCAATCTGGCGCAGATGATGGGCCAGAAGGCCGACAGCGTGACCGCCCTGACCAAGGGCATCGAATTCCTGTTCAAGAAGAACAAGGTCGACTGGGTCCGCGGCCGCGGCCGCATCGCCGGCGCCGGCAAGGTCGAGGTCACCGCGGCGGACGGCACGGTCAGCACCCTTTCCGCAAAGAACATTGTCATCGCCACCGGCTCCGAGCCCACCCCCCTGCCGGGCGTGGCCTTTGAGGACGGCAAGGTGGTGGACTCCACCGGCGCCCTGTCGCTGCCGGCCGTGCCGAAACACCTGATCGTCGTCGGGGCCGGGATCATTGGTCTGGAGCTGGGCTCGGTCTGGCGCCGGCTGGGGGCGCAGGTGACGGTGGTGGAGTATCTGGACCGCATCACCCCCGGCATGGACAGCGACCTGGCCAAGGCCTTCCAGCGGACCCTGACCAAACAGGGCATGAGCTTCAAACTGGGGTCAAAGGTCACCGCCGCCACCTCATCGAAGGACGGCGTCGAACTGACCGTCGAACCGGCCGCCGGCGGCGCCGCCGAGACGCTGAAGGGCGATGTCGTTCTGGTCGCCATCGGCCGCCGTCCCTATACCGAGGGTCTGGGTCTGGAGACGGTCGGCGTCACGCCGGACAAGCGCGGTTTCCTCGACAACGACCATTTCAAGGTTGCGGACGGCGTCTGGGTCATCGGCGACGTCACCCATGGCCCGATGCTGGCCCACAAGGCCGAGGAGGACTCCGTCGCGGTGATCGAGCTGATCGCGGGCAAGGCCGGTCACGTCGACTACAATCTGGTCCCCAGCGTGGTCTACACCGCCCCCGAAGTCGCCTGGGTCGGCAAGACCGAGGACCAGCTGAAAGCGGACGGCGTCGCCTACAAGGTCGGGAAATTCCCGTTCAGCGCCAACAGCCGGGCCAAGATCAACCATGAGACCGACGGCTTCGCCAAGGTGCTGGCCGACGCCGCCACCGACCGGATCCTCGGCGTCCACATCATGGGTCCGCAGGCCGGCGAGATGATCGGCGAGGCCTGTGTGGCCATGGCCTTCGGAGGCTCGTCGGAAGACCTCGCCCGCACCTGTCACCCGCATCCGACCCGGTCCGAGGCCGTCAAACAGGCGGCCATGGGCGTCGAAGGCTGGACGATGCAGGCCTAAACGCCCGGAAGCTCCAGCGCCCGCGTCGACTGACGGCGCAATCCGGCGAAGGTCACCGTGTCATTGGGGAAGTCGAGCGTGACGTCCCTGAACCGGCCGAGCAGGTCGGCGCCGATCAGCAGGGCCGGCCGTTCGCTGATGCCCAGGGTCCGGAAACAGTGCAGGTCGGCGAACAGCATGGGGGTGGCCCCCAGGCGGTTCGCGCCCAGCCGCAGGTCATCGACCTGGGCCAGATCGGCGCTCAGGCTCTGGCCCGTCACGCCATAGATGGGCACCGCTCGCGACAGACGCCCGCCGTCCCGCCGCCGCGCCGCGATCGCCCGCCGAAGCGCCAGATTGCCGATGGAATACTGGGCGCCGCTGTCGATGAAGGCGATCGTGGGCTGACCATCGACGGTCACCTGCGTCAGCATCATCTGGCCGAAGCGGCCGGTCGTCGCCCGCAGTCCCTGCCGGCGAATCCGCGAGCCGGTCTGCATGTCGCCGCCCATGACGATGGCGACGCCGCGGATTGTGAGGCTGGCCGCGCGCCGCACGACGTCAAACTGCAGCTTGAACCGTCCCAGTACGTCGAGACCGATCAAGCCGTCCGCGCCCAGCTGGTCGCGCTCGAATACGGGGCAGGTGAGGTCGCGGAAACCCAGTCCGCTGAGCTGCAGCCGGCTGACGCCGACGCTGCGGGTGATCCGGGCTTCCGTAATGCCGTGCACCAGCACCGGCTGGAGCGGCGGCAACGCCAGCTGGTCCGCAAGCGTATCGGCGATGGACGTCGTTCCGGCGCCCGTGTCGATCACGAAGGTGAAGGGACCGCGGTTGTTGATGAAGACCGCGGCACCCACCCGGGTGAAGAGATTGGCCAGCAGCTGGATCGGCTGTATCTCGCCCTCGGGCTCCGGCGCAGCGTCCTGGGCTGCGGCGGGCCAGGCGGCGCCCACGCCGACGGCCGCGGTCAGGCCGGCGATCAGACCGCGACGGTCAAGGCCCTGAATATCACTCACGCCCAGCGCCGCCTCCCAAGCGGTTTTGAGCTTCACTGTACCCCGTTCAGAGAAGCTGACCAGCCCGCGGCTTTCAACGCCTCGGGTGGGCGGCGGAATATTCGTCCAACAGCCTGTGGGCATCGACGGCGGTATATTTCTGGGTCGTCGACAGGCTGGCGTGGCCCAGCAGTTCCTGAATCGAACGCAGGTCGGCTCCGGCGCCGAGAAGATGGGTGGCGAAGCTGTGACGCAGGGCGTGGGGCGTCGCCGTGGCGGGCAGGCCCAGCCGCCCGCGCAGCCGCTGGACCATGGCCTGAACGTGACGAGGCGTCAGCGGTCCGCCGCGACGGGCGCGGAACAGGGCGTCATCCGGCGCCTGGGGGAAGGGCAGGAGGGCCAGATAGCCGTCGACCGCCTCGCGGACCGCGGGCAGGACGGGGGTCAGCCGCGTCTTGCCACCCTTGCCGGTGATGCGCAGGGTCTCGGGCAGGGGGGCGTCGGACCGGATCAACGACAGCCCCTCCGATATCCGCAGGCCGCAGCCGTACAGCAGGGTCAGGACGGCCCGGTCCCTCGCGGCCTCCCAGGCCTCGGTGTCCGGATCTGCATCGGTCTCCTGCAGAAGGCCGCGGGCATGGTCCTCGCTGACGGGGCGGGGCAGGGACGGCTTGATCCGCGGGCCCCGCACAAGGGCCAGTTGCGGCGCCGGCGTGGCGCAGCGCCGGTCGAGGAAGCCGTGGAAGGCGCGGATGGCCGACAGGGTCTGGCTGATCGATCTGGCGGCCAGTGGATGGTCACCCGATCGCCGCTCGGCCAGATGGGCGCGCACCTCGGCCGCGGTCACCGTCCCCAGATCGGCCAGCCGCTGCGGTCCACCCCGGTGCCGCTCCAGAAAGGCGAGATACAGCCGCCCGATGCGGCCGTAGGCTTCCAGCGTATTGGCGGCCAGCCGGCGTTCGTGGGCCAGATGCTCCAGCCATGCGGCGAGGGCTTCCCCGGCGCTCGTCAGTTGAGGATCGGCCATCGCTCGGCTGTCCGTTCCACCACCCGGGCGATGAAGGCCACCAGTTCGCAGCCCATGGTCGGGGTGAAACCGTCCTCCTCGGGCGAACCGAAGGCGCAGATGGCGTGGCGCGCGGGCGCCTCCGCGCCGGGAAACTGCGGGGCCATGCGGATCAGGGCGACGGACTTCACCTCGGCCTCTGACGCGCCGAACAGGTTCAGGCCGTCAAAATTGGGCCCGAGCCAGGTCAGGCCGTGCTCGCCCAGCAGGGAATCGACGCCGCCGGCCTCGAGTCCGCGCCAGCCGAACGGCACCCCGCCGGGCTTCTCAAGGGCGATGGCCGCACCGGCCAGGCCGAACCGGCCCTGCGCCACCGCATCGAGACGGCGGGCCAGATCGGACGGGTTGCGCGCCTCCATCAGGTCCAGCGCCGCGACATGGGTCTGGGTCTGGGCGGCGAAATTGGCCCGGGCGATGGATTCAATGCGTTTGCGGGCGTCGGCCTCGCGCTCCGCGGCCTCCTCCAGCCTGGTCAGGGCGGCGCGGCCGAACTCGACCACATTGCGCCCGTGGGGCTTCAGCCCGATCTCTTCCAGCAGCGAGCGGTCGTCCAGCAGGATCTGGGCGTTGGCCTGCAGCCACGCACGGATCTCCGGCCAGTGGGGCTCTTCCGGCTTGGTCGAGAGGTCAGGCGAAACGCTCACAAACCTCTCCTCGAGGTCAAACTACAGGATGGACTGACCCGTCTTGCCCCAGTCCGCCAGGAAGGCATCAAGCCCCTTGTCGGTTAACGGGTGCTTGACCAGGGCCTTGAAAACGTCGGCCGGGATGGTGGCGGCGTCCGCGCCGGCCACGGCGGCGGCGCTGACGTGCCCCGGATTGCGCAGGGACGCGGCCAGAATCTGCGTGTCGAAGCCGTGCACGTCGTACAGTACGCGGATTTCCTCCAGCAGACCGATGCCATCGGCGCCGTGGTCTTCCAGCCGGCCGACGAAGGGCGAGATGAAGGTCGCGCCGGCCTTGGCGGCCAGCATGGCCTGGGCGGCCGAGAAGCACAGGGTGACGTTGGTCCGGATCCCCTTGTCGGCGAAGGCCCGCGCCGCCCGCAGCCCGTCCCAGGTCAGGGGCAGTTTGACGACGACATTCGGTGCGATGGCGGCGAGCTTGTCGCCTTCCTTCACCATGGTCTCGAAATCGGTCGCCACGGCCTCGGCGGAGATCGGCCCCTCGACGAGGGCGCAAATCTCGGCGATGACCTCGGCGATGTTGCGACCGGATTTGGCGATCAGCGAGGGATTGGTGGTGACGCCGTCCACCATGCCGGTGGGGACCATGTCCTTGATGACGGCGACGTCGGCTGTGTCGAGAAAGAGTTTCATGTCGGTCTCTCTAGCGGAGCGCGAAGGGCGGTGAAAGTCGCCAGCGTCCTCATCCCCCTGCCGGTGCCGGAAGCCTTCGACTACGAAGTCCCCGAGGGGCTTGACGTCGTGCGCGGGGATCAGGTCGCCGTGCCGCTGGGGCCGAGGCTGATGCGGGGCATTGTCTCGGAGGCGCGGGAGACGACAGGGTCGAACCGGCGGCTGAAGGCCATCGACCATGTGCTGGACGATCCGCGCCTGCCCGAACGCACCGTCGACTTCGTCGAATGGGCCGCGCGCTGGACGCTGAGCGCGCCCGGCGAGATGGCGGCGGCGGCGTTGAAGGGCCTGCGCGCGCCTCGCCCCCGTCCCGAGCGCCGCGTCCGCCGCGTCGGGGACCGCGTGCCCGTCAAGCTGACGGCGCCCCGGGCGGCTGTGCTCGAGACGCTCGGCCAACGGTCCATGCCCGGCCCCGATCTGGCGCGGGCGGCGGGCGTCTCCTCCGGCGTGATCAAGGGGCTCCTGGACGAGGGCGTCCTCGAGGTCATCGAGATCGAGGCTGTCGCCGCCTTCGACGCGCCCGATCCCGATCATGCCCCGGCGATGCTGAACCCTGATCAGGCGGCAGCGGCAACGGCGATGGCGGAGGCCACGGCGAAGGGCGGCTTCGCTCCCTTCCTGCTCGACGGAGTCACCGGCTCGGGCAAGACCGAGGCCTATCTGGAGGCGGCGGCGCGGACGCTGAAGGCCGATCCGGCGGCGCAGGTGCTGATTCTTCTGCCCGAGATCGCCCTGACCCAGGACTTGATCGCGCGGATCACGGCCCGTTTCGGCGCCGCTCCGGCCGAATGGCATTCGGGCGTCGCCCCCCCACGCCGGCGCCAGGTCTGGGAGGCGGTGGTCGCCGGCCGCTGCAACATCGTGGTCGGGGCGCGGTCGGCGCTGTTCCTGCCCTATGTGAACCTGCGGCTGGTGGTGGTGGACGAGGAGCACGACGGCTCGTTCAAACAGGACGAGGGTCTGGTCTATCACGGCCGCGACCTGGCGGTGGCGCGGGCGCGGATCGAGGGGGCGACGGTGGTGCTGGCCTCGGCCACGCCCTCGCTGGAGACTTTGTGGAACGCGCATCAGGGTCGTTACGGCTGGCTCAAACTGGCGGCGCGGCACGGGGCGGCCCTGCTGCCTGAGGTGACCCTGCTGGACCTGCGCCAGTGCCCGCCCGATCCGCAGACCTGGCTGTCGCAGCCGCTGCGCGAAGCGATCGGCGAGACCCTGCAGCGCGGCGAACAGACCCTGCTGTTCCTCAACCGGCGCGGCTATGCGCCCGTCGTGCTGTGCCGGGCCTGCGGCCACCGGATGACGGCGCCGGATACGGACAGCTGGCTGGTCGAGCACCGCTACACCGGGCGGCTGGTCTGTCACCTGACCGGCTTCACCATGGCGCGGCCGAAACACTGTCCGTCGTGCGGCGCGGTCGACAGCCTCGTCTCGGTCGGCCCCGGCGTGGAGCGGGTCGAGGAGGAGGTGCGTCAGCTGTTCCCCGAGGCCCGCACGGCGGTGTTCAGTTCCGACACCACGCCCGACGCCCGATCCGCCCGCGCCCTGATCCAGCGCATGACCGACGGCGAGATCGACATCCTCGTGGCCACCCAGGCGGCGGCCAAGGGCCACAACTTCCCGCGGCTGACGCTGGTGGGGGTGGTGGACGCCGACCTCGGCCTGCGCGGCGGCGACCTGCGGGCGGCGGAGCGCACCTTCCAGCTGCTGACCCAGGCCACCGGCCGGGCCGGGCGGGCCGACAAGCCGGGACGGGCCATCCTGCAGACCTGGACGCCCGAACACCCGGTGCTGCAGGCGCTGGCGGCCGGCGATCGGGACGCCTTCGTCGCCGCCGAGATGGCCGAGCGCGAGGCCGCCTTCCTGCCGCCTTACGGCCGACTGGCGGCGATCATCCTGTCGAGCGAAAATCCGGTCGCGGTGGAGAAGTTGGCGCGCGAACTGGCCGGTTCGATTCCCAACGCCGACCGCCTCGAAGTCTACGGCCCCGCCGACGCCCCCCTGGCCCTGGTGCGCGGCCGGCGGCGCAAGCGGCTGCTGGTCCGCGCCGACCGCGACGTGGACCTGCAGGGCTTCCTGCGGGCCTGGCTGGCGCGGGTGAAGGTGCCGGGATCGGTGCGACTGAGTGTGGACGTGGATCCGTACAGCTTTCTTTAGGGCGCTTCTCCCTCCCCATGAAGGGGAGGGAGAACCTACCTCGGCCCCGTCAGCCGGATCTCGAACAGGGTCGGCCAGTTCTTGCCCGTCACGAACAGGCGGCGGCCGACCGGGTCCCAGGCGATGCCGTTCAGGACGGCGTCGGTCGGGTCGAGCCCGCTCCGGTCCGGCATCAGCTCCGTCAGGTCGATAATGCCGGTGATCTCGCCCGTCGTCGGATTGATGCGGATAATGAAGTCGGTCTGCCACAGGTTGGCGAACACCTCGCCCTCGACCCATTCCAGTTCGTTGATCTGGGTGACCGGCCGGCCCTGCAGGGTGACAGGGACGCGGCCGGTCTCCTCCAGCGTCACGGGATCGAGAAAGCGCAGCGCCGCGGTGCCGTCCGACAGGATCAGCCGCGTGGAGTCATGGGTCAGCCCCCAGCCTTCGCCCTCATAGGCGTGCTCGCCGCGCGGCTCGAGGTCGTCGGCGTCCCAGACGAAGGCCTTGCCGTTCTTCCAGGTCAGGGTCACGATCCGGTCGCCGATGACGGTCAGGCCTTCGCCGAAATATTCGTCGTCCAGCTCATGCATCTGGAGCACGACGCCGTCCTCCAGCCGGACCCGCCGCACGGTCGACGGATAGCGTCCGGTGCTTTCCAGCAGTTCGCCGTTGTGGAACGCCAGCCCCTGGGTGAAGGCCCGGCGGTCATGCGGATAGGTCCGCACGACCTCGAAGCCATAGACCGGCACCTGCGCGACCGCCGCAGCGGGCGCGACGAAGGCGGCGAGCCCGAGGAACAGGGCGACCGCCAGAACGGGCGCGCCGGTCCGCATGGATCAGGCCCGGCTGTCGGCCGCGTCGGCCTCGGCCTCGGCCGCCCGGGCCCTGGCCTCCGCCTGATCGGCCTGGGCCCTCAGTTGCTGGGCGCTCTCCCGTTTGGTCGAGGCCTTGCGGCTCCACATGTTCAGGATCTCGACCCCGGCCGAGAAGGCCATGGCGGCGTAGATATAGCCCTTGGGCACATGGGCGCCGAAGCCCTCGGCGATCAGCACCATGCCGATCATCAGCAGGAAGCCGAGGGCCAGCATGACCACGGTCGGGTTCTTGTTGATGAATTCGGCCAGCGGATCGGCGGCGAGCAGCATCACGGTAACGGCGACCAGAACGGCCACGACCATGATCGGCAGGTGATCGGTCATGCCGACCGCGGTCAGGATGGAGTCGATCGAGAAGACCAGGTCCAGCAGGATGATCTGGAAGATCGCCGAGCCGACGTTGGAGATGACAACGTCGGCCTTGTCCTTCTCCAGCAGGTCCTTGCCGGGCGTGGGATCGACGGTGTGGTGGATTTCCTTGGTCGCCTTCCAGACCAGGAACAGGCCGCCGGCGATCAGGATCATGTCCTTCCACGAGAAGGAATTGTCCATGACGGTGAAGACCGGGGCGGTCAGGCTGACGATCCAGGCGATCATCGACAGCAGGGCCAGGCGCATGATCAGCGCCAGCGAGATGCCGATGCGGCGGACCCGCGAGCGATGCTCCTCCGGCAGCTTGTTCGACAGGATCGAGATGAAGATCAGGTTGTCGATCCCCAGCACCACCTCCATCACGATCAGGGTGATGAGCGCCGCCCAGGCGGCGGGATCCGAGAGGAGGGGAAGTATGGAGTCGAACATCTGTCGCGTGATCCTGAGGGCGTGGGGCCGGAATGCCTCTGTACAGCGGAGGTTGCAGGTGCGGCAATCCGGCGTGATGCGGCGGCCTGTCTCGGTTGCGGTCCGGGGGTTACGATGCTATCAGGCGCCCGGCTGAGCCGGAGGGCGCGTTGCGAGACGCGTCCCCCAAGTGCTTTCTCAAAGCATTTCAGACCTTTGACTGGCGCGGACACGCCGCCGGTCGCCAACCCGAACGCTAACCGCGCGGACATGACTAGTGGCTGACGACTACAGGACGACGGAAGTCGGCGAGCGCTACGCACAGGCGCTGTTCGACCTCGCTGATGAAACGGGCGTTCTGGACGCCGTTCGCGCCGACCTCGCCTCGCTGCGCGCGGCCTGGAACGAGAGCGCCGATCTGCGCCGTCTGGCCCAGTCGCCTGTGATCGCCGCCGAGGACCAGCAAAAGGGTCTGACCGCCATCGCCGACAAGGCGAAGTTCAATCGCGTGACGAAGAATTTCCTCGGCCTGCTGGCCCAGAACGGCCGCTCGCGCGACCTGACGGCCGTGATCGCCGGGTTCGAGCTGCTCCACGCGAAGAAGACGGGCGTCGTCGCCGCCGAGGTCGTATCGGCCCAGGCGCTGACCGCCGCCCAGATGAAATCCATCCAGACCGCGCTCCGCACTTCGCTGGGCAAGGATCCGGAGATGACCGCCCGCGTCGATCCGTCGATCCTGGGCGGCCTCAAGGTCAAGGTCGGCTCGAAACTGTTCGACGCCTCGCTGAAGACCAAGCTCGACCAGATGAAGTTTGCCCTGAAGCGCGCGTAAGCGCGCTGATCCACCAGAATTCAGCGCGCCCGACCGGCGCGCTGACAAGACGATAACAGAGAGCCTGTCATGGACATCCGCGCCGCCGAAATCTCGGCCATCCTCAAGTCGCAGATCGCCTCTTTCGGCGTTGAAGCGGACGTGTCCGACGTCGGCCAGGTGCTGTCGGTCGGCGACGGCATCGCCCGCATCCACGGTCTGGACAATGTCCAGGCCGGCGAGATGATTGAATTCCCCAAGGCCGGCGTGAAGGGCATGGCCCTGAACCTCGAGCGCGACAACGTCGGCGCCGTGATCTTCGGCCAGGACAACCAGATCGCCGAGGGCGACGAGGTCCGCCGTCTGGGGGAGATCGTGGACGTGCCGGTCGGC
>DDSO01000038.1 GCA_002343425.1 Brevundimonas sp. UBA2388
TATCTGCGCCAGTTCATGTACACGAAATGGGTCATCGTCGTGGACGACGACATCGACGCGCGCAGCTGGAAAGACGTGATCTGGGCGATCGCGACGCGCATGGACCCGGCGCGCGACCTCACCATCGTCGAGAACACGCCGATCGACTATCTCGACTTCGCCTCGCCGGTTTCCGGGCTCGGCTCCAAGATCGGCCTCGACGCTACGGACAAGTGGCCCCCCGAGACGAAGCGGGAATGGGGTGAGGAGATCCGCATGGACGACGCCGTGGTCGAGCGGGTGTCGGGGATGTGGGACCGGCTCGGACTACCGGGTGACGGAAAGCCGATCTGGAAATAGCGGCGTCGTTTCCGTCGCCGATTGTGTCCAAAAAACGCTTTCCAGGTGACAGAACGGTAATCTAGGGTCCGCCCTTCGTTTCCGTCCCCTGTTTTTTGAGGCCAACCATGAAGCTGCCGCTGATCGCCGTGCTCGCCGTCGTTCTCGCCGCACCGGTCGTGACCGTTCCGACCTACGCAGACGCCCAGGTACGGGTCGGCAGCGGCGCCCGTCGGGATCCGCCGCGCCGCGTTAGCCCGCCCGCGCCGCGCCTGACCGAGGCCGAGGAAGACCGGCTGTGGGACGCCCAGGCCGAGGTCAACAACCTCGACACCCAGATCGCGGCCGTGAACGCCCTGGCCGCAGCCGCGGGCGGCGCGACCCCCGAGCAGCAGGCCACGCTCGCGGACCTCACGACACGTCGCACCGCTGAGCAGGCCGTGATCGACCGGCTGCAGGCCAAGCTGAACCGCTGAGAATTCCGTCCGGACAGAGCTGCGCCAGCCGCTTTTCCAGACCATTTGCGGGGTGACGCCGGCCTGCTTCCGTACCGGGTGTCGGTGAAGACAGGTCGGGGGGCCGCTCGTGAGTCCGTTTGAGTTCTTCTTCAGCTTCTACGGCCTGTTGCTGGGCCTGTCCGTCGCCGAGCTGGTGGGCGGCTTCTCGCGGGTGCTGCATGAGCGGCATCGCGTGCGCTTCGGCTGGCTGACGCCCCTTCTTGCCCTGTTCGTGGCCGTCGATCTGGCGACCTTCTGGAACCAGGCCTGGCGGTTCTTTCGCGGCGCGCCGTTCAATCCGGCCCTGCTGCTCATCGGCCTGATGGTCGCCGCGACCTTCTATGTGGCGGCCAGCGTGACCTTCCCGCGCGTCACCGCAGAGGGTGTCGAGACGCGCATCGACCTTGACGACCATTTCTGGGCCCACCGGCGCGTGGTCTTCGGCTGCGTGCTCGCGGCCAATGCGATGGTCTGGCTGCTTCTGCTCCTGCTCGGCCTCGTGGACCCGGCCTGGGCGGCGCTGTGGCCCCCCCGCGTGGTCATAGGGATCTGCCTCTTCGCCGTCTGCACGGCGACGGCGGCCTTCGCGCCATGGAAGCGGGTGGTCACGGCCGCGCTGGTGATCGTCCTGGCCTATACGCTGTGGAACATGGTGCGGGCCGGCGCCGCCCTTGTCGCCTCCGGCGCCTGGTCGCCGGCCCTCGGCGGCTAAGGCTTGCCAGACGGGCGGGATCGTCCGACGAAGGGCCATGCGCCCCATCCTGTTTTCCGCGGCCCTGGCCGCCCTTGTCAGTTGCGTCAGCCCCGCCATGTCCCAGACCGCCCCGCCGTCCGTCCCCAACGCCGCGCCCTGGGACCAGCCCTTCCTGCCGCCCGCGCCCGCCTGGGACGGGGCCAGCCGCGCCCTGCTGCGCGACGCCTCCGACCCCTGGGTCACGGCCTTCGAGGCCGACGCCGAGCATGACGAAAGCCCGAACTACGCCGACACCCGCGCCTGGTTCGACCGGCTGGACGCCGCCTCGGATCTGATTCGCATCGAACAGTTCGGCGTCTCGCCCGAGGGCCGGCCGATCTACGCCGTCATCGCCTCGAAGGACGGCGCCGCCTTCGACCCGTCCAAGCCCGTCCTGCTGGCCCAGGCCGGCATCCACCCCGGCGAGATCGACGGCAAGGACGCGGGCATGATGCTGCTCCGCGACATCGCCTTCAACGGCAAGGACGACCTGCTGGACCGGGTCAATCTGATCCTCATCCCCATCCTGTCCGTCGACGGTCACGAGCGCGCCTCGGCCTACTCCCGCCCGAACCAGCGCGGGCCCCGCATCCAGGGCTGGCGCAATACGGCCACGAACCAGAACCTCAACCGCGACTATCTGAAACTGGACCAGACCGAGATGCGCGCCGTCCGCGGCCTCGTCCTCAAATACCGGCCCGATCTGTACCTCGACATCCACGTCACTGACGGCATGGATTACCAGTACGACATCACCTACGGCTACAACGGCGAGAACGGCGTCTGGTCCCGTTCACCCGCCATCGCCCGCTGGCTGGACGACGCCTTCAAGCCGGCGATCAACGCAGCACTCGAAGCCGAAGGCCACATCCCCGGCGAGCTGGTCTTCGGCGTCGGCGACGATCCCCGCGCCGGCCTGTCCGACGGCGGCCTCGGCGAGCGCTTCTCCAACGGCTGGGGCTCGGCGGCTCACGTCCCGACCATCCTGATCGAGAACCACAGCCTCAAACCCTATGAGCAGCGGGTGCTGGGGACCTATGTCTTCCTCGAGGCCGCCATGCGCCGGCTGGCCGAGGACGGCCCCGCCCTGCGCACGGCGATCGCCGCCGACACCGCCCTGCGCCCCGCCGAAATCCCGGCCAATTTCGCGCTCGACCCGACCCCGGCCTACACCCGGACCTTCAAGGGCATCCGCTATGAGATGTACGACAGCCCCGCCTCGGGCCGTTCGGAGATCCGCTGGCTGGGCGTCGCCGATCCCGAGCCCTGGTCCCTGCCCTTCTACGGCTCACGCCCGACCCTGACTCTGCAGCGTCCCGAGGCCTACTGGGTCCCAGGCCACCGCGCCGACATCATCGAGCGGCTGCGCCTGCACGGGATTCAGATGGAGGCCCAGGACGCACCGCGCACCGTCAATCTCGACATGCTGCGCCTCGTCGAACCGAGGCTGGCGGCCCGGGCCAATGAGGGCCGTGTCGGCGTCACCGTCACCGGCGTGACGCCCGAACGTCGCGACTGGACCTTCCCCGTCGGCTCGGTGCGCGTGCCGACGGACCAGCCGCTGGGCGACATCGTCGTCCTGCTGCTGGAGCCGCAATCCAGCGAGAGCTTCTTCGCCTGGGGCCTGTTCCCCGAAGTGCTCAGCCGCGTGGAATATATCGAGGGCTACGCCATCGCCCCGCTGGCCGAGGCGATGATGGCCGCTGATCCCGCCCTCAAGGCCGCGTTCGAGGCGAAACTGGCCGCCGAGCCGGAATTCGCCGCCGACGGCGACGCCCGTTTGCAATGGTTCTACGAGCGAACCCCGTTTTATGATGACCGCTTCCGACTCTATCCGGTGGGGCGAGAAAACTGATGGCGACGATCGAAACCATGACGCCGGTTCAGGCGGCGGCCTTGTGGAGCGGCCTGCTGCTCCTGCTTATGCTCGTGCTTTCCGTGCGGGTCGTCATGAACCGCCGCAAGCACAAGGTGTTGCTCGGCGACGGCGGCGGCTCCCAGATCACCCTGGCGGGCCGGGTGTTTGGCAATGCGGCGGAATATGTGCCCGTCGGTGTCGGGGCCCTGGCCCTGTTGGCCATGCTGGGGATGCCGGCCATGGCGGTGCATGCCGTGGGCGCGGGCCTCCTGGCGGGACGTCTGATCCACGCCGTCAGCCTGAGTGACAAGAAGCCGACCGCGGGTCGGGTGCTCGGCATGGTCCTGACCTACGCCGCCCTGTTCACCGCCGGCGGGATGCTGATGGTCCACGCCTTCGTCTGAACTTCACGAGCGTGGTTGCGGCGCCGCGTTCGCCCGGCCATATCGGGGCATGCCTGACCGTACCGCGTCCGCCGCCTCTCCCGACATCCTGCCCGAACTGGTCGCCGCCGCCCTGAGGGCCGGCGCCGACGCCGCCGAGGCGGTCTCGGCCGGGCGCGCCTCCCTCTCCGTCGGCGTCCGCAACGGCGCCCTTGAGGAGGTCGAACGCGAGGAAAGCCGCGACCTCGGCCTGCGCGTCTTCATCGGCCGGCGTCAGGCCACCGTCTCCGCCTCCGACCTGTCCGACGCCACCCGCGCTCGTCTGGTCGAACGCGCCGTGGCCATGGCCCGGCTGGCCCCCGAGGACCCTTACGCCGGCCTCGCCCCGCAGGACCGCCTCGCCCGCGGCCCCTTCGCCGATCTCGACCTGTTCGATCCCGCCGAGCGCAGCGCCGCCGAGCTTGAGTCTATGGCCGCCGAAACCGAAGCCATCGCCATGGCTGTCCCCGGCGTCTCCAAATCCGAAGGCGGACACGCCTCGGCCTCGTCCAGCCGCTGGCGGCTGGTCACCTCGCACGGCTTCGACGGCGCCTATCACGGCTCGGCCTTTTCGCTGGGCG
Organism: Brevundimonas sp. UBA2388; assembly: GCA_002343425.1. Lineage (GTDB taxonomy): Bacteria > Pseudomonadota > Alphaproteobacteria > Caulobacterales > Caulobacteraceae > Brevundimonas. The sequence continues at coordinate 4,410 of DDSO01000038.1, forward strand.
TCGGCGTCATTGCCGAGAAGGACGGGGCCATGGAACGCGGCGGCGAACACCGCGCGGTCCGTCACCTGTCCGACCTGCCGTCCGCCGCCTCCATCGGCGACTTCGCCGGCCGCCGCGCCGTGGCCCGCACCGGCCCGCGCAAGATCGACTCGACCACCGCTCCGGTGATCTTCGAGAACCGCATCGCCACCCAGGTCATCTCGCCGATCATCAGCGCCATTTCCGGCCCCTCGATCGCACGCGGCACCTCCTTCCTGAAGGACCGCCTCGGCCAGCGCATCCTGCCGGCAGGCGTCGATCTGGTCGACGATCCCTTCCGCGTCCGAGGCCTCGGCTCCACCCCTTTCGACGACGAAGGTGTGGCCGTCTCGCGCCAGTCGATCGTCCAGGACGGCGTCCTTACCACCTGGCTGCTCAACAGCGCCGCCGCGGCCCAGCTGGGGCTCGCCTCCACCGGCCATGCCTCGCGTGGCCTCGCCGGACCGCCCGGCGTCTCGACCCACAACCTGCATCTGGAACCCGGCGAGCGCGATCTGGCCGGACTGATGGCCGACGCCGGCGCCGGCCTGCTGGTCACCTCCATGTTCGGTCCGTCCCTGAACGCCAACACCGGCGACTGGTCGGCGGGCGTCTCGGGCTTCTGGTTCGAGAACGGCGAGATCGTCTGGCCCGTCAGCGGCGTCACCGTCGCGGGCAATCTGGCCGAGCTCTGGACCCGGCTCGAGCGCGGCTCTGACCTGGAGTTCCGCGGCAGTTTCAACAGTCCGTCGCTGATGTTCGACGGCGTCGCCATCGCCGGCAAATGAGCGACCTGGCAGCCGATCTCGACCTGATCCGCGACGCCGCAGAGGCGGCGGGCCGGCTGGCGCTGGCCGAACGCGACGCCGGGTTGAAGATCTGGTCCAAGTCGGGCGGGTCGCCGGTGACCTCGGCCGACATGGCCGTCGATCAACTGCTCAAGGACACGCTGCTTTCGGCCCGGCCCGACCACGGCTGGCTGTCGGAAGAGACCACCGACAACGCCGACCGCCTGTCGAACCGCCGCATCTTCGTGGTCGATCCGATCGACGGCACCGTCGCCTATATGAAGGGCAAGCCGTGGTGGTGCATTCCCATCGCCATCGTCGAGGACGGCCGCCCCGTCGCCGCCGTGATCCACGCCCCGGCTCTGGGCGAGACCTTCACCGCCACCCTGGGCGGCGGCGCCTCGCTGCAGGGCCGCGCGATCAGCGCCTCCGACACCAACGATCTGGACGACGCCTCCGTGCTCGCGGACGCGCGGCTGATCGAGGGGCCGCACTGGCTCGAACCGTGGCCTGCCATGCGGTTCGAGAAGCGCAACGCCATCGCCTATCGCATGGCCCTTGTCGCCGCCGGGGCTTTCGACGCCGCCATCAACCTCGCCCCCAAGTGGGACTGGGACGTCTGCGCCGGCGCCCTGATTGTCGAGGAAGCCGGGGGCAGGGTCAGCGACCACCACGGCCACGCCTGGCGCTTCAACCAGGCCGATCCGCGTCAGAACAGCCTCGTTTGCAGCGGTCCGGCGCTTCACCCGTTGATCGTGCGGCGGACAGCGCCTATTCCGCTGGCGCCCCGCTAGCTCCCCACATCTCCGGACGACCCATGACCAAGCCCGCCGAAACCGATCAGTTGCTGCACCTCGTCATCGGCGGCGAGCTCCGCCACCTCGACGCCCCGGTGTTCCGCGATCTGTCCAAGGTCGAGTTCGTCGGCGCATTCCCCAACTATGAGGAAGCCCGCAAGGCGTGGAAGGCTCGGGCGCAGGCCACGGTCGACAACGCCCACATGCGGTTCTTCATCCTGCACGCCCACCGGATGATCGACCCGCGGGGCGACGCGCACGGCCACTGACGGCGGAACCGGGTCTCGGCCCGGCGCGCTTTCAGGGCTATGGTGCCCTTCCACTTGCAGGAACCCCGCCCTTGACCCTCTTCGGCCGAACCTTCGACGGAACAGAGATCGTCTCGCTGGTCTCGATGCTGCTGTTGCTGGTCCTCTGGGTCAGCGCCTGGCGCGGCAACCGCAAGGAGTCCCAGTGGTTCAAGACCTGGAACGCCGAGCGCAAGGCGCGCCGTGACGCCGAGATCGCCGCCGAGGGCGGAGAACCCGGATCGCCATCCGACAAGAGCGAACCGCGCGGCCCTTGGGGCTGACGCCTACTCCCGCCTCAACAGCTTGTCGGTCAGGATCGTGCCCCACCAGCCGGCCTTGAACTCGGCCCGGATCGCCTTCGGATCGTAGGCGTCGCTGTCGACCCAGTCGATGAAGCTGACGCCCGTCGGCTCGACCTCGTTGAGGTATTTCTCCAGCGTGAAGTCCAGCACGCCGGTCAGCCCCTCGCGGTGGTGCAGGTATCGCTTGTCCAGCTGTTTGATCGCCTCGGAGATCGGCTCGCCGAGGTGAAAGTGGCGATAGAAGACCGCCATCATCCCTGCCCGGTCCGCCCCCGACTTGCAGTGGATCAGCACCGGATATTCGATCGTCTTGAACAACGCCCGCGCCCGGTGCACCCGGTCCTTCTGCGGCGGATCCCGTGAGTCCAGCGGGGCGTCGATCAGGGTCAGGCCCAGCCGCTCGCAGGCATCCTTCTCCAGCGCGTAATAGGCCTCGTCCCGCGCCCCGCGCAGGTTGATGATCGTCCTGATCCCCTTGGACTTCCAATAGGCCAGCTGGCGCGGCGACGGCTGGTTGGTCCGCACCAGGTCCGGCCCCAGCCAATGGCCGTTCATGAACCAGCGGCGCAGGAAGGCGTGGTCCTTCCAGACATAGTCCCACCGCGCCTTGAACCGGCCGCCCGGGGTGCTGAGATCGTACCGCGCCATGGATCGCAGATAGCGGGTCGCAACCGGTCCGTCATCCCGGCGCACGAAACACATTGCCTTGCCGCGACGCATGGTTGACGCTTCCTCGCCCGGCGCGCCGGGCGAGCGGCCCGTGCAACGCCCGAGGTATCCCTGAACCATGGCCCCCGGCTGCTTCCGCTTCGGCCCTTTCCTGCTCGACCCCGCAGACCGCCGCCTGACCCGCGACGGCGTGTCGGTTGAGCTGAACGCCCGCTATCTCGACGCCCTCGCCCTGCTGGTGCGCGAGCAGGGCAAGCTGGTGTCAAAGGACCGGTTTCTGGAGGAGGTCTGGCGCGGCGTCCCCGTCACCGATGAAGCCCTGACCCAGTGCATCCGCACGATCCGGCGCCAGCTCGGCGACGACGCCGCCAATCCGCGCTTCATCGAGACCGTGCCCAAACACGGCTACCGCTTCGTCGCGCCCGTCGAAACGCCTGGGCCGGACGCGCCGCCACCGGTCACAGCCGCGCCTGTATCAGCACCCGACGCGGCGCCGGACCGCTCCCAACCCCTGTTCCTCCAGCTCGGCGGCGCCGGGATGATCGGCGGTGCCATCGCCGGCGTGCTCGGCGGCCTGTTCTACGGTCTCGGCGCCGCCCAGCCGTTGCAGTCCGGCATGGGCGCGAGTTCGATCGTGCTCGTCCTCGTCGTCCTCACCGCCGCGGTTGGCATGATCGGCGGCGGCGGCGTCGGCATGGGGATCGCGGCGGCGAGAACCGCCTGGGGCCACGCCTCGCCCGGAGCCATCATCGGCGGCGCGTTCGGCGGTCTGGTCATCGGCGCCGTGGTGAAGCTGCTCGGCGTCGACGCCTTCAACCTGCTGTTCGGCCAGTCGCCCGCCGCGATGACCGGCGCCGGCGAAGGCGCCCTGCTTGGCGCCGCGATCGGCTTCGGAGCCTGGCTGAGCGCCGGCCGCGCGCTGAGCCTCAGACTCACAGCCGCCGCCACTGCCCTGTCCGGTGCCGTCGTCGGTGTCCTCATTCCGTCGTTCGGCGGACGGCTGATGGGCGGCAGCCTCGACCTGCTCGCCCGCCAGTTCCCCACCTCCCGCCTCAGCCTCGACCCAATCGGCGGCCTGTTCGGTGAGGCCAGCTTCGGCCCGGTCAGCCAGGCCGTCACCGGCGGGCTCGAGGGCGCCCTGTTCTGCGGCTTCGTCGTCGGGACCACCATTCTGGTCCAGCGGAGGCTGGCTGCCGCGCGCCTATGACGGCGCCTTGCGACGCGCCCCGCACAGGTCGCACCACTCGCCCCCGGCATTGCGTCGATCCGGCCGCCAGCGATGCCGGCGACACGACCACTGACGGATCAAATCCCGCACTGCCTTGAACATGCCCGGCCCTCCTGTTCCTTCAGGAAGGCCGGGGCGCTCTAACAGTTCCTGAAACGACGTGGTTGACGTCCCCATGAGGCGCTTGACTTCCCCCCCCAGCCGTCCGACCTCGGACCCATGACGCCGCCCGCGCCCGCCGCCGACGAGAAGGAGCCCCTGCGCCCGCTGCTGGGCCGCATCTGGCGCGACTATCTCTCCCATCACCGGACGCCGCTGTTCCTGTCGATCCTGTGCGCCGCCATCGTCGGCGTCATGGCCGCCACGGTGCTGCAGCTGCTCGAGCCGGCCATCGACGGCCTCTTCCTCGGCGAGGCCGTGACCATCTGGGGCGTAATCACCGTCCCGGCGGGCCGCGCCCTGGTCTGGATACCCGCCATCATCATCGGCGCCGGCCTGATCTGGACCGCCGCCGCCCTGGGCCAGGCGGCGCTCGTCAACCGGCTCGGCCACGGCATCGTCGGCGACATCCAGGTCCGCCTGTTCGGGGCCATGATCCGCGCCGACCTCGCCCGGCTGCGCAGCCAGCACTCCGGCGGCTTCGTCTCCTCGGTCCTGTTCGACGCCAATCTGGTACGCGAGGCCTTCACCAATGGCGTGGTCAACTACACTCAGCACGCCCTGACCCTGGTCGCCGTGATCGCCTACATGGCCTGGACCGACTGGCGGCTGACGATGATCGTCCTGCTCGGCGCCCCGGTCATCGCCTTCGTCATGCGCCGCTTCGGCAAGCGGATGCGCAAGGCCACCACCGGCGCCATGGTCGAGACGTCGAACCTCTCCACCGCCCTGATGGAGAACCTCGACGGCGTCCGCCTGATCAAGATCGAGAACCGCGAGGCGGCGGAACAGGCGCGGGTTGGCGAGGTCGTCGCCCGCCGTCAGCGCCACGTCATCAAGAGCGCCGACTCCCGCGCCTTCGCCGGCCCCTTCTCCAACCTCGTCGCCATGATCGTGGTCGCCGCCGTCATGGCCTATGCCGGCTGGCGGGCGCAGGACGGGGCCATGAGCGTGGGTTCCTTCGCCGCCTACATCGGCCTGCTCATGGCCGCGGGCCAGTCGCTACGGCAGGTGACCAACCTCCAGACCGTCATGTCCGAAGGCCTGACCGCCGCCCGCCGCCTGTTCGGCGCCCTCGACATCCAGCCCGAGATCCGCGAGGCGCCCGACGCCGCGCCGCTCGGGCACGGCCCGACCACCGTGGCCTTCGACCGCGTCTCCTTCGCCTACGGTCCCGCCTCCGGGGGCACGGCGCCGACCCTTTCGGACGTCAGCCTGACGGTCGCCCCCGGTGAGACCGTCGCCCTCGTCGGGCCCTCGGGCGGCGGCAAGAGCACCATGCTCAGCCTGCTGCCGCGCTTCTATGACGTGACCGGCGGGGCTGTGACCGTGAACGGCCGCGACATCCGCGAACTGAAGCTGCACGACCTCCGCGCCGCCATCGCCCTGGTCACGCAGGAGCCCTTCCTGTTCGACGACACCCTCGCCGCAAACATCGCCTACGGCCGCCCCGGCGCCACGGCCGAAGACATCGTCGACGCCGCCCGGTCCGCCGCCGCCCACGAGTTCATCTCCGCCCTGCCCGAGGGCTACGCCACCCGCGCCGGCGAGGCGGGTCTGCGCCTGTCGGGCGGTCAGCGCCAGCGTATCGCCATCGCCCGCGCCTTCCTCAAGGACGCCCCCATCCTGCTGCTCGACGAGGCCACCAGCGCCCTCGATACCGAGAGCGAGGCCCTCGTCCAGGCCGCCCTCGAACGCCTGATGCAGGGCCGCGCAACCCTGATGATCGCCCACCGCCTGTCCACCGTCCGCAACGCCGACCGCATCCATGTCGTCGAGGCCGGCCGTATCGTCGAGACCGGCAGCCACGCCGAACTGGTCAGACTGGGCGGCCTCTATTCACGACTGGCCCGGCAGCAATCGCTCGACGGGGATCCCGTCACGGCGGCGACATGAGACCCCTCCGGAACCCCGTCATCCAGGGCGCCCTGGCCTGGCTGCTCGCGGCCTGGATGCGGTTCTGCTTCGCCACCATCCGCTGGACCCGTGAGAATGAGGGCGTGGCGGAGGCGATCTGGAAACAGGGCGGCGGCGTGCTCTGCGCCTTCTGGCATTCGCGGATCGGCCTGAGCCCGGCCTGCTGGCCTCTCGACCGGGCCCAGCCGATCAAGGGGCTGGTTTCGCTCAGCGCCGACGGCCAGTTCATTGCCCGCGCCATGGCGCTGCAGGGCATTCCCGCCGTGCGCGGATCCTCGGCCAACAAGGACAAGATCGACCGGGCCAAGGGCGGCACCCAGGCGCTGCGCGACGGCCTGAAGCAGCTCAAGTTGGGTGGCCTCGCGGTGACCCCCGACGGCCCGCGCGGACCGGCGCGTCAGATGGCCGAGGGCCTGCCTCTGATGGCCAGGCTGTCGACGGCGCCCGTTCTGTTTATCGGCCTGTCGTGCAAGCCGGCGATCCGGCTGAACAGCTGGGACCGCGCCGTCCTGCCACTGCCGTTTTCGAAGGGGGCGATCGTCTGGGATGTCGCGGACTATCCCGAGGGCGCCGAACTGGCCGATGTCGCCCGCGACTGGACCGGCCGCCTCAACGCGGTCGAGGCCCGGGCCGACGCCATCACCGGGCTGGAACCCTCCCGGTGAGCCTCGCCCTCATCGCCTGGCGTCTGCTGACCCGCCTGCTGGAGCCCCTGGCCCCCCGCCTGCTCGACGCCCGCGCCAAACAGGGCAAGGAGGACCCCGCCCGCGTCGACGAACGTCTCGGCCGCGCCTCGCTTCCCCGTCCCGACGGCGACCTTGTCTGGCTGCATGGTGTCAGCGTCGGCGAGACCCTGTCCCTGCTGCCCGTGGTCGAGCGCCTGCGCCGCAGCCGGGCCGATCTCGCCATTCTCGTCACCTCGGGCACCCTGACCTCGGCGCAGCTGCTGGCCCGTCGCCTGCCGGCGGGCGTCATCCATCAGTTCGCTCCGGTCGACGCGCCCGGCGCCGTGACCGCCTTCCTCGACCACTGGCGGCCGTCGCTCGCAGTCTTCGTCGAGAGCGAACTCTGGCCCAACCTCATCCTTGAAGCCCGCCGGCGGGGCGTGAAACTGGTCCTGGCCAGCGCCCGGATCACGGAAAAGACCGTCAACGGCTGGCGGCGCTTCCCCGGCGCGGCGCGGGAGATCCTGTCCGCCTTCGACCGCATCCTGCCCCAGGACGAGGCCTCGGCCGCCCGGCTGCACAGCCTCGGCGCCCGGATCGACGGCCATGTGAACCTCAAGCTCTCGGGAGAGGCTCCGCCGCACGACGCCGCCGCCTTCACCCGCCTCAGCGCCGCCATCGGCGACCGGCCCGTGGTCGTCGCCGCCAGCACCCATGACGGCGAGGAGATTGCCCTCGTCCGCGCCCTCGACAAGCTGGCGGACCGGTTGTGCCTGATCCTCGTGCCGCGCCACCCGGCCCGCAGTGCAGAGATCGCGGCCGCGCTCGAGCGCGACGGCTACCGTTTCGCCAGACGCTCGGAAGGCAGCGAGCCGGACCGCGACACCGACCTCTATCTGGCCGACACCCTCGGCGAAATGGGCCTGTTCCTGCGCCTCGCCGATGTGGTGGTCATGGGCGGCTCCTTCTCGGCCGCTCTGGAGAAGCCTCCCGTTGGCGGCCACAATCCGCTCGAGCCCGCCCGCCTCGGCAAGCCTGCCGTCACCGGCCCCGACATGACCAACTGGGCGGCCGTCACGGACGCTCTGGTCCAGTCGGGCGGCCTGACCGTGGTCGAGGCCCCGTGGGACCTGCCCGCCGTCCTGGCGCCCCTTCTGGCCGACACCGACACCGCCCGGGCCATGGGCGAACGCGGCCGACGCGCCGCCGCCGAGGCAGGCTCGGGCCTGGATCGGCTGTGGGACGCCCTCGCGCCGCTCCTGCCGCCCGCCGCATCGCCTTCGAGTCTTGGGCGAGGCCGCCGATGAAGCTCAATACCCCCCGCTGGTGGTACACGCGCGACGCCCGGCACGGCGCGGTCGCCCGCATCCTGCTCAAGCCCCTGTCGTGGCTCTGGGCCGCGGTCACCGCCCGCCGCATCGCCCGCGCTGACCCGGTCGATCCGGGCGTGCCGATCATTTCGGTCGGCAATCTGACCGTCGGCGGCTCGGGCAAGACGCCCGTGACCCGCGAGGCCATTCGCCTGCTGCATGAGGCCGGGATCAACGCGCACGGCCTGTCGCGCGGCTATGGCGGGTCGTTGCGCGAACCGACGCAGGTGAACGCCGCCATCCACACCNNCGCCGCCGACGTCGGCGACGAGCCCCTGATGTTGGCCCTCGGCGGGCCGACCTGGATCGCCCACGACCGCGTCGCCGGGGCTCGCGCCGCCGCGGCCGCCGGCGCCCAGGTTCTGGTCCTCGACGACGCCCACCAGAACCCGACGCTCAAGAAGACGCTCAGCCTGGTCGTCGTCGACGGCGAGACGNNGGCGCGCGCGCCGCGGTGGCGGCCGGCGCCGGCTGCATCGTCATGGACGACGGCCACCAGAACCCGTCGCTGAAGAAGACCCTGTCGCTGGTCGTCGTCGACGGCGAGACGCGCGGCGACGAATGGCCCTTCGGCGACGGCTCGGTGTTTCCGTCCGGCCCGATGCGCGAGAAGCTCCGCCACGGTCTGGCCCGCGCCGACGCCGTCGTGGTGCTGCTGCCCGCCGACGCCCCGGGCGTTGATCCCGAGCTACTGGAAGCCTTCGGCGATCTGCCGGTCCACGTCGCCCGTCTGATGCCCGCCGCCCCGCCGCCCAAGGGCCCAATCGTCGCCTTCGCCGGCATCGCCAAACCGTGGAAGGTCGAGCGCGCCCTCGACGCCGCCGGCGCCGAACTGATCGACTTCGCCCCCTTTCCCGACCACGCGGCCTTCCGCGAGGGTGATCTCGCCTTCCTCGCCGACCGCGCCGAGCGGAGTCACGCCCGTCTGGTCACCACCGAAAAGGACTGGTTCCGCCTGTCCCCCGAATGGCGGGCACGCGTCCTCTCATGGCCGGTCAAGGCGACGTTCGAGGATGAGGCGGGATTTCAGCGGTTGCTGCTGGGGGCGCTCCGGGCTCACTCCGCCCGGTAGACCACCCCGCCCCGCATCACGAACCGCACCCGCTCCAGCTCGGTCACATCGGCCAGCGGGTCGCCGCCGACCGCGATCAGATCCGCCGGCATGCCCGCCGCGATCCGGCCCGCGTCCTGCGAAATCCGCAGATGCGCCGCCGCGTTCACCGTCGCCGCCTGGATCGTCTGCAGCGGCGTCATCCCGGCCCGCACCAGCAGGGCGAACTCCTGGGCGTTGTCGCCATGGGCCGAGACGCCCGAGTCGGTGCCGAAGGCGATCCGCACGCCGCCTGCGTGGGCGCGGCGAACCATGTCCAGCATCCTCGGCCCGGCCTCCAGCGCCTTGGCCGTCTGGGCCGGGGTGAAGAAATTGTCCGGGCCGGAGGCGATCCGGCCCACGAAGTCCCCGGCCAGCAGCGTCGGCACCAGATAGGTCCCCTCGCGGCGGAACAGCCGGATCGATTCATCGTCCAGATAGGTGCCGTGCTCGATCGAGTCGCCGCCGGCCCGCAGGAAGGCGTTGATCCCGTCCACGCCGTGGGCGTGCGCCGTCACCCGACGCCCCATCCGGTGCGCCGCGCCGATGATGGCCGCCAGTTCCTCGTCCGAGAACTGCTGGCCCAGCCCCGCGGCCGTGTTCGACAGCACCCCGCCCGTCGCCGTGATCTTGATCACGTCGGCGCCCGACCGGACCTGCAGCCGCACCGCCCGCATGCAGTCGTCGGCGCCCGAGCAAATGCTCTCGCCGGTGAACATATGCATGATGTCTTCGCGGTAGCCGTTGATGTCCCCGTGCCCGCCGTGGACCGAGACCGCCTCGCCCGAGGCGATGATCCGCGGCCCCGCCACATCCCCGCGCCGCACCGCGTCGCGCAGGGCGAAGATCGTCTCATTGGTCGCGCCGAGATCGGCGACCGTCGTGAACCCGGCCATCAGGGTGCGGCGGGCGAACCGCGCCCCGACGAAGGCCTGGTCGACATCCGACTGGGTCACATTCTCCAGCCGGGCGTTCGGATTCTGCTCACCGGTCAGATGGACGTGGCTGTCGATCAGACCCGGCAGGACGAAGGACGACCTCAGATCGACGACCCGGCCCTCTCCGACGAAGCCGTCGCGCACTTCGACGATACGGTTCCCTTCGATCACGAGAGTTTTATCGCGCTGCACAACACCGGTGGCCGGGTCGGCCAGAAGCCGCCCCACCTGAACGAACGTCGTTCCCCCCGCAGGGGAAACCGGTGCAGGCGCGGGCGTTTGCGCGGCAACGCTCGTTGTGGCGAACAGGGCCGCAGCGGCCAGCAATGGTGTGATCAGCTTCACGAAACCCTCCCGGAACAGGGTTTGCACCTTACACATCCGGGGGTCTTGACCAAGGCTCAGGTTGAAACACCCGTCACGAACTGAAACAACCCGTGACCTGTTCTGTAACCGTGCGAGGGGCGTCGCATGCGCTTGGCGAGACGAGGCTTCATTCTGGGCGGCGTGGCGATGCTTTCGGGCTGCGCCACGGCGGCCGCGCAGACGGCGAGCGTTCAGCCGCTCGTGACCGTCACGCCCGGCCCGCAGCTTCCGGCCAGGCCGGCCCAGGTCATCACCTCCCAGCTCAACACCACCCGCCCGCTCGACCCGCGCAGCCAGGTCCGCAAGGAACTGATGGACCGGGCCATGGCCGCCCTCGACATCCACGACCACCGCATCACCCGACGCGACCGCATGTATCTGGTCGACTTCAAGAAATTCTCGGGCGAGGAACGCCTCTACGAGGTCGATCTCGAGGGCGGCGCCATCACCCTGATGCGCACCAGCCATGGCCGCGGCTCCGACCCGGCACACACCGGCTTCGCCACCACCTTCAGCAACACCCCCGACAGCCACATGTCCTCGGTCGGATCCTATGTCACCGCCGGAGCCAGCCACGGCGCGGAACAGGGCCCCAACGTCCTGCTCGACGGGCTGGAGTACACCAACAACCTGGCCCGCGAGCGCGCCATCATCATCCACGGCGCCGACTATGCCGACCCGGCCTTCCTCGCCCGCGAGGGCAAGCTGGGCCGCAGCTACGGCTGTTTCTCGGTCGCCCACGCCGACCTCCCGGCCCTGCGCGAGCGCATGGGCGAAGGCCGGTTGCTGTTCGCCTGGGCCTGAGCGGACTTGCCGGGGTCTCGTCGATGCCGCTAGGCTTCGGCCATGATCGGCGTCCTGATCCTGCTGACTCCGCTTCAGATCCCGACTGAGCCGGTTCGCGAGATCTTCGCGTCATACGACTGCGCCCATCGGGCCTATCGCGATGAGGTCGTCTGCTACTTGCATATGACGGTGGCTCCGCCCCCGACATCCGCCGCCCGTGAAATCGTCGTCAGGTACGAATGCCTGTATCGCCGCAATTTCCGCTGCACCCTGCGATCACGGCCGCCCGCAGACATCTGGGCCCGCGAACGGACAGAGGATCTCGCCCGACGGTTCGAGTCCCGACCGCCGTCCCGTGCGATGCCTGATGGCGAGGCGTTCATCCTTTCGTTCCGGCTTCCACAGGACGCGGCCGAACTTCCCGTCGCGCCCGAACCGGTTTCCGAAGACTAGGGAACTCTGGCTACCTTTTCCCGGGCCGCCCTACTTCAACACCGCCAGCAGCACCGCCACCCAGTGCACCGCCGCGGCCACAACGACATGGCCGTGCCAGATGGCGCGCCGGTAGCGCATGGCCTTGTTGGCGTAGAAGATCACCCCGACCGAATATAGCAGGCCGCCGATCGCCAGCAGGATCAGGGGCGCCGGGCCCAGACTCCGCATGAACGGCTCGATGGCGATCACCATCACCCAGCCCAAGGCCAGATAGATAGCGATCCAGAACCCCTTGCCCAGCCCTGGCAGGAACAGCTTGGCCATCGCCGCGAAGATGGCCGTGCCCCACACCGCCGACGTCATCCCCCAGGCCCAGGCCCCGGTCAGATGCTGGGTCGTGAAGGGCGTGTACGACCCTGCGATCATCACAAAAATGCCCGCATGGTCGAACCGCCGCAGCAGCGGCTGGAACCGCGGAGCCGCGAAATTATAGGCCGTCGACAGCCCCAGCATGGTCAGCAGCCCGACCGCATAGATGGCCGCCGCCGTCAGGCTGCCGGCGTTGCCGAAGCCGATCGCCAGCCCCAGCAGCATCCCTCCGCCCACCAGCGCCAGCGCCAGCCCGGTCAGATGGACGATCAGATCGGCCAGCCGCTCCTTCCCGTCGCGGTAGTGGCTNNGGCGGCTCGGGCGGCAGGTCGGCGGCGTTCACGATGCGTCTGTCTCCATGACCGGCGTTACTGACGCCGGCGGCTCAACCTTGACCATGGATGGCACGGGTCAGGGCAATAGGACACAGGGGGGTGTGACGAATTGGCGCCCTCTCCGGCCTCGCGTTGATGATCGCCCCCCGCCCGGTTAGCTAGTTGGCTGTCGAGAGGACGCCGCCCCGCCTGAGAGAGGCCGGGCCCGCCCAGGACGCCCGCCGATCGCAAGGACCTTGATGACCGACGCCGCCCGGAACGGCCCCGAAGGCCCAACGCCCCCGCCCTCTCCCGGCAAGCGCAACGCCTTCACCCGCTTCCTCGACGGCGTCGAATGGCTGGGCAATCTGCTGCCGCATCCCGTGACCCTGTTCGCCATCCTGGCGCTGTCGATGGTGCTGTTGTCGGGCCTGTTCGGCTGGATGGGCGTGGCGGTCGAGGATCCCCGTCCGCTCGGCGCCGCGGGCCGGTCTGAAGACGGCATGATCACCGCAGTCAGCCTGATGAACCCCGACGGCCTGCGCCGGATATTCACCGGCCTTGTCAGCAATTTCACCAGCTTCGCCCCGCTCGGCGTGGTGCTGGTGGCGATGCTGGGCATCGGCGTGGCCGAGCGCTCGGGCCTCCTCTCGGCCGCCGTCCGCGCCCTGGTCCTCAGCGCCTCGCCGCGGATCGTCACCGTCGCCATCGTCTTCGCCGGAGTGATCTCCAACACCGCCTCCGAGGTCGGCTACGTCGTCCTCATCCCCCTCGCCGGAGCCGTCTACTATTCGCTGGGCCGGCACCCCCTGGCCGGTATGGCGGCGGCCTTCGCCGGTGTCTCCGGTGGCTATTCCGCCAACCTGCTGATCGGCACGATCGATCCGCTGCTGGCCGGCATCACCGAGGAAGCGGCCCAGCTCATTGATCCCGCCTACCAGGTCACCGCCACTGCCAGCTACTATTTCATGGCGGCCTCAACCTTCCTCGTCACCATCATCGGGTCGCTGGTCAGCATCTTCATCGTCGAACCCAAGCTCGGGCGTTATGATTCCTCCCGCGCTGATCCTGCGGTTCTCAACACCGACGGCGCCGCGCCCCTGTCGGGGCAGGAGCGCAAGGGCCTGCGGATGGCGGGCCTTGCGCTGCTCGCCATCCTCGGCCTGATGGCCCTGACCCTGCTGCCCGAATGGGGCGTCCTGCGCGATCCCGAGACCGGCGACCGGCTGCGCTCGCCCTTCTTCACCGGCTTCGCGGTCTGGATCCTGCTCTTCTTCCTCGCCGTCGGCGTCGCCTACGGCAAGGTCGTCGGCACGGTGAAGAACGATCGCGACGTGATCGACGGCATGGCGTCCGGCCTGTCGACCCTGGGACTCTATCTCGTCATCGTCTTCTTCGCGGCCCAGTTCGTGGCCTTCTTCAACTGGTCCAACCTCGGCGCCATCTCGGCGGTCAACGGCGCGATCTTCCTGCAGAATACCGGCATGACCGGCCCGGCGATCTTCATCGGCTTCATCGCCATCTGCGCCTTCGTGAACCTGATGATCGGCTCGGCCTCGGCCCAGTGGGCCCTGACCGCGCCGATCTTCGTGCCCATGCTGATGCTGATCGGCTATTCGCCCGAGGTGATCCAGACCGCCTACCGGATCGGCGACTCCACCACCAATATCATCACCCCGATGATGAGCTATTTCGGCCTGATCCTCGCCTGGGCCACGCGCTACGACAAGAATGTCGGCATCGGCACCATGATCGCGATGATGTTGCCCTATTCGATCTTCTTCACCCTTGCCTGGTCCGCGATGTTCTTCCTGTGGGTGTTCGGCTTCGGCCTTCCGGTCGGACCGGGCTCGCCGACCTATTACGCGCCCGGCTGACCCGAGGACTCAGGTCGGGGCGTTCCGCTCCAGCGCCCGCCAGCCGATGTCCGTGCGGTGGAACCCGCCCGGCCAGTCGATTTTCTTGACCACGGCATAGGCCCGTGCGCGTGCCTCCGCGATGTCCTTGCCGCGCGCGCAGACGTTCAGCACCCGGCCGCCCGCCGCCGCCAGCTGGCCGTCGGCGCGACGGCGGGTCCCGGCGTGGAAGACCTGCACATGTGGGCCGAAATCCTGCTCGGCGCCGCGGATGATCGAGCCTTCCAGCGGGCTGTCGGGATAACCCGAGGCCGCCAGCACTACGCAGATCACCGTCTCGTCCCGGAACGCCGGTAGCGGCGCCCGGGTCAGGTCGCCCCGCGCGCAGGCCAGCAGCAGGGGCACCACATCCCCGTCCAGCCGCATCATCAGCACCTGGCACTCCGGATCGCCGAAGCGGGCGTTGAACTCGACCACCTTGGGCCCGTCCTCCGTCGCCATCAGCCCGGCGTACAGCACCCCGCGATAGGGCATGCCCTCGGCCGCCATGGCCGCCACCACCGGCTGCACGACCAGCCGGTCGGCCGCCTCGACCAACTCGGGGGTGAACACCGGCGCCGGCGAATAGCTGCCCATCCCGCCCGTGTTCGGGCCCAGGTCGCCGTCATAGGCCCGCTTGTGGTCCTGCGCCCCGCCCAGCAGCACGGCGCGCGTCCCGTCGCAGACGGCGAACAGCGAGCCTTCCTCGCCGTCCATGAACTCCTCGATCACCACCCGCGCCCCGGCCGTGCCGAACCGGCCGCCCAGCATCCGCTCGATCTCGCCCTCGGCGTCGCGTTTGGTCGGGCTGATGGCCACGCCCTTGCCCGCCGCCAGACCGTCGGCCTTGATCACATAGGGGGGTTTGAAAACCGTCAGCGCCTGCCGCGCCTCATGCAGCCGCTCATAGACGCCGAAACCCGCCGTGGGGATTTCGTGCCGCTCCATGAAGGCCTTGGAGAAGGCCTTGGAGGTCTCCAGCTGAGCCGCCTTCGCCGTCGGTCCGAAACATGGAATGCCCGCCGTCGCCAGCCGGTCGGCCAGTCCGGCCTCCAGGGCGGTCTCGGGGCCCACCACCACCAGATCAGCCTTGATCTCCCGGGCGAGGGCGCACAGCCCGTCCGCGTCGGTGACCTTCATCGGCCGCAGCTCGCCCAGCTTCTCCATGCCCGGATTGCCCGGCGCGATGACCAGCCGCCGCGTCAGCGGCGACTGGGCGATCTTCCACGCCAGGGCGTGCTCGCGCCCGCCTGATCCGACCAGCAGGATATTCATAGGGGCGCAATGACCGCGACTGCGAAGGCGGTCAAGTCACAGCCGGTAATCAGAGGACAGCCGAGATCACATAGACCACGACGCCCAGCAGCAGCAGCGACCCGATGACCAGCCAGGGGCTCATCGCCGGCCCGTCGCTGCGCCGCCCCAGTTCGCGCTCGCGGGGGTCCCTGTCTTCGGGATCGGTGTTGCGGGGGTCGGCCATGCAGGGACAATGACGGCGGCGGGCGGGGAGTTCCAGCGGGTTCGGCCGGAGCGTCGTACCCCGGCCGGCCTAGGCATTCCAGATCCGCAGTCCGATCCAGCCGTGGAAGGCAAGATAGAGACAGGCTGCACACGCCAGCAGTGCGCAGGAGACCGCGAAAATACGGGAGACCCGGTTGGCGTCGCCGGGGGGCGTGACGCCCTTCGCCAGCGCGACGACCGCCAGTATCGGGGCCGCGAGTGAAATAGCGAAGATGCTCCACCCCGCGACGGATGGGCGGCCCAGCACCGTCAGATCATCCGTCGCCAACAGAGCCAGCGGGGCGAGCGCGGCAGCCGCGCTGAACAGGATGGCGAGGAACGGCAAAAGTCGCAGCGCCAGCCCGCCCCGGCTTTTCAGCCGGCCCATGAGGGCGCTCAGCGCCCACAGGCAGGCATAGGCCAGTGCGCTCAAGAGGCCGAATGTGAACAGCGCCACCGAGGCGATCTTCGCTGACATCTCCGGCCCCGGAACCCGACGATGCGCACCGATGCCTGACTGGATGCGCACCCCCGTGCTGGTCTCGATGATCGCCAGGCCCGGCGCGGCGTCGCCTTCGGCCTGAAAAAGACCTTCGCCGACATGCAGCCAACGTCGCCCCTTGAACAGCAGGGCGTCGGATTCGAACGAAGCCCCCTCCCACTGGGTCAGGCCGACCAGAGCCGCGAGGAGGCGACGGCGGGGTGTCATGGTCTGATACTGGCCTGCCCAGGCGCGCCGGTTCCGCTCGGAGATCGGCTGCGCGACGACCACAGGGGGCGCGACCTGGCGTTCAAGATAGCGTCGCACCAGTCCCGCCGCGTCCAGCACTTCTCCGGCGGGACTGTTGGCCATCAGAACATAGGCCGCGCCGATCTGCGGGGCATAGGCATAGGTTGCGACAAACCCGTCGATACTGCCGTCATGCCCATGGAACACCACACGGCCCTGCGTATCGGCGACATTGCCGAGTGCGTATCCGTAATCCAGGCCCGCGCGCGCCGCGTTGCTGNNGGTCACGCCGTCCAGCGTCCCGCGCCCGAGCATGAGCAACGGCAGGCGCGCCAGATCGCTCGCGGTCAAGTTCAACGAGCCGCTCGGGCGGCCCGGGATGTCCATGAATCGCTCCTCGGTCAGGTCACCTGCCCGATAGCTCCTGGACAGCCTGACCGCCATTTCTGGTGTCAGGGTCCAGGAGGCGCTGGTCATGCCCATCGGAGTGGTCAGCCGCCGCGCCATAAAGTCCTGAAAGCGCTCGCCGCTGACAGTCTCGATCACCCGGCCTGCCATGATCGGGCCGGCGTTGCTGTAGGAGGTTCGCGTTCCTGGACGCCAGCGGCTTTGGTAGGGTCCGTACAACCCGACCGCATCGGAGAGCGGGACGTCCCTCCCTTCGAGCCAGTAGTGACGGAAAGCGATATCGTCGAGGCCCGCAGTATGTTCCAGCAGATGGACCAACCGGACCGGATCGGTCCCGCGCCAGGGATTGCGAATTGAAAGATCGGGCAGGAGGTCGGCGACCTCGGCGTCCAGACTGAGGCGACCCTCCTCAACCAGCGTCATCACCCCGATCGCCGTGAAGCTCTTGCTGATCGAGCCGGCCCGAAACACGGTCCCATCGACAACGGGGGCCTGTGTGGCGCGGTCCGCAACGCCGTAGTTTCTGCGGAAAACGACACGCCCGTTCTCGATGACGATCAGGGCGGCGCCGGGAACGCGGGCGTCGGCCAGTACCTCAGCGACGGCAGTATCGAGCTCTGAAAGCGACTGCGGTGTCGCCGGCTGCGCCCGGCAAACATCCGTTGCGAAAACAGCAAGGGCGACCAGAGCGGCCGCCGCCCAGCTTCGAACCTTCATTGCGCCTGACCCCCAACAACGCCCCCGGAAGCCCGGAGCTCCGGAGCGCGACCGGAACTATCTATAACAAGGTACCTACTTATCGCAAGGTACCTTGTTATAGACAAGCACTGATCCCTTCATCTCGCCAGCCGTTGACCGCCCGGAAGGACCCGCCCTCCTGTTGGGGTCGCCCCGCCCCGCGCCGGCGTTCCCCTTGCCCATTCCCCCCGCCTTCGGGCCCCGCTACCCTGCCCCCATGAGCGACGACTCCTACGTCTTCGAGGGCCCGGCTGACGAACCGCCAGCGCCCGCGCGGGACAACAATCCGCCCCGGACGGTCTCGGAACTGTCGTTCGCTCTCAAGCGCGCGCTTGAAGAGCAATTTGGCCATGTCCGGCTGCGGGGCGAGATTTCCAAGGTCAATCACCACGCCTCGGGCCACGTCTATCTGACGCTCAAGGACGACAAGGCCGCCATCGACGGCGTGATCTGGAAGGGGTCGGTCCGCGGCCTCGGCGTCCGGCCCGAGTCCGGGCTGGAGGTCATCGTCACCGGCAAGATCACCTCCTACCCCGCCCGCTCGTCCTACCAGATCGTCATCGAGACCATGGAGGCCGCCGGCGCCGGCGCCCTGCTGGCCCAGCTCGAGCGGCTGAAGGCCAAACTGGCCGGCGAGGGACTGTTCGAACCGGGCCGCAAGACGCCAATCCCCACCTTCCCCGCCGTGGTCGGGGTGATCACCAGTCCGACCGGGGCCGTTATTCGCGACATCCTGCACCGCATCGCCGAACGCTGGCCGTGCCGCGTGATCGTCTGGCCCTGCGTCGTCCAGGGCGACGCCGCCGCCGGCCAGGTCGCCGCCGCCATCCGGGGCTTCGACGCCCTGACGCCCGGTGGCGCCGTTCCGCGCCCTGACGTGGTCATCGTCGCCCGCGGCGGCGGCTCGGTCGAGGATCTCTGGGCCTTCAATGACGAGGCCCTGGCCCGCGCCGTGGCCGCCGCGTCCATCCCGATCATCTCGGCCGTCGGGCACGAGACCGACACCACCCTGATTGACTTCGTCTCGGACCGCCGCGCACCGACCCCGACGGGCGCCGCCGAGATCGCCACGCCCGTGCTGGCCGACCTGCAGTACGCCGTCGCCGATTTCGAACGCCGCCTCGCCCGCGCCGGGGGCCGTATCCTCGAGGACCGCCGCACCCGCCTGCGCGCCGCCGCCCGCGGCCTGCCTGCCCGGCCGGAGGACGTCCTCGCCCTGCCGCAACAGCGGCTCGACCACGCCGGCAGCCGCCTCGCCTCGGGCCTGACCCGCAATGTCGCCCTGCACGAACGCGCCCTCGTCGGCGTCACCGGCCGCCTCACGCCTGCGCTGCTCGACCGCGCCATGGAGCGGCGCCGCGACCGGCTGGAATCCGTCTCGACCCGCCTCGGCTCCGGTCTCGGCGCCAATGTGAAGGCCCATGAGCACCGCCTGCTGCGCGCCCTCTCCCGCCTGTCGCCCGAGCCCCTCTATCGCCGTCTGGACCAGCGCGCGGCGCGGCTTGAGTCCATCGGAACCCGGCTCGACGCCCTTCCCCGGCGGCTCGAAGCCGACACGGCCCGCCTCGCCGCCCTGTCCCGCGCCCTGTCCGGCCTCAACCCGAAGACCCCCAAGCCCGGCTTCGCCCGCGTCGAGAGCGAGGACGGCGCCATGATTTCCGCCGCCGCCGGCCTGCAGGACGGTCAGGCCGTCCGCCTCGTCTTCGCCGACGGATCGCGCGGCGCGCGGATCGACGGCGAGGGAGACCCGCCGCCCGTTCGGCCGAAACCATCGCCCGCGCCAAGGCCGAAAGCGCCCCCGCCCGGCCAGGGCGACCTGTTTTAGGCGCGAAGCCCTTGGCGCGGACTACAACCGCGGGCTAGCCTGCGACCATGCCCAAGACCCAGACCGCCAAGGCGACACTCCACTACGGCGACGGCGAGTTCGCCGTGCTCAAGCCCGGCCGCTTCGTGACCTGCGCGGTCAGCGGCAAATCCATCCCGCTCGAGACCCTGCGCTACTGGTCGGTCAGCCTGCAGGAGGCCTATGCCGGCCCCGACGAAGCCTTCCAGCGGCTGGGCCAGGTCGCGTGATCCTGAACCGCCGGAGCGTCGTTCTCGGCTCCGGCGCCCTGCTCGCCGCCAGTGCGGCGCAGGCGCAGGAAGACGAAGGCCTCACCCTGACCGGCCGCTTCGTGCAGGGCGGCCATGCCCTCGGCCGCACATGGCCCCGCGCCCTGATCTTCGTCGACGGCGAATCCCTGACGGCCGCCTCGGCCGACGGCGCCTTCATCATCGGCTTCGACCGCGACGCGGCAGGCAGCGTCCAGATNNGTCCAGATCGAGGCCCGCCTCGACGGTCGCAGCACCGGCCGCACGCTTGACATCGCCCGCGGCCGGTTCCCCAGCACCAGCGTAAACGGCCTGCCGCCCTCTACCGTCGAACCCTCTGACCCCGAACTTCTGGCCCGCATCCAACGCGAGATCCTGGTCAAGACCGAGGGGTTCGCCAGCCGCATCGACGCCGACCATTTCCGCGACGGCTTCGACTGGCCGCTCGAGAGCTTCCGCGTGACCAGCCGCTGGGGCAGCCAGCGCGTCCTCAACGGCACCCCGGCGCGGCCCCACTACGGCATCGATCTGGCGGCGCCGCAGGGGACGGTGATCCGCGCGCCGGCCGCCGGCCGTGTCGCGCTTGCCCAGCCAGGGTTGCATTTCGAAGGCGGTCTGGTCCTGATCGATCACGGCCAGGGGTTGATTACAGCCTACCTCCACCAGTCCCGCCTCGACGTGGCCGCGGGCCAGGAATTGCGGCGGGGAGACCCGGTCGGCCGTGTCGGCATGACCGGCCGGACCACCGGACCCCACCTGTGCTGGCGCATGAAGTGGCGTGATCGCAATCTCGATCCATCGCTGCTCGTGAAAACCTGAACGTGCGTAACCCGTTACCCGCCTGACTGAACGTTGATCGGTCATGGACGGATAACGATTCACCCCTTAAATTGACCGACCTCCCGCCGATTCCGGCACGGCCCCGATTTATGTCATCTCTTCAGGCACTCCAGGTTCTGCTGGTCGACGACAACCAGCACATGCGGGCGATCACGTCCGCGGTGCTGCAGTCTGCCGGCGTGCGCAAGGTGCGCGAAGCCTCTGACGGCGCCGCCGGGCTGGAAATCCTGCGCGAACAAGCCGTCGACCTGGCCATCGTCGACTTCAACATGTTCCCGCTGGACGGCGTCGAATTCACCCGCCTGGTCCGCAACAGCCCCGACACCGCCAATCCCTACCTGCCGATCATCATGATGACCGGTCATTCGGAGAAGAGCCGCGTCTTTGAGGCGCGCGACGCCGGGGTGACGGAGTTTGTGGTCAAGCCGATCACCGCCAAGGCCATCCTCGACCGCATCCAGGCGGTGATCTTCCGTCCGCGTCCCTTCGTGAAGACCGACGGCTATTTTGGCCCGGACCGTCGGCGTTCCAACACGTCGAACTACAAGGGCCCTCTTCGCCGCGCCGCGGATCAGGCTACGGGCGATTCCAGCGCTGCATAGACCCGGTCGGGCCACCGCTTGTGGACCCAGAACCAGTCGACCGGACTCTCCCGCACCCGGTCCTCGATGAAGCGCGTGATCGCCTGCACGCCGCGCGCGATGTCGGCCTGCCGGTCGCCCGTCGGTTCCAGTTCGATCGGCTCATAGACCGTCAGCCGGAACCGCACCCCCGGCAGCCGCACCACCGACATCGGCTGCAGCACCGTCCCGAAGCGCAGCGCCAGCCGGCTCGGCCCCGGCGCCGCATTCACCGGCTGGCCGAAGAAGGTGACCTCCGGCCCCTCCGAGAATTTCTGGTCGTTCATCAGGGCCACGGACTCGCCGCGCGCCATCCCCGCCAGCAGCTCCCGCGCCCCGTCGCCGCCCTTGGGCGCGAACAGCTTCACCCCGTACCGCGACCGCGCGGCGATGATCTGGGCGTCGACATAGGGGTTGTTGGCCGCGCGATAGGTAATCTGGCACGGCACGCCCGAGCCGGTAATGGTCGCCGCCAGGGTCTCGATATTGGCGAAATGCCCTCCCACGAACACCACGGGCCGGCCGCTGTCCCGAATGGCGTGAAGCCGCTCCAGCCCGACCACCTCGATCCGGTTCTGTTTGACCAGAATGTCCATGACCGCCGTCTCGGCGAAGGCCCGGCCGGTCTGTTCCCACTGCGCCAGCGCCAGCGCCTCGCGCCCGGCCTGCGGCATGTCGGGGAAGGCGATGCGCAGGTTCCGCATCACCGTCCGCTGCGTCCCCGTCTTCGGCCCCAGCGTCCGCAGCAACCAGCCGCCCAGGGCCGAGGCCCGCTCGACGCCCAGCAGCCGCATGAAACCGATGAAGCCGGCGAAGGCCGCCGACTCCAGCCGCCAGATCATGTCCTGGCGGAAACCCACGCGCTTGCCGTCTTCACCAGGCAATGGTGATCCCGCCGTCCACCACCAGCGTCTGGCCGGTCATATAGGCCGAAGCCGGCGCCGCCAGATACACCGCCGCTCCCGCGATCTCGTCCGGCTGGCCGATCCGCTTCAGCGGCGCGGGGTCCGTGACCTGTTTCAGCAGCTCGGGGTTCTCCCACAGATATTTGGCGAAGTCGGTCTGCACCAGGCCCGGCGCGATGGTGTTGACCCGCACGTTCGACGGGCCCCACTCCACCGCCAGGTTCCGCGCCAGCTGCATGTCCGCCGCCTTGGAGATGTTGTAGGCGCCGATCAGGGCGTTGCCCCGCAGCCCCCCGATCGACGAGACGATGATCACCGACCCGTCCTTCCGCTCCAGCATCTGCGGCGCGACCATCTGGATCAGCCAGTGGTTGGACACGACATTGTTCTGCAGGATCTTGCCGAACTGCTCGTCATTGATCCCCGCCATCGGCCCCGCATAGGGATTGGTCGCGGCGTTGCAGACCAGGATGTCGATCTTGCCGAAGGCGGCATTGGTCTCATCGACCAGCCGCTGCAGGTCTTCCTTCGAGGCGATGTTGGCCGGGATGGCGATCGCCCGGCCCTCGCCGTGCTTCGCATTGATCGCCTGGGCGACCTCGTCGCAGGGCCCGGCCTTGCGCGAGCTGATGACCACCCTGGCGCCGTGCTCCGCCATCCGTTCGGCGATCGCCTTGCCGATGCCCCTGGAGGAGCCGGTGATGATCGCGACCTTGCCGCTCAGATCGAACAATTCCATCGTTAACCTCGAAGAAGTGGGGAGAATCCGTGCACGAACGCTAGGCGTTTAGCTCTGATACCCCGATACTCGGGCGATTCCATCCGGGAAGACGGACCATCCGTTTCCAATGCGCGCACTCACCCAGGCCTTCCTGTTCTTCGGCTACCTCTTCCTGGCCCTGACGGTCGGCGCCTTCGTGTGGCGCGCGGGCCTCGGCGCCGGCGCGGGCGCAGCGGGGGCCATCGCCACCATGGGATTGCTGGTCGCCGTCCACGCCGCCATCACCGGCCGCGCCGACAAGGCCGCCCTGCGCAACGAGATCGAACAGGTTCGCGAGGCCCATCGGCTGCTGGCCGACGCCATGGAGTCGACACAGGGCGCCCTCACCGAACTGGCCCAGGCCATCGAGTCCGGCGCCGTGACCTCCACCGAGGCGCTCTCGGGCGAGGTCCGCATGCTGGAGACCCTGATCCAGCAGATGAGCGAAACCCTCGAACAGCGCGCGGCCCAGCCGGCCCCGACCAATCCCTACGAGGCCCGCCACCGCGAACAGTCCAACGTCCTGCTGGCCACGATCCATGAGGCCCTGGCCGAGAACCGGGTCGACCTCTACCTCCAGCCGGTCGTCTCCCTGCCCCAGCGCCGGACCATCTTCTACGAAAGCTTCACCCGCCTGCGCGCCGCCGACGACCGGGTCATGATGCCGGCGGAATATCTCTCGGTCGCCGAGGGTGAGGGTCTGGTCCCCGCCATCGACAACCTGCTGCTGTTCCGCTGCGCCCAGATCGTTCGCCGTCTGGCGCGTCAGGACCGCAAGGTCGGTGTCTTCTGCAATGTCGCCCTGTCCTCGCTCGGCGACGAGACCTTCTTCCCCCAGTTCCTCGACTTCCTCAGCGAGAACCGCGACCTCAACCAGGCCCTGATCTTCGAACTGGGCCAGGCCACCTTCGACGCCCGCGGCGCGGTCGAGGCCCGCAACATGGCCAAGCTGGCCGACCTCGGCTTCCGCTTCTCGATCGACAAGGTCCAGACCCTCGACCTCGACTTCGCCGACCTGCAGCGGTCCGATGTGAAATTCATGAAGGTGGCGGCCGACCTGCTCATCGAACAGCTGCTCGACCTCGACGGCGCCTCGGCCCTGCCCTCCCTGCGCGACATCTCCGCCGCCGACTTCGCCGGCCTGACCCGCCGCTACGGCATCGAACTGATCGCCGAGAAATGCGAGAGCGAGCGCCAGATCGTCGACATCCTCGAGCTGGACGTCAGCATGGGCCAGGGCCACCTCTTCGGCGAACCCCGCGCCATCAAGGAAGCCGTGCTGGCCGAAACTGACCCGCCCGCCGACTTCATCCGCTCGACGTTGCGGAGCGCGGATCACCGGCGGCGGATGGGATAGGGCCGACGCGCTACCGGCGCCGTCCGTCATCCCGCCAATAGACCCGCTCCCGCCCGTAGCGGTAGTCGCGGTTATACCCGCCGAAGCCATAGCCGCAGGGATCGTCCTCCTCGGACAGTTCGCGCCCGATCAGCGCCCCCGCGATGGCGCCGATAGCGGCCCCTTCCTCGCGGTTGTCGCGACCGGCCACCGCCGCCCCGACCGCCGCGCCCAGCGCCGCCCCGGCGCCCGTCGCATACTGCCGGTTCCGCTCATAGTCGCGCTCGCAGGCCGAGGCGTATCCATCGCCCATGGTCGCGCACCCGGTCAGCACCAGCCCGCAACCTGCAACCGCCGTCATTGTCAGAATGGACCGCATATCGTCTCTCCCTCTGGCCCCGGAGATCGAACGCGGGGAACGAGGGGGTGTTCCGGCGCGCTCCGCCTTCACCCGTGCGGCCGAACCCGCTATCAGCCCCCCATGACCCTCCCCCACGCCCTTTCCGGCCTGTCCGACATCGCCGCCGGCTACGACCTCCTGCTCTGCGACGTCTGGGGCGTGATCCACAACGGGCGCGAAAGCTGGCCCGAGGCCTGCGAGGCCCTGAGCCGGTTCAACCGCGACCACGGCCATGTCGTGCTGATCTCCAACTCCCCGCGCCCCGCGCCCGGCGTGGTCGTCCAACTCGATGCCCTGAACGTACCGCGCGACAGCTGGCGCGCCGTCGTCACCTCGGGCGACGCGACCCGGCACGAGCTGGCGAAGCGCGCGCCTGGCCCGGCCTGGATCATCGGCCCGGATCGCGACTGGCCTCTCTATGACGGCCTTGGTCTCCAGACCGCCGAAGGCGCCGCCGACGCCGCCTTCATCTCCGTCACCGGCCCGGTCGATGACGAGACCGAAACGCCCGAGGACTATCGCGACCGCCTGTCCGCTGGCGCCGCCCGCGGCCTTGAGCTGATCTGCGCCAACCCCGACCGCGTCGTGCAGCGCGGCGACCGGTTGATCTATTGCGGGGGTTCCCTCGCCGACCTGTATGAAAGCCTCGGCGGCCGCGTCACCATGGCCGGCAAGCCCTTTGACCCGATCTACGGCCTGGCCCTGACCGAGGGCGAACGGCTACTCGGCCGTCCGGTCGACCGGTCGCGCGTGCTGTGCATCGGCGACGGCGTGGTCACCGATGTGCTCGGCGCCAACAAACAGGCGCTCGACTGCCTTTTCATCGCCCAGGGGATCCACGGCGACGCCGCACGGGGCGCCGACGGCCGCCTCGATCCGGCCCGCGCGGCCGACCTGCTGAAGGCCGAGACGACATACGCCCGCTACGCCGCCCTCGATCTGACGTGGTGACCACCCTCGATTCAGGCTAAGGCCGGGCCATGACCGAAATTGTCACGAAACACCCCTCCGGCGGCTACATCCTCGAGGAACTCCACGTCGGCATGACGGCGGAGACCCACATCCTCGTCACCGAACAGCGCATCCAGCAGTTCGCCGAGGCCTCGGACGACTTCAATCCGGTGCATATGGACGAGGCCTTCGCCTCGAAGACCGCCTATCGCGGCCGCATCGCCCACGGCCTGCTGACGGCCTCCTTCGGCTCGGCCGTGGTCGGCACCATCCTGCCCGGCGCCGGCGCCATCTACCTGTCCCAGACCCTCGGCTTCCATCAGCCGGTGCGGATCGGCGAGACCGTCCTGGTCCGCGTGAGCGTCAAATCCGTCGATCCGGAAAGCGCCCGCGTCGAGCTGGATTGCGAGGGCTTCGTCGACGACAAGCGGGTCATGGACGGCGTCGCCCTGGTCCGCGTCCCCCGCCGCCGGCGCCCCGCGAAGGACTGACCTGGTCGTGATCGTCACCGATTGGCGCGGCCTGCCCGACCGGCTTCGCGGCGCCGCCGTCGCCATCGGCGCCTTCGACGGCGTCCATCGCGGCCATCAGGCGGTTATCGCCCGGGCCCGCGAAGCCGCCGACCGGCTCGGCGCCCCGCTGGCCGTGGTCAGTTTCGACCCCCATCCGCGCCGCTGGTTCCAGCCCGGCGCCGCCCCCTTCCGCCTGATGACACCGGCCCAGATGGCCCGCGCCATGGCCCCGCTGGGCGTCGACCGGCTGCACCTGCTGCCGTTCGACGCCACCATGGCCGCCATGACCGACGAGGCGTTTGTCGGGCAGGTTCTGGTCGATGGCCTCGGCATCCGCCACGCCGCCGTCGGCTTCGACTTCACCTACGGCAAGGGCCGTACCGGCTCGGCCGAGGGCCTGCGCCGCCAGGGCGAGGCGCTGGGCTTCGGTGTCACCGTGGTCGACCGTATCGATGACGGCGACGGGCTGAAACTGTCGTCCTCCGGCGTCCGCGAGGCGCTCAAGGCCGGCGACATGGCCCGCGCCGCCGCCATCCTCGGTCGTCCCTTCGCCATCGAGGGCGAGGTCATCCACGGCGACAAGCGCGGCCGCACCATCGGCGTCCCCACCGCAAACGTGGCGATGGGCGACTACATGCGCCCCGCCTACGGGGTTTACGCCACCCGCACCCGTCTGCCCGACGGTCGCGTCATCGACGGCGTCGCCAACCTCGGCGTCCGTCCCATGTTCGAGATCGACCAGCCCCTGCTCGAGGTCTGGCTGTTCGACTTCAGCGAGGACCTCTACGGCCAGACCATCGAGACCGAACTGGTCGGCTTCCTGCGCGGCGAAATGGCGTTCGACGGCCTCGAGGCGCTCAAGCTGCAGATCGACGCCGACGCGGCGGCTGCCCGCGCCTTGCTCAGCTGATCGCCGCCATCAGCTGTTCGGTCAGCGCCGGCCGCCCCGGAACCAGCACATCGGAGACCTTCCACATCGGCCCCTCCTTCACCAGTTTCAGCGTCTGCCGCTTGGTCTCGCCGGCGTTTGTAAACACCACCGCCGCCTCGGCCGCGGCCGGCCCCGACTGCGTCACCGTCACAGAATCGAGCCTGAAGCCCTCGCTGTCCTGGCAGTCGCAGATCGGGTCATAGTTCAGCGTCGGAACCTCTCCCGCCGCCTTGGCGAAATCAGCGCCGATCATGGCGTTCAGCATCCGGTCGTAGATCGGATCCTGCCCCGGCTGCAGCGGCTCTCCCATACTGGCCCCCGGCGTCGCGTGGACGGCGTAGAGGGCCCGCACGAATTCCTCCGGCCCGACGCGCGCGGCCTCATAGATGGCCGGACGACCCGGCGGCAGGGCGGCGGGTGCGTCGGCCGGCTCAGTCGCCTCGCCCTCGGGCGACGAACAGGCGGCCAGCGCGGCACAGGCGGCGACGGCGATCAGGGACAGGCGCATGGGAACCTCCGGTCTGGCCCCGACTATATCCCGGCCCGCCCCGGCGCTGGCAAGTCTCAGTCGCGTTGCAGGGCGGGCAGACCCGCCTCCCGCCGCCGGTTCGAATCCTCCAGCTGCTCTGCCAGTCCCGGCTGACCCGGCGTAAGCACATCGTCGATCCGCCAGCCGCTGATCGGATCGCCGCTCAGCTGAAGCCTCGTCGTCTCCCGCTGGCCGAAATTGGTGAAGGTCACATCCGCCCTGCGTCCGGGCATCCTCGCAATGTGGATGATCCGCACGGACTCGACCCGGAACTCTCCCCAGTCCTGGCACTGGCACAGGGGATCCGCGTCCAGATAAGGCAGATCGTCCTCCGCCAGCGCGCGGTCCCGCCGGATCAACCCCGCCATACGCGCCGAAAAGACGTCGCTCAGATTGTACTCAGTGAGCGGCCATTCATCCTCGCCATTCGCGCTATAGCCGGCGAACACCCCGCGCACGAAGGCCTCGGCCC